>PLUH01000041.1:0-4857 GCA_003164825.1 Hyphomicrobiales bacterium
AGATCTATCGCGTCGGCGGCGCCCAGGCGATCGGCGCGCTCGCCTACGGCACGGCTACCATCGCGCGCGTCGACAAGATCGTCGGGCCCGGCAACGCCTATGTGGCCGAAGCCAAGCGGCAATTGTTCGGGCGCGTGGGCATGGACCTCATCGCCGGACCGACAGAGACGCTCGTCATCGCCGACGACAGCGTCGACGCCGAGATTTGCGCGACCGACTTGCTCGGGCAAGCGGAGCATGGATTCAATACGCCCGCCGTTCTTCTGACCACATCGGAAAAGCTCGCTCGCGCGACGATGTTTGAGATCGAGCGGCTTCTGACCGTGCTTCCGACGGCGGAGTTCGCGGCGATATCCTGGCGCGACTACGGCGAGGTCATCGTCTGCGAGAGCGACGACGAGATGGCCGCTGAGGCCGACCGCATCGCCAGCGAGCACGTACAGGTGATGACGCGCGATCCGGACTATTTCCTGGCCAGGATGCGCAACTACGGAGCGCTGTTCCTTGGCCCGCGCACCAATGTCGCGTTTGGAGACAAGGTTATCGGCACGAACCACACGCTGCCTACCGGAAAAGCCGCGCGCTATACGGGCGGCCTCTGGGTCGGTAAGTTCATCAAGACCTGCACCTACCAGAAGGTCTTGACCGACGAGGCCTCGGCTTTGATCGGCGCCTATTGCTCGCGCCTCTGCGTCCTTGAAGGTTTCTATGGACACGCGGAGCAGGCGAACGTGCGTGTTCGGCGCTATGGTGGGCGCAACATACCTTACGCCGAGCCGGCGGTGTGACGCTTCGCGAAGCAGCGTCTTCCCGGAGGACAAAACCACAACCGACGAATGGAAGCAGCGCACACCGATGGACGGCAAGGAAATCTCGTTCATCAAGAACTCGCGCGACCTGATCCTCAAAAAGGGTGCATTTCCGGCAGCGGCGGGCTTTCGCCTGGCCGAGTTTAGCCCAGAAGGGGCAATGCGGCGCGTTCCGAAACGCTGGGAAGCGTATTACGTCGTTGACGGCAAGCATCGCGATCTTGTTGCCGACATGCGCGCCGCAGCCGATTGGTGCGAAGCGCAATTATCGACGATCGAACCCCGCGTGCCGATCATCGATATACCCGGCGACACTGTGATCGATTGAGCGATCGCAGTTGGTCAGCAGGCGGTCTTCCGCCGTCCGTGGCCGGCCTGCCGATCCGTCAGAGCGTCGCCGCCCGTGTGGATTAGGCCCAAGTGTTCGTGGATCTTGCGGAACCTCGGTTAAACGCGAAAAAGGGTTCGCATACAAAACCTTACGGCGTTTCCATAACGCCCTCGACTCGGCGACGACACAGAGCGTCGCGGCTGCGCATTCCACGGATGCTGAGCACCCGTTCCACGGGATCGTGAGCAGCCATTCCACGGCATCATGAGCGCGCGTTCCACGCGATCGTGAGCGGCAGGCGCGTCGCCGACGGCGACATTGATTCAGGCCTTGGAGGCGTCGTCAAGGACACGCTTCCTGGCGGCGAGCTTTCGCATGCTTTCTCCGGTCATCGGGAGCCTGTGGGCGTTGTGGACGAGGCGGTCGAGGATGGCGTCGGCGAGGGTGGGGTTGCCGATGACCTCGCACCATTGCTCGACCGGAACCTGACTGGTGACGATCGTGGACGCGCGCTGATGACGGTCTTCGAGGATCTCGAGGACGTCGCGCTGTTCCGGCTCGGTGAGGACGGAAAGGCCCCAGTCGTCCAGGATCAGGAGCTGGACGCGAGCGAGGGCTTTGAGCATGCGGCCGTAGCGGCCATCGCCGCGGGCGAGCGCCAAGGCCTCGAACAGGCGCGGCGCCCGATGGTAGAGGACGCTTCTCCCATCCCGGCAAGCCTTGTGGCCGAGCGCGCAGGCGATCCAGCTTTTGCCGACGCCGGTCGGCCCGGTGATCAAAAGCCCTTCGGCGCGGTCGATCCAGTCGCCGGCGACGAGCTTCTGGAACAGGGCGCGGTCGATGCCGCGTGGGGTTCGCAGGTCGACATCCTCGACGACGGCGTTCTGCCGCAGCGCGGCGAACTTGAGGCGCGTGGCCAAGCGTTTGGTGTCGCGCTCGGCCGCCTCGCGATCGACCATCAGGCCGATCCGCTCCTCGAACGAGAGGGCGGCGATGTCGGGCGATCGGCGCTGGTCCTCGAATGCCTTGGCCATTCCGGGCAGGCCGAGGGCGATCAGACGTTCATGCGTTGGATGGGCAAGCATCGCGTATCCTTTCTGGTCAGTGGAAGTAGCCGCGGCCGCGGATGTTGGCGTGACGGACGGGCTCGCGGTCCGAACGCCCGTCCTCATCAAGGAAAGCGCGATCGAGGCCGTTCTTGAGGATCGAGCGGATGGAGGCGACGGAGCGCGCCTTGATCGAGACGCCGCGCCGGCAGGCCGCGTCCACGCGCGCGCCGCCATAGGTTCGCGTCAGAGCGAGGATGCCCAGGCAGGTGCGAAAGCCCTGCTCCGGATGAGGGCGGGCGATCATGATCGCCTCGCATAGGGCGGCGGTCGAGGGCCCGATCTTCTCGGCGTAGGTGATGACGCGGGCCGGCGTCCACGCGGCGTGGCGCCGGTGAGCGCTCGGCATGTGCTCGGCGATCGTCGTATGGCCGCGGCGGTTCGGCGCCCGCGGATGGCTGGCGACGCGTTGTCCCTTGTGGAAAATCTCGACCGTCTTGTCGGCGACGCGGACGTCGACGAGTTCGCGGATCAGCCGGAACGGCGTGGAATACCAGTGGCCGTCGACTTCGACATGGTAGTCGGGGGCGACGCGGCAGCGCTTCCAGACGGCGAAGGCGTAGGGCTCGTCGGGCAGCGCCTTCAGCGCCGGCTTGTCGATGGCCGTAAAGAGTTCGACACGGCTCGCGTCGTAACCCTTCATGACGCGGACGTTGATGTCGCCGACGTGTTCGGCGATCGCGACGTTGAGATCGGCGGCGCTGAAGAACCGCCGATTGCGCAGCCTGGCCAGAATCCAGCGCTCGGCGATCAGGACCGACTGCTCGACCTTGGCCTTGTCGCGCGGTTTGTAAGGCCGCGCCGGCAGGATCGCCACGCCGTAGTGGTCGGCGAACTCCAGATAGCTGCGGTTCAGGCCCGGCTCGTAGCGGTCCGGGTTGGTGACCGCGGCCTTGAGATTGTCGCAGACCACGAACTTCGGCGCGCCGCCCAGGAAAGCGAGCAGGTCCACGTGCGCGCCGATCCAGTCGGCGATCTGCTCGCTCGGCCGCGCCTGCGCGAAGATGTAGCTCGACGCGCCCATGGCGGCGACGAACAGCTTCATCGGCCGCACCTCGCCGGTCGAAGGGTCGATGACGTCGATCGTGTCGCCGGCGAAGTCGACGAACACCTTCTCGCCGGCGGCATGGCTTTGCCGCATCGACGGGCGCAGCCGGCTCTTGAAGGCGCCGTATTGCTCGCAAAACCAACTGTAGCCGAACCCGTCCGGATGAGCGGCGCGATACTCCTCCCACAAGAGCGCCAGGGTGACGCCCTTGCGCCGCATCTCCTTGTCGAGCGCCGCCCATTCCGGTCGCGCACGAGCGCCCGCCGCATCCGGGGCCGCAGCCGGCGGGAACAGAAGGCGCTCCAGCGCCGCGTCGTCGAGCCCGTCCGGCAAGGGCCAGCCCAAGCCCGCCATGCGGGCGCGCTGGAGATACGAGTTCACAGACCCGTTGCTGAGCGACATGGCGCGCCCGATCACGCGCTCGCTCAACCCGCTCTCGAACTTCAAACGCAGGACATCGCGGATCTTCCGCATCGACAATCTCTCGGTTGGCATGGACCCCTCGCTGTTGGACGAGGGCCCATAGGCCGCTGGGATTGTCGGCGGACGCGCCCGCCAGGATCATCCACAGGCTGCTCACGATCCCGTGGAATGACTGCTCACGATCGCGTGGAATCGGTGCTCATGATCGCGTGGACTGAGCGCTCACGATCGTCTGGAATCGGCGCTCACGATGCCGTGGAATACGCACTCCAAGCCCACGCGCCTCGGATGGGAGCCCCGTCAGAGCCCCCTCAATTGCTGCCACCGAGTCGCTAGACTCAACAGGTCCTTGTATCTTGACGAATTTCCCAATTGTTCGCCGCGCGGTTGTTCCTTATGCGTTCAGTCGTGCAAAACGACGTTCAGTAGAGAGCTGTGCACGCTCAGGCCATCGCTATTGTAATCGATGAAGCCCAAGCGTCGAAACTTGTTCATGAAAGAGCTGACGCGTGAACGCGTGGTGCCGATCATCTCGGCGAGCGTCTCTTGGCTGATATTGGCAATGATGGGCTCCGGTTTTCCTTCTTTGCCGAAATTGGCCAAAAGCAAGAGAAGCCGGGCCAAACGCTTCTCACTCGAGTTGAAGAGCTGATCGATTAAATCTGCTTCCATGCGCACGCTGCGGCTCAGAAGATATGTTATGAAGAGCGCGGAGAACGCGGGTTCTTCACGCAGCTTTCCGACGACGACTCGCTTTTCCAGCCTGGCGATCGAGCATTGACCCATCGCCGTTGCCGAGGCCATTCGAGACGTTTGCGCTACTAGACAACCCTCGCCGAAGAATTGACCACTCTCAAGGATAGCGACGACGGCCTCCTTCCCTTCCTGGGAAACAACTGTGAGTTTGATCTTCCCCTTGTGAATGTAAAAAATAGCGTCTGCGGGATCCCCTTGTGCAAATACGGACTGCCGATCCACATAGGTTGTTACCGACTGACCATCGCCGATCAACGCCAGGAAGGTCTGGGGATCGAATGCTGCGCTTGTTAGGACTTTTGGCGAGCTTTTCATTAGAAGTCACCGAAGAAGATAATTCTATTCGTCCGCATTTGGCCTGATATGGCAGATAACTATTAGGAG
>PLUH01000041.1:4876-5081 GCA_003164825.1 Hyphomicrobiales bacterium
AGAACGAAGCCTCACAGGGGCTGAGGTTGCCGCTGCGGCCTCTCGCGAGATGAAATCGATACGTTATGGGTTGCGGTTCGCTTCGATCAGGGAAACGTTGGTGTCCGCCAGAGCGAGCGGACTGGACCGAGCAGCATTGCTGCGCAGCCTGCGCGGCAGAGGCCCACAAATGACGACGCTGCCGACTCGGCGTGGGCTAAGCCGA
>PLUH01000032.1 GCA_003164825.1 Hyphomicrobiales bacterium
TGACCACCTTGACCAGCACTGGCGAGGCCTTCAGCGTCAGCACCGCAAACGGCGGGGCGGGTGGCAGCACCGGATCGGGAACCGGCGCCGCCGGTGGAACGGCGACGGCGACGACGAACGTGACCTCGCCGAGGATAACCTTGTTCGCCGGCGTCAATGCCGCCACAGCGGTCGGCGGCGCGGGCGGCTCCTCGCTAAACGGCTCCGGGGGTGCAGGCGGCGGCGCCAACGCCGCGAGCATAGCATCGTCCAGCGGTTCGTTTGTGGAGTACTCGACTGCGACCGCCACGGGCGGCGCGGGCGGGTCCGCCTCCGGCGCCGGCAATACCGNNCCGGCGGCTCGGCGAGCATCGCCAATGCGCCCGCAAGCTCCACCGGGGCGGATGGGCATTTGACTATTACGCAGGATGCCTTCGGCGGCGCCGGCGGGGCCACTAGCGGCGGAGCGCCCTCCGGAGCGGGCGGCGCCGGCGGGAACGCCACCTCGACCTTCAGCGTCAGCAGCGATACGGCAAGCAATTTGACCGGCAGCGTCACCGCGAATGGCGGCGCCGGTGGCGGCACTGACAATGGGACGGTCGGCAAGGGCGGCAATGGAACCGCCGCAGTAACGCTCGTGGACAACGCGCCGGGCGCCTCTGCAGACGTGGTCGGGTCGGCCACCGCCAATGGTGGCAATAGCGGCTCCAAGTCCAGCGGCTACCCCGGGAAGGGCGGCAACGCTTCCGCCGTCGTCAACGTCACGGGGAACGGGGCTGGCGGCTCGGCGACCGCGGACGCAAGCGGCGGCTTCGGCGCAACACCTGGATCCGCAAGCGCATCGGCCACGGTCGATAACGCGACGGCCGGCGCGGTCTCGGCGACGAGCCAGGTCAACAACGGCGCCGGATGGTCCGCGGAGGCGGTAGCCTCTGCGCCAGTATTGGGTCCGGCCAGCGCTTCGAGCACATCGAGCGGAATGGATGGGAAGTAGCGTGCCGCCAGAGACAGGGGTGGGTATGCCCACCAGAGCGCCGCGCGGTNNCCCGTCGCCGGATCGGTCGAGACGCTGGAAGCCACGGCAGATATCAATTTTACCACGACTTCGACGGAACCTATCTATCTCAATCTCGTCGACTACAACTTCTCCGGTACAAGCTTCGCTTCTCTGACGCTCGAAGTCACCGCGAGCGATGGATTCAGCCACAATTTTACTTGCTCTACCCTGATTTGTGCAGAAAATTTGTTTAACATGACAGATAACCCCTTGATTTTCGCTTCCGCAGGGGCTCAATTCGTCGATCTCACTTACTCTTATACGAGCGGCGGCGGAGACCCTCCCGGCTTCGCCTTCAATTACAATATTGCCGACACGCCGTATTTCGGGTCAGGCGTGCCGGAGCCTTCGACCTGGGCGATGATGTTCCTCGGCTTCCTGGGCCTTGGCTGGTTGGGCTATCGTCGCGCAAGAGTCGTCTAGGTCGCGAGCTTGGTGCGGACGGCGGGGGTCGAACCCGCACAGCCTCGCGGCCGAGGGATTTTAAGTCCCTTGCGTCTACCGGTTTCGCCACGTCCGCCTGGAGCGCGCTTGTTTCACATTTCGCCGCGAAAATGAACCTCGCCGGCAAGACGGCTCAGCCGGGGCCGGCGATCGGCGGCTGGAAGGCGAGGCCCATGTCCCAGGGAAAATAGATCCAGGTGTCCTGGCTGACTTCGGTGATGAAGGTGTCGACCAGCGGCCGTCCGAGCGGCTTGGCGTAGACGGTGGCGAAATGGGCTCTCGGCAGCATCTCGCGCACCATCTTGGCGGTCGCGCCGGTATCGACGAGGTCGTCGACGATCAGGATCTTCGCCCCGTCATTGAGGCGGGCGATCTCCGGGGCGATCGCCTTGAGCAGCTTGAGGCCCCCTTGCGTCTTGTAGTCGTGATAGGAGGCGATGCAGACGGTCTCGATCACCCTCACTTCGAGCTCCCGCGCGACGATCGCCGCTGGGACGAGACCGCCGCGGGTAATGGCGACGATGGCGTCGAACGGGCCCGCCGAAGCGAGGCGCCAGGCGAGCGCGCGCGCGTCGCGGTGGAACTGGTCCCATGAAACCGGAAAGGCCTTGTCGCGGGCAGCGGTCAAATGTCGGCTCCCTGGCGTGAGGATCGCCTTCTCCATAGCAAGGGCGACGGCGAGGGGCGAGCAGCCGCCGCGCTGGATCAACACCTTTCGCTTTGGCGGTCGCCGGGCGCGCCTCAGCGGGCCGCGGCGTCTCGCGAAAACTCGGCGAGCATGGCCTCGACCGCCGCCTTCGCCGCCGCAACGGCGCTCTCGTCCTTGCCGCGCACCACGATCTGGTTGTTGAAGCGCCCGTCCCTGTAAGACGGATAGGACCCGATCGACACATTGGCATGGGCGGCGGCGATCACGCCGAGCGCGTCGCCGTACCGGCCCTCCGGAATCCCGCCCGCCTCGATCGTCTCGACCCGCATTGCGGCGCCCGTTTTCATCGACTTCACGGCGAAGTCGAGCATTGCCTGCATGACGGCGGGGACGCCGGCCATGACATACACGTTGCCGATGCGAAAACCCGGCGCGATCGAGACCGGGTTCTCGATCAGCTCGGCAGTCGCCGGGATGCGCGCCATGCGCCGCCGCGCGGGCGTCAGATCGCCGGTCGCGTAGCGCTGGAGCATGGCGGCGATAACCCGCGGGTCTTCGCCGATCGGGACGCCGAAGGCGCGCGCGACCGCGTCGGCGGTGATGTCGTCGTGGGTCGGCCCGATGCCCCCGGTCGTCACCACGTAGTCATAACGCGGTCTCAGCGCGTTGATGGCCGCGACGATCTCGTCCTCGACGTCGGGGACGACGCGCGCCTCCTTAACGTCGACGCCGATCTTCGTCAGATACTCGGCAATATAGCCGAGGTTGCGGTCCTTGGTGCGGCCGGAGAGGATTTCGTCGCCGATCACGAGCACGGCGGCGGTCACGGTCGTCGGTTTGTCCATCGCCAGGTTCCTTTGGCGCGCGAGGCAGCAAGGCGCGAGGCTATCATGAAGTCAGGGAAAGTCTGCCGCCCGCGCGCGGAGCGAAGGAATCCTCGCGGGCCCACGCGGGCGCCTTGTGTTCGACGCGAAGCAGGGCATATGTGTAAGGTTTCCGAAAGACGGCAAGGGAACGGTGCGGTGACGACCTCGACGACATTCGTGCAAGCGGGCGACAAGGTCGGCCGCCGCAGCGGGCAGATCCGGTTGTATCGGCCGGAAGATTTCGTCCCGATGCGCAAGGCTGGGGCGCTGACCGCGGAGGCGCTCGACCTGATAGGGCCGCTCGTCAAACCCGGGGTCACGACCGCGAGCCTCGATAAGTTCGTGTTCGAGTTCGCGCGCGATCACGACGCCTACCCGGCGCCGCTCAATTATCGTGGCTATCGCAAGTCGGTCTGCATTTCGATCAACCATGTCGTCTGCCACGGCATTCCCGACGACAAGCCGCTGCGCGACGGCGACATCCTCAACATCGACGTGACCCTGATCGTCGACGGCTGGCACGGCGACGCGAGCCGGATGTTCATCGCCGGCGAGGCGCCGCGGCGCGCGCAGCGCCTGATCGACGTCACCTACGAGGCGATGATGCGCGGGATCGAGGCAATCAAGCCCGGCGCGACGACCGGCGACATCGGTTTCGCCATCCAGACCTACGCCGAGGCGGAGCGCTGCTCGGTGGTGCGCGATTTTTGCGGCCACGGCCTCGGCCGATTGTTCCACGACGAACCGAACATCCTCCATGTCGGGCGGAAGGGCGAAGGCGCTCCGCTTCGCCCCGGCATGTTCTTCACCGTCGAGCCAATGATCAATCTCGGGGGTTACGGGGTGAAGATTCTCTCCGACGGCTGGACGGCGGTGACGCGCGACCGATCGCTGTCGGCGCAATTCGAGCATACGGTCGGGGTGACCGAGACGGGGTACGAGATTTTCACCCTTTCGCCCACGGGGGCCGACCGCGCGCCGATCCGATGACCTCGGAAGCCGGCAGGGACGCCAAGACTTATCACGGGCGCCGCGGAGGACGGCGTATCCAGCTGCACGAGGCCGGCGCGCCGGCGCCGGCGGCAGGCCGGCCGCAGTCGCCCCCAGAGCCGGAGGGCGGCGAGGGCGAAGCGCCGCATTATCATGGCCACCGCGAGCGGCTCAGGTCGCGCCTCAGGGAAGCCGGCGCTGGCGCCCTCGCCGATTACGAACTCCTCGAACTGATCCTCTTTCGCGCCATCCCGCGCCGCGACGTGAAGCCGCTGGCGAAGGCCCTTGTCACCCGCTTCGGCTCGTTCGCCGAGGCGATCGCGGCGGAGCCGGGACGGTTAGCCGAAGTCGAGGGGATGAGCGCGGGCGCGGTCGCCGAGTTCAAGATCGTCGAGGCCGCGGCGCAGCGCTTCGCCAAGGGCGCGGTCAAGAAGCGGCTGCCGATGGGCTCGTGGAGCGAGGTGATCGACTACTGCCGCACGTCGATGGCGTTCGAGGGGCGTGAAATCTTCCGGGTCCTCTTTCTCGACCGGAAGAATGGGCTGATCGCCGACGAGATTCAAGGGTCGGGCACCGTCGATCACACTCCGGTCTACCCGCGCGAAGTTATGCGCCGGGCGCTCGAACTGTCGGCGACCGCGATCGTGCTGGTGCACAATCACCCCTCCGGCGATCCGACGCCATCGACCCAAGACATCAAGATGACCTTGGAGATAATCGCCGTCGCCAAGACGTTGGGCCTCGCCGTCCACGACCACATCATCGTCGGCCGCGACGGCCACGCGTCGCTGCGCGGCATGAAGCTGATCTGATCGCTGGCGCGGGAAGGAGCCGAGAGAAGAAAAAAGCGAAATGTCTTGCGATAATCAGAAATATCGCGCTATCCTCTGCGGGAAGCCCGATTGTGGAGCGGGAGGAGCGGCGCGGTTCGATCGGACCCTGTTTTGGTAACCGGGGCAGATTGCCGGGCGTTGGTCAGGTTGGAGGGGGAGTGAGGAGGGTTGCGAGGTGTGGGACGGGGGGTCCTGGAATGGCGAGCCGGTCGCCGAGATAGTCGAAGAAGGGGATTTTGAGTTTGATGCAGGTCCTGGCGAGGCCGAGCATGACGTCGCGAGCTTGTCTGCCCTTTTCGCTGACGGTTCCGCCGGAGATTTTGCGCTTGGTGACGAAGGCGCGGATATCGTTTTCCGAGGCGTTGGTGTTGAGGGGGATTTCCGGCCGTTCGAGTACGCGCAGAAGTTCGTCTTTGCGCCCGAGGAGGCGCTTCAACAGACGGTCGAGCATCGCATAGCCGGTTCGGCGCTTGAAGATGCGATCGAATTGCCCGCGCAGGAGGCTCGCCTGTTGCGGGCTCGGGGCGCGCTTGTACTCCTTCAAGCGCCGATAGAACCACCAGATCATCCGCCGGGCGACCTCGACGGCGTTGCTTTGCTTATCGTTGGCGGGAACAAGCTTATGGACGAGGCGCTCGGCGTGGACCCAGCAGAGCGCGTGATCGCCGAGGCGGAACTGGCCGGCGTCGTCGGAGACGATGACGGCATGTCCGAGCAGGCCCTCGGCCTCGATGGCTCCCCACAGCGCCGCTTCGCTGGTCGCCCGCACCGGGTCGGGCGTCGCTCTGAGATCGGCGATGCCGAGCGCGCGCAAGTGCTCCATCCATTGCTCGTGCGTGCCGAACGCCAGCGAAGCATGGCCGGCGAGCTTGTCGATGACGTCGCGCGGCAGATCAGCGCCGCGCATGTAGGCGATCGCCGCCGCGTTGATCACATAGCGGGCCCCGCCGCCAAGCAGACGACCCAAGAAAGCCAAGCGCGATTTCCCGCACCCGGTGCGGAATGCGGCGAACCGATCGGAGCCGATGTGGGTGGTGAAACAGCCCTTGCCGGCATGGCGCGCGCCGGTGTCGTCGACGGTGATGAAGGGCGCGCCGGCAAGTCCCGCCCGCAGCACCGCTTCATCTTCGCTGCGGAAGCTGTCGAGCTTGGCGGTCACAAGCCGCACCACCTGGCGCTTGGAGATCATAAGACCAAGGCCGGTCAGAAGCGACACCATCCTCTCGCAGGTCATCTGGCCCTGAAAATGAAGCATCAGCACCAGACGATGCAGATGCGGACCGCAGCCCCCGACAATCCCCGCCGGCAGCGGCGCAATCAGCCGCTCGCCGTCCGGCGTCTCCCACCGCTCGCGCCGATAGCGCGTCGTTTCGGCCTTCAGCACCAGGTCCTGAACCATGATGTCCTCGAAGCCCTTATGGCGCGAGCCCGCCGGAGCGGCGACCGAAAGCGTCTCCGTGCGGTCAACCGAAAGCTTGGAGACCCCGGGGCCGCGCCGCCGCTTCGACGCCCCATCCTCGTCGCGCTCGGCTCCGCCCTCTGGCCGATCCGTCGCCCTCTCCATTCCGGAAGGCTTCATCGGCGGACGCGGCGGCAATTGCTTCAGCCGCGCGATCTCGTCCTTCAGCGTCTGGTTCTCAACCCGCAGCCCCACCAACGCCGCGCTGACCTTCTCATTCTCCGCCCGCAACCGCTTCACTTCGCCAACCAATCGGCGAACCAGCCCGACCAACTCGGTCGGCGTCATGCATTCAAGCGAATCCCTTGCCCCACTCGACATGCATCGCTTGAATCAAGCCTTCGTTAACACTCTCTTTCCGCCCGGCAATTTGCCCCGGTTACACGATGAAGACCTAACTCACTGAAATTACTTGGCGCGCCCGACAGGATTCGAACCTGTGACCTCTGCCTTCGGAGGGC
>PLUH01000207.1 GCA_003164825.1 Hyphomicrobiales bacterium
GGGAATGGAAGCAATTGTTCCGCTTCCGGACCACCTGGGGCATGATCCTCGGCTATTTCGGCTGCATCTACCTGACCTGGATCTACACCGCCTGGCTGCCCGGCTATCTCGAGATCGAGCGNNGTGAAAAGCCGCAGGATTCCGGCCGCGATCGCCTTGTGCGGCACCGCGGCCTGCACGGTCGCCGCGGCCTTCGTCACCAGCAACGCGCTCGCCATCGCGTTCATTTCGGCGTCGCTGTTTCTCGTCTATGTCACCAGCACCTGCGCCTGGGCGCTGAGCTCGGTCGCCGCCCCGACAAACTGCACCGCTTCGATCGGCGCCATGCAGAACTTCGGCGGCTATCTCGGCGGCGCGCTGGCCCCGACCGTCACCGGGCTGATCGTTCAGCAAACCGGCTCGTTCGTGCCGGCGCTGGTCGTGGGCGCGCTGATCGGCGTGGCTTCGGCGGGGTCGTATCTCTTCATCGTCGACCAGCCGATCACCGCGGCGGACATCGACGCCGTCTCGCAGGACGGAGCCGCTCCCTTGCCGGCGGGCGGCGCTGAGTGACCTTTACCCAGCCGCTTCCAGGCGCAATCGGCAACCCCTCAGGTTGGCGCGTCGTGGGCAAATACTTACAATCCGTCGGACCCATTCCGCGCTCTGGGTTGGGGTTCTCCTCGGAAAAAAGTGGCCTCGTTTCACGGCCCGCCCTTGCACATCGTCAACCCATTTCGCCAGATTCCGAATGGACGTCTCGCGCTTATCCATGCTCGTCTTCGATATCGCCAAAGAAAATTTCTGCGCCGGAAATCGCGCCGGTCGCAGTAACAAAACTTGTACGGTCACCGTAACTCGCGGTGAGTCATCGTGGCTTTGTCTATTTGGGCCACGCTCGGTTGGCCGCTCACCCGAGTGACGCGGNNGGCCCTTCATGTCTGAATCGCGGAGGATGCTCGTGTCTCAACCCGAACAGATCGACGTTCTGATCCTTGGCAGCGGCGGCGGCGGCAAGCTCACCGCCTGGCACATGGCGCGATCGGGACGGCGGACCGCAGTCGTCGAGCGCAGGTGGATCGGCGGCTCCTGCCCCAACATCGCCTGTCTGCCCAGCAAGAATGAAATTCGCAGCGCCGAGGTCGCGCATGTGGCGCGCAATGGCGGGCAATTCGGCGCGATGACCGGCCCGGTCAAGGTCGACATGGCGAAGGTTGTCCGGCGCAAGCGCGACATGGTCGAAGCGCAAGTCGCGGCGCACTTGCACAACTACAAAACGAGCGGCGCCGAACTGATCATGGGGACCGGGCGCTTCGTCGCCCCGAAAACGCTGGAAGTGAGCCTGAATGACGGAGGAACGCGCAACCTTGTCGGCGCCCAGGTGTTCCTGAATGTGGGCACGCACGCAGCAATTCCGAACGTTCCGGGACTCGAGGCCGCTCACCCGATGACCCATATCGAAGCGCTCGAGCTCGACATCTTGCCGGCGCATCTGATCGTGATCGGCGGCGGATATGCAGGCCTCGAATTGGCGCAGGCTTATCGCCGCTTCGGCAGTGAAGTGACTGTCGTTGAGGCAGGGACGCAGCTGATGGGCAGGGAGGACGCCGAAGTCTCGCATGAAATCCGCCAGGTTCTCGCCGACGAAGGCGTTCAAATCCATGTCCCGGCCAAGCTCATCAAGGTAAGCGGCCAGTCCGGGCAAGAGGTCAGCCTGGTTGCGCGCACGAGCGCCGGCGAGCAAACGATCAAGGGCAGCCACGTCCTCGTCGCGGCCGGGCGTGTTCCGAACACCGCGGCAATCGGGCTCGACAAGGCTGGCGTTGACCTGGACGACCGCGGCTTTGTTAAAGTCAACGAGCGGCTGGAGACCAGCGCGCCGGATGTCTGGGCCTTGGGCGAATGCGCCGGCAGCCCGATGTTCACCCACATATCCGAAGACGATTTTCGCATCGTTCGCGACAATCTCAGCGGAGGGCGGCGCAGCACCCGCGACCGGCTCATTCCCTATTGCATGTTCACCGATCCGCCGCTGGCGCACGTTGGCTTGAGCGAACGCGAAGCCGAACGTCAGGGCGTCAAGACGCGCATCGCCAAGTTGCCGATGAGCGCCGTGCTGCGGGCGCAGGCGACCGGCCTGACCCAAGGCCTCATGAAGGCGCTTGTCGGAGAGAATGACGACCGCATTCTCGGCTTCACCATGATCGGCGCTGAGGCCGGCGAGGTTATGGCGGTTGTGCACACGGCGATGATGGCGGACTTGCCATATACGCGACTCCGGGACGCCGATTTCGCCCATCCGACTTTTGCCGAGGGGCTGGGCTTCCTGTTCTCGAACGTGCCGGCTCGGTCGGGGGCCTGAAGACGAGGCCGGAACCGGAAAAAAGAGCGACTGCCTCAGCGCCCATTCTTGAGACGGTTGCGGTGCGCGGCTTGCTTGGCGCGATTGCCGCAGATCGCCATGCTGCACCACCGTCTCCCGCGCCTTCGCGTGTGGTCGACGAACATCAGCGTGCAGCTATGTCCTTCGCACGCCCTCACGTCAGCGAAATTCTCCTCGCACACGAACTTCGCCAACGCCTCGCCGATCGGCAGCAGCAAGGACTCGGGGGATCGCCACCGCCGCTTCACTCGCAGCTCCAGACGACCGCCGTCGCCATTGCGATCGACTGTTATCCGGCTGAATGTTTCATCGCGCTCCAAAAGCCGATTCAGAGGGGTGAGCTCGCGGATTGCCCCGGGTGGAAGCGGGCGGCCCATGTGCTTGCGCACAAAGCCTCTGAACCACTCGCGCAGCGCGCGCGCTTTGCCAGCGACTTTGTCGAGTTCTCCAAGCGCAGCTCTCTCAGTCGCCGCATTCAGCGCCTCCTGCGGGACAAGGTTTGCTTCAGCGAGCCACGCGGCGAGGCCTTCGCCGCTATCGAGCCAGTCAACGGGCCGATCGACCGGCGTGGCGATGGAGTTGAGGAAATCGAGGCCGGGCGAGTCGGCGATGAAGAATGCAGGCGTTCTGTCCGGCGCGACGACCTTTCGAATTACGGAGTGCGGGCTCAAATTGTATAACCTATCATTGTGCAGTTGACAGGTTGCTCACCGCTCGGTACAACCTGTTCGATGGATTGTAACAGGTTACTAGCCACTGGCGAACACAATCTCAGGCGATCGCGAAGAGAAGCAGGAGAGACATCGTCATGGAAATGCATCAGGTGCGATATTTCCTCGCGGTGGCCGAGGCGCTGAATTTCACCCGGGCGAGCGAGCGGTGCAATGTGACCCAGCCCTCCTTGTCGCGTGCGATCAAGCTTCTCGAAGAGGAGCTTGGAGGGCCGCTTTTCCGGCGCGAGCGCGAATCGACGCACCTCACCGATCTTGGCCACATGGTGCGTCCACACCTTCAGTCGGTTTACGACCACTCGAAGCTGGCGAAGCGCTTGTCCAAGGAGTTCGCGACAAAGTGGCCGCTCAAACTCGGGATCATGAGCACGATCTCGCCAGAGGAGATCGTCGATCTCATAGCCAATATCCGAGCCCGCCATCCTGAGGTGGAGCTGAGGCTTTGCGATGCGAATGCAAAGGAACTGCGGGCGCGTCTTTTGGCCGGCGATCTCGAGGTCGCCATCTACGCTTTACCGGGGGAGGAACCCGACGACCACATTCATTCGATTCCGCTGTTTCGCGAGCGGATGGTTCTCGCGGTTCATCGCGGCCATCGTCTCGCCAAGACGGGCTCATTCCCTGTCCGCGAGATGAATGGCGAATCCTATATCCATCGCATGAACTGCGAGTTCGCTGGTTATGCCGACAAGATTCTCGAGCAAAAGGGCGTCACCTGCAAACCCGTGTATTGGAGCGAGCGCGACGACTGGACCCTGGCCATGGTCGCCGCCGGACTGGGGTTCGCATTCATGCCTTTGAACATGGTCAAGCACCCCGGCGTTATCGGCCTGCCGGTGGTCGAGCCTGAGTTTTGGCGACAAGTAAGCCTCGTCAGCGTAAGGGGGCGTCGCTATTCGCCTGGGGTCGGCTCGCTGGTGCGCGAGGCGATGCGGAATGCGTGGTTCGACGCATAACCGAAGCCCGGCCACATTGCCGCCTGAATTGACCGAGCGATGAAACGGCAGAGATCGATCTCATCCGGACGGGCGGCTGTTTGAGCGCGCCTGCCTGTCAAATTCGAGTCAGATCTAGGACCGTCACGGACTTCTCTAGTTTGCGCCCGGCGCTCCGCAACGTAACCCTCCGGTGGCGGCCGCCTGTACGGGAGCGGGCGGGCGGCGATAGTGCGCGGGGTGTGGCACGAGGTTAAGTGCCCATCAACGATCGTGGGCACTATCGATGAAGCCGGAACTGTCGGCTGGATCTTCGGAGGAGAGAGGCGCGCGGCGGCGACGTTTCTGGTCGAGCGACGAGAAGCGTCGGATGGTCGCCGAGAGCCTGAAGCCTGGCGCGTCTGTGGCGATGGT
>PLUH01000417.1 GCA_003164825.1 Hyphomicrobiales bacterium
CCGTCGCCGCCCTTGCGTACCTCAAGCGCCATTACAAGCTGGTCATCCTCTCGAACGTCGACAACGAGAGCTTTGCGGCGAGCAATGAGAAGCTCAAGGCCGCGTTCGATGCAGTCTACACGGCCGAGGACTGCGGCTCGTATAAGCCGTCCAGCCGCAATTTCGAATATATGCTCGCGAAGCTCGAGACGCTCGAGATCAAGAAGCGCCGGATCCTGCACACCGCCGAGAGCCTGTTCCATGACCACGCGCCGGCGAACGCGCATGGCCTCGCCTCGTGCTGGATTTACCGCCGCCGCGGCCAGGAGGGATTCGGCGCGACCATGACTCCGGCCCATGCGCCTCACTATGATTTTCGCTTCGACAGCCTGGCCGATCTGGTCAAGGCGCATCAGGAAGCGGTTCGGGACTGAGGCGGTTCTTCGGGCGACCGTTTCCCTTTTCACTGGCCGAAGCGACGCATTCGGCTTCGGTCCGAACGAGTGAGCGTGATGGAAAAGCCGCCGATCGTCTATGACGATTTCGCCAGGGTCGACATTCGGATTGGCCGCATCGTCACGGTCCGGCCGTTCGAACGGGCTCGAAACCCCTCCTACAAGGTCGAAGTCGATTTCGGCCCGCTNNCCGCCGCGCAACATCGCCGGCTTTCAATCCGAAGTCCTTATCCTCGGGGCCAAGAACGCGCGCGCCGACGTCATTCTCTTGTCGCCGCTGGCCGAGATTGCGCTGGGAGAACCCGTGTTCTAACCCCGGCGCCGATCAAGCGATGTTCATGAGGCGCGGAAGAGGCCCACATGTTGCGATCATCGCTTGTCTCCGCAGCGCTTGCGGCAGTGTCATTCTGGTCGATCGCCGGGCATGCCCAGTCGATTCAGCATCGCCCCGGCAAACAGACCGGCCCCGGTCACCACTACATCGTCCAGCCGCGGAGCTCTCGCGTGACGCCGCGAGGACACCCACGGACGGGACACATACCGTCGGGGGCGGGAGGCCACAGCTATGCGCGTGGAACCTTCAACCAGCCGACCCCTATCCACGGAACCTTCGCCGCGCCGCGCTGGTGGTAGCGGCTATTCAATCGCCGACAGTGCGAAACACGCGTGGACTGACGCGCTCGGCGATCGCCTTGATGACCTCGCCCTTGCCGGCGCCGCCGCGGTTCTCGAAGAGACGACGCAACCTTCCGCCTTTTCGCGACGACCCACAGCTGCAGCTTGACCGGTTCGGCGTGCAGCTTCGCGAGCTCGCTCACAGGCTTTCCCGGTCAGTTTGTCGCGCGACCCGGACGGCGCCCGCTCGCGATTCAATTTTCGCGACCGTTTCGTTGCTGCACTTCAGCACCTCCCATGCCTTGCCTTTACATCATATACTTGCTCGACTAGGAAAGCGCGCGCTGGATAAATCGCGCCGGAGCGGCGAGCCGCGCGGACGAGCGCCGCCAATGAACTGAAGAGGCTGCGTGTTAACGTCGCCGACCGAGACGCCGCGCCTTCCATAACGAATTGTCCGGGCAGGAGACCGAGCATGAGTTTTCGTCGGCGCGCCACAATAGTCTGCGCAGTTCTCACCGGGCTCGGGGGGCTCTCTGTTTCCGGCGGCGATGCGCGGCGTGGGGCCTCGATCGCCTTGGCGCCGCAGGCCCATGCGCAATCGATCATTCGCAACCTCATCGCCCGCCTGCGCGGCGCAACGCTGCCCGACGGCGTCGTCAAGTCGAACGGCCGGATCGAGGCGACGCAGGTCGACGTCTCGTCGAAATACGCCGGGCGGCTGGCCGAGGTGACGGTTGAGGAAGGCTCGTCAGTGACCCAGGGGCAGGTCATCGCGCGCATTTCCTCGCCGGAATACGAGGCGCAGCTGCGCGCTGCGAAGGCCAATGTTCAGAAGGCCAACGACGCGCTCGCGGCGGCGGAAGCGGAAATCACCTCTCGTCAAAGCGCGCTTGAGTTTGCCAAATCCGATTTCGAACGCGGTCAGGAGCTGATGAAGACCGGGTTCATTACCAAGCAGGTGTTCGAACAGCGCAAGCGCAACTACGACTCGGCGGTGGCTGCGGTGCAGAGCTTCACGTCACAGCGCGATCAGGCCCTGTCCCAGATCGCGAACGCGGAGGCGGAGGTCGACCGCGTCCAGTCGATCATCGACGATCTGACCCTCGTGTCGCCGCGGCTGGGACGGGTCCAGTATCAGCTTGCGCGGGCCGGCGAGGTCGTCGCCGCCGGCGCGCCGATCGTCACCATTCTCGACCTCACCGACGTCTACATGACGATCTTCCTGCCCGCCGCGGACGCGGGCCGAGTGGGGGTCGGCGACGAGGCTCGCATCATCCTTGATCCGATCCCCGACTACGTCATACCGGCGACGGTCAGCTTCGTCGCCGCCGATGCGCAATTCACCCCGAAGACCGTCGAGACTACGGATGAGCGCGCCAAGCTGATGTTCCGCATGAAGCTCAAGGTCGATCCGCAAGTTCTTCAACAGTTCTATACCCGGGTGAAGACCGGCATTCGCGGCATGGGGTTCCTGCGCACCAAGGCCGACGCGGAATGGCCGGCTGATCTCCAGGTCAAGCTGCCTGCGCCGCCGCAGGCCAAGGCGCCCGAAGGCGCGTCGCCGCAGGCCGCGGCGCCCGGAGCCCAAACGCCCGACGCCAAACCGCCCGCGCCCGTCGCCAAATGACCGAGGCGATTGCGCGGGCTAAGAACGTATCGCACCGATACGGGGCGACGGTTGCGCTCGCCGACGTCAGCATCGACATTCCCGCCCGGATCATGGTCGGCGTGATCGGACCGGACGGCGTCGGCAAGTCGACCCTGCTCGGGCTCATCGCCGGCGTGAAGAAGATTCAGCAAGGCGAGATCGCTGTCTTCGACAAGAATGTCGTCGACCAGAAGACGTTGCGCGAGATTCGCGGCCGCATCGCCTATATGCCGCAAGGCCTCGGACGCAACCTCTATCCGACGCTCAGCGTGTTCGAGAATATCGACTTTTTTGGCCGTCTCTTTGGCCAGGGCGCTGAAGAGCGTCGCGCCCGCATCACCGAACTCCTGACCGCCACGGCAATGGAGAAATTCGAGGCGCGGCCCGCCGGCAAGCTCTCCGGCGGCATGAAGCAGAAGCTCAGCCTCTGCTGCGCGCTCATCAACGATCCCGACCTTCTCATTCTCGATGAGCCGACGACGGGCGTCGACCCGCTATCGCGAGGCCAGTTCTGGGACCTCATCAATTCCATCCGCGCCCGGCGCCCGCAGATGAGCGTTATCGTCGCCACCGCTTATATGGACGAAGCCGAGCGCTTCGATTGGCTGATGGCGATGGACGACGGCAAGATCATCGCCACCGGCACGCTGAAGGAGCTGCTCGCGAAGACAGGCGAGCCCAATCTTGATGAGGCCTTTATCGCTCTGATGCCCGAGGCCAAGCGCGCGCTGCATCAGAAGGTCGTCGTGCGCCCGCGCATCGCCTCGCCCGACGAGACGCCGGCGATCGAGGCCGAGGGGCTCACGCGTCAGTTCGGCGACTTCGTCGCCGTCGACCACGTCAGCTTCAAGATCGCCCGCGGCGAGATTTTCGGCTTCCTCGGCTCGAACGGATGCGGCAAGTCGACGACGATGAAGNNGACGCAGGCCTTCTCGCTCTACGGCGAATTGACGGTCGCGCAGAACCTCGAGCTGCACGCGCAGCTCTATCACCTGCCGGCGGATAAGGCCCCAGGCCGGATCGAGGAGCTGCTCGAGCGCTACGACCTCAAGTCGGTCGTCAATGCGCGGCCGGACAGCCTGCCGCTCGGCATGAAGCAGCGTCTTCAGCTGGCTGTCGCGGTGCTGCACGAGCCCGCCATTCTGATCCTCGATGAACCGACGTCGGGCGTCGATCCGATCGCCCGCGATTCGTTCTGGCGAACGCTCATCGATCTCTCGCGCGACGACGGAGTGACGATTTTCGTCACCACCCATTTTATGAACGAGGCCGACCGCTGCGACCGCATCTCGCTCATGCACGCGGGCAAGGTGCTCGCCGTCGGCGCCCCGCGGGAGCTCGTCAAGGAGCGCGACAGCGCGTCGCTCGAGGACTGCTTCGTGGGTTATCTCGCCGAGGCGGCGGGCATCGACCGGTCGAAGACCATCGAGGCTCCNNAAATCCGAGGCAGGCGCGGTCGAGGCGGCGCTGCCGGCGCCGAAGCGGTTCAGCCCGGGCCGTCTCTGGGCCTATGCGCGGCGAGAATCCGTCGAGCTTCTGCGCGACCCGATCCGCCTCGCCTTTGCGGTGGTCGGCCCGATCGTTCTGATGCTCGCGTTCGGCTTCGGCATCTCGTTCGACATCGAGAACCTGGAGACAGCGTCGTTCGACCAGGACGACACGCCGCAAAGCCGACAGCTGCTCGAAGGTTTCGAGGGCTCGCGCTATTTTTCGATCCAGCCGCCGATCGCCTCGTCGGAGGAGGCGGAGCGGCGGCTTAAGANNCTTAAGAGCGGCAACACCCAGATCGTGGTCGAGGTCCCGCCCGGCTTCGGCCGCGACCTCCTCAACCAGCGCACGCCGGAAGTCGACGCGACCGTCGACGGCGCCATGACTTTCCGCGGCGAGACCGCGAAGAACTATGTCGCCGGCGTCGTCAGCAAGCAGGGCGAGGAACTGCAGCGGAGCTTGCACCGCCCCGGCAGCCGCAACGCCTGGAGCAGCGACGACATTGGGGTCCGCTACCGATACAATCAGGCCTTTCTCAGCGTGAATGGGATGGTTCCGAGCGTGTTCATGCTCCTTCTCTGCCTGATCCCCGCCATCATGTCCGCGATCGCGGTCGTTCGCGAGAAGGAGACCGGCTCGATCGCCAATTTTCGCTCGACCCCGATCACCCGCTTCGAATATTTGATCGGCAAGCAGCTACCCTACATCGCAGTGTCGATGGTGAGCTTCTTCATCCTGCTGGCGATGGCCATCTTCCTGTTCCATGTGCCGCTCAAGGGGCCATTCCTGATGCTGCTGGTCGGGACGGTCCTCTATGTCTTCGCGACCACCGGATTCGGCCAACTGATCTCGTCATTCGTGTCCACCCAGGTCGCGGCCGTTTTTGCGACGGCCATCCTCTCGATCGTACCGGCGGTCAATTTCTCCGGCATTTTCGCGCCGGTGTCGTCGCTCTCCGGCGGGGCGAAAGTCATCGGGCTGTCGTTCCCGTCCGCCTGGTATCAACCGATCACGGTCGGGGTGTTCGCCAAGGCGCTCGGCGTCGCCGCCCTCTGGCCGAACGCCGTCGCGATTCTGGCGATCGGGCTCGTGTACCTGGGACTGTCGCTCCTCCTCCTCCGCAAGCAGGAGGCGTGACATGTCGCAAGCCGCCCCGCCAGTTCCGCGTCTCGCAGAAGTCAAGCCGATGACCTTCGCGGACCATGTCACGAACATCTTCAGGCTGGTGATCAAGGAATTGCGCAGCATCCGGGCGGACCCGGTGATGCTGGTCCTCGTCGCCTACGCCTTTACGATTTCGGTCAACACAGTGGCTTCTGGCGCCGTGACGGAAGCCACAAATCTTTCCGTCGGCGTCGTCGACGAGGACGGGTCGGACCTGTCGCGGCAGATCGCCGAGGCCCTGCGCCGCCCGACCTTCCAGCCGCCGGTGCAGATCACCGCGTCCGACATCGACCCGATGATGGACCAGGGCAAGCTCCTGTTCGTCGTCGAGATTCCCCCCAACTTCGAGGCCGACGTCCGCGCCAGCCGCCAGACCGGGATCCAGATCAATGTCGACGCGACTGCGGTCGCGCAGGCCGGCAACGGCGCGAGCTACCTGAGAACGGCGATCGCCAACGAAATCCAGCGGTTCCGCTCGGGACGGGATGCTTCGGTCGCGGCGCCGATCAACCTTGTCGTGCGCGCCGCCTTCAATCCGAACTTGAAGACGTCGTGGTTCTCGGCGATGACCCAGGTCATCAATCAGATCACCATGCTCACGATCATCCTGACCGGCGCCGCGCTCATCCGCGAGCGCGAGCAGGGCACGGTCGAGCATCTGCTCGTGATGCCGGTCGTCCCGACTGAGATCATGCTCGCCAAGATGATCGCCAATGGCCTCGTCATCCTGGTCGCGGCGATGATTTCGCTTCAGTTCGTCGTTCACTGGTGGATCGGCTCGCCGATCAACGGCTCGCTCGTCCTGTTCCTGCTCGGAGCGGCGATCTACGCGCTCGTCGTGGCGGCGCTCGGCATCATGCTCGGCACGCTGGCCACCACCATGGGCCAGTTCGGGCTGCTCGCCATGCCCGTGCTCATGGTGACCCAACTGCTCTCGGGCTCGAGCACGCCGATGGAGAGCATGCCGGTCTGGCTGCAATATGTGATGAAGACAATCAGCCCGACGCCGCATTTCGTCTCTTTCGCCCAGGCGGTCCTGTTCCGCGGCGCCGACATCTCGCTCGTGTGGCGCCCGCTGGTGGCGATGACGATCATCGGCGTCGTCTATTATTTCGTGGCCCAGCGCCGCTTCCGGCGGGTGATCTTCGGCGCCTAAGAAGGCAGCCGCAGGTCCGCTTTTGGGCGACGCGCCCGTTTTGGCGCGCCGAACCGGGCGGCCAGTTCATCCACCGCCTGCAAGGCGGGTATACGACGAAGGTCGTAAGCGCCTGCAGCGCCGCCCGAAACTGCTGATCTTGCGCTTCGACGGCTTGACGGCCGTAGCGCCTGTGGACAAAAGTGCCGCACGATCATCAGCCTGCGGGAGTTTGGGTTCGGCGCGCTTGCGCCCGGCCCAAGCGACATCATCCGAACAAGGGAGAGAAACTTGTCCAAGTCCAATTGGCGCGGCGGCATCGACCGTCGCAGTCTCGTCAAAACCGGGGCCGTTCTTGCCGCCGCCCAGTTCGCCAGTCCATTCGTTATCCGCGCCCGGGCCGCCGACGCGGTTCGCATCGGCCTCGACAATCCGCTGACCGGCACTTACGCCGCCCCCGGCCAAAACGAGCTGATCGGCTGCCAGATGGCGCTCGACGAGATCAACGCCAAGGGCGGGATTCTGGGGCGCCCCGTCGAGCTCGTGGTCGAGGATTCGACCAGCGGCGACGCCGGCCAGGCGGTGCAGAAGGCGCGAAAGCTGATCGACGGCGACAAGGTCGATTTTCTGCTCGGCAACGTCAACTCGGCCCTCGCGCTCGCCATGGCGCAAGTCTCGAACGAAAAGGGCATTCTGCATATCGTGCCCGGCGGCCACACCGACGCGGTCACCGGCGCGAGCTGCCACTGGAACGTGTTCCGCGTCTGCAACACGACGCAGATGGAGGCGAACGCCGTCGCCACCGCGCTGGTCAAGGACTACGGCAAGAAATTCTATTACATCACGCCTGACTACGCCTTCGGCCATACGCTGGAGAGCGCGATGGTCAAGGCGATCTCCAAGCTCGGCGGCGAGAGGGTCGGCGGGGATCTGGTTCCGCTCGGCTCCGTCGACTTCTCGTCCTACCTTATCAAGGCGCAGGGGACGAACCCCGACGTTATCGTCTTCCTCGTCCAGGGCGACGACATGCTGAACGCCATGAAGCAGGCGGTTCAGTTCGGGCTTCAGAACAAGGTCCATCTCGCCGGCGCGCAGCAGGAGATGGAGCCGCTCGAAGGTCTGCCGCCCGAAGCCCGGGTCGGCGTGTGGGTCATGGAATGGTACTGGAACCAGCCGGGCGTGCCGCACGTCGCCGAATTTGTCGAAGCGACGAAGAAGCGCACCGGCCGCGTGCCGACGGCCCGGACCTGGTTCGGCTATGTCTCGGTCTGGACCTGCGCCCTCGCCGCGGCCAAGGCCAATTCGCTGAAGGCGGTCGACATGGCGAAGGCGCTGCAGGACTTCCACCTACCGCCAGAGATCGCGCTTGGGCCGAACCCGGCTTTCTACCGGGCCGGGCAGAACCAGCTCCTGGCGACCCTCTTTGTCGGCCAAGCCCAGGCGGCCGGCTCTGCGCCGGACGACCTGTTCAAGGTCACCAACGTCATCAACGGCGCCGACGTCGCCGGAACGGTCGAGGAGAGCGGCTGCAAGATGACTTGGCCGACCTGAGCGCCCGCGAGACGGCCGTGAGACGACTCATCGGCTGAAGCGAGGGAATTAAAAAAATCGGCCGAGCCGACGGCAGCAGTCTGGGAGGGAGAAATGGCCAACGCCAATCCACGCCTGCTCAGCCGTCGCAGGCTGGTCAAGTCGGGCCTGGCGCTCGCCGGCGCTCGATTTGCCGGGCCATTCGTCATCCCCACGCGGGCTGCGGAGGCCGTCAGGATCGGACTCGACAATCCGTTGACCGGCCCGCTCGCCTCGCTCGGGAAGAACGAGCTCCTTGGTTGCCGGATGGCGATCGACGAGATCAACGCCAAAGGCGGCGTCCTGGGCCGTCCGGTCGAGCTGATCGTCGAGGACTCAACCAGTGGGGACGCCGGGACTGCGGTGCAGAAGGCGCGCAAACTGATCGACCGCGACAAGATCGATTTTCTTCTGGGAAACACCAACTCGGCGCTGTCGCTCGCGATGGCCGAGGTTTCAAACGAGGAGAGAATCCTCCATATTGTCCCCGGCGGCCACACTGACGCCGTCACCGGCGCGAGTTGCCACTGGAACGTGTTTCGCGTCTGCAGCACCACGCAGATGGAGGCGAACGCTGTCGCCGACACACTGATCAAAGCGTACGGAAAGAAATTCTACTACGTTACGTTCGACTACGCGTTCGGCCACACGCTGGAAGCGGGACTCATCAAAGCCACGACCGGACTGGGCGGAACGAGAGTCGGCGGCGATCTCGTTCCACTCGGCACCTCGGACTATTCCTCCTATCTTATCAAGGCGCAGGCGGCGAATCCCGACGTCATTATGTTCCTCATAGGCGGGGACGACATGACGAACGCCTTGAAACAGGCGGTTCAGTTTGGGCTCGACAAGAAAGTTCACCTCGCGGGCGCGCAGCAGGAAATGGAGCCGCTCGAAGGCCTGCCGCC
>PLUH01000418.1 GCA_003164825.1 Hyphomicrobiales bacterium
CGGCGGCCTGCCCGCCCGGCGAAACGCGAAATCGCGCGGGCAAGTGCGAGCCGGTCGCCCCTCCGGCCTGTCCATCCGGCGAGACGAGAAACCACGAGGGCAAGTGCCTGCCGAACGCGCCGGCGGAATGTCCGCCCGGCGAGATGCGAACCCGAAGCGGCAAGTGCGCGCTGATTGCGCCGGCTTTCTGTCCGCCGGGCTTCGCGCGCGACTTCCGCGGCGTGTGCGCGCCGACGCGGCCATTCGGATGTCCGCCGGGCCAATTCCACAATCGCTTCGGCGTCTGCGTTCCCTTCAGGGGATTTCCCGGATCTTTCCCCTCGGGCGTACCGGGCGAGGCTGCGCCGCCACGCGGCACGTTCGTACCGGGGCAAGGGGGCGAGACGTTACGCCCATGACGTTCATCAACGGAGGTCGGTCGATGAAACTTGCGATTCTGTTTGGGGGCGCCATCATCGCTGGATCGGCGGCGCTCGCGCCTCACGCCGTTCGGGCCCAAGATCAGCGCGCGGAAACCGAGGCGATCGTCAGGGACTACCTCGCAAACCACCCCGATGAGGTCGGCGAAATCGTCAAGGGTTATTTCGTCAAGCACCCGGAAGCGGTCGGCCAGATCCTGGCGGAACTCATCAAGCGGCGCCAGAGCGCGCCGCCTGGCGCCGGCGGCAGATCGGTTCCCGATCGCAGCGCGGCCATCGCCGCCAACGCANNTTGTCCGACACGCTCGCCCTCGTCAAGGATGATCCGCACTTGAAGATCGTGCTCAAGGAGTTTCCGATCCTCGGACCCGGCTCGACCGCGGCGGCGCGGATCGCGATCGCCGTGCGAATGCAGGATCCGGACGGACGGAAGTATCTTGCGTTCCACCAGGAGCTGCTGGGCAGCCCCGGACCCGCGAGCTGGGAAAAGGCTCTGGCGGCGGCGAAGGATCAAGATCTGGACATGGCGCGGATCGAAGCGGACGCGGCGAGCGACGAGGCGGGGGCGACGCTGAGCGAGGACATGAAGCTCGCGAGCGCGCTGGGCTTCGCCGGCACGCCAAGCTACGTTGTTGGCGGGGACGTCGTTCTTGGCGCAGTAGGCCTCGCGGGGCTGAAGGAACGCATCGAAAAGGCGCGCGCCGCCGCGTCCCGCTAGCGGCGGATGACTGTCGGTTGAACGGCGGGCCTCCCTGGGATGAGGCAAGCGCGTCAACAGGACCCACGCCGTCGGTCGACTGGCGCGCTTGCCCGCTACTGGGCGTCGAATTCGACCTTTTGGTTCGCGCCGAGATTCATTCGCTCGCCCGAGACGGTCGCTGCGACCAGTTTGACTGCGGTGACGACCGCCCCTTCCCCTTCCCAGAATTCCGCGCTCTCCGGCGTTACGCGAAGAATTCTTATCCGTGGATCGCTGCTGTCGGGCCAGAACGCCTTGTCGTAGACCGACCAGATTCGCTTGATCCGATCGCGGTCGTCGATGATCTCGGCGCGACCGGTAATCGACAGGTACTTTCGGCTCTTGTGATCCGCCAGAGCGAGGCAAATCATGTTATTGCGCCGGATTTCCTCGCCTTTGGGCGCGTCGACGTCGGTCAGAAAATAGATCGCGCCTTCCTCTTGGGCCGGGCGCGGCGCCATCGGGCGCGCCCGCATGTTGCAGCCCTGACCGTCATGGGTGACCACCATCGCAACAGGAATGTCTTTGACCAGAGTCCAAATGCGATCGATGTCTGCCGCCGAGTCGGACATGGCTGCTCCCTTCATCGGCTGTCGATGCGTCCAGACGTCTGGACGAAACGGGGCGTTTGCGTCCCGTTCCGCCGACTTGTCCTCAACTCCTGCTGGCCGTCCATTGGCCGCTGTATTTGAATTCGGGCGCCGACTTGAGCTGGTCCTTGGTCGCGTTCATGGTCGCCCGCCATGTCTTGTTGGCAGCGTCGTACTGGACCATCACCGCGTTCGGATCGACCGCGACATAATGTGTGCCCATGCCAAGGAAGCCGCCGACTGACAGGATGTAACCNNGACGAAACTCGGCCCATTCTTCGGCACGTCCTGGGTAACCGCCTTGGGCGCGCTAGCCGGGTTCGCTCCCATCGCGGCGCCGCCTTGAGTGGTCGAGGAATTCATCTTATCCGTAGTGGCTGCACTTCCGGCGTCCGGATTGGTCGGCGTTGCGTTCTGCGCCACCGCGCTCGCGCCTGCGACGGCGCTGACCGCTACTGCTGCGAGTAGAAACTTGCGCATGACTGGTCTCCTTAGGCTCGACTGTTCCCTGGAAACGCCAACGCGCTTGGAAAGTTCCAATTTCGGTCGCATCGGCGCACGAGGTCAGCTCGGAAACTCTTGAAAGAGCCTCGAATGCCGCTCAAAGGAGCCCAATGTGTACGGCAGCGCGCCGCGGCAAGCGCGCGACCGCTTCAGCCGCGCATCTCAAGCGACTACGACTGCTGGCTGTTTGATCTCTTCAGTGACCACGGCGAAACGCGTGAGCGCATGCGCGCCGAAGCTCGTGATCATCGCGACATCCGCGGCGTCGCGCCCCCGCGAGATTAGAATGCGGCCGATCCGCGGCCGATTGTGTCGCGGGTCGAAGGTAAACCATCGATCGCCGAGAAAGGCTTCGAACCAGGCGTTGAAATCCATCGGCGCCGGATCGGGCGGAACGCCGATGTCGCCGAGATAGCCGTTGCAGTAGCGCGCCGGAATATTGAGGCAGCGGCACAAGGCGATCGCCAGATGCGTGAAATCGCGGCACACGCCGACGCCCTCCGCCAAAGCCTCGCTCGCGGTTCGCGTTGGGCGCGCCTCGGGATAGCTGAATCGGAGACGCTGATGAACAAAATCGCAAATGGCCTGGACGCGCGCCCATCCGCCGCTGATGGCGCCGAAGTTTGCCCACGCGAAATCGGAGAGAAGGTCGGTCTCGCAATATCGGCTTGCCCGAAGGAATGGCAGTGTCTCGGGCGGCAAATCAGACGGCGCGACGAGTTTGGCGGTCAAGTCGGCCTCATCCTCCCGCCCGTCGCTGCGAAAGACGCCGCCAAGTCGCAACGACACGGATCCAGCGGGCGCAGACAAGCGTCTCACAATGTTTCCGCGGCTGTCGATAAAGCGACCGGCTGCGATCGCCGGCGACAGTTCGAGCCCTGTCTCCTCGGCGATGCAACGGCGAAAATCGGAGTGGACATCCATCATGGCGAGAATTGCCGCCGGCTGTGGAAGCTCGAGCGCAATATCGAAACCGTACCGAATCTGCATATCGAATATCCCCAGGCGCGAGCCGGCGCACCAAACGGCAGGAACTGCCAAACGGCTCAATTCAGGCATTTGTTCCGTGGGCTCGACGCATCGGCGCGGACGGTAGCTCACACGCCATCGCTTGCGCGTGTAGCCGCCAGAACTGAGCCGGCGTCCGCGGGCTGCGCCATTTGGTCCGCCTGGCGATCCACGCGGTCCTGGACGTAAGGGCTGTCGCGACGCAGTTCTTCCAGAAGCTGGATGACCTTGGCGATCTTGTGCTCGCTCAGGATCGCGAGCTCCAGCGTCAGGGTATCGCGATGCGCATTGAGTTCATCCTCATGCTTTTGGGCGACGAGAACGAGCATGACGACAAACAGAGAGAACAGATTTGCCGCCCCTTGCAGCCATACGAAGGCTGGCCCGTCGATCGCTTGCAGGCCAAGCGCGCTGGCGATCAGGTTTGCCCCGATCCACCCGATGACGCCGAGCCCCACAAGCGCGATAAAGAAAGGCCTGGCCATGAAGGCCGTGATGCGGTTCACCGCGCGCTGTGGCGCTGTGGTCCTGCCGTGGTGATCCGAATGCAGCTGCGTAACCGAACGCACCGCCTCGTCGACGTGGTCTGGAACATTGGGCCCGGAATAGGGACTGTCCGTCATCCGGCGCTCGCTACTACAGAGGGATTCGCGCGAGTCCGGTGAGGCCGCGTCGCGGCCCCGCCGGCAACGCATTACTTCTGCATTTGGCTCTCGCTGTGCGCCATCTCGGAATGCTCGTGGGCTGTTTTCGAGTGGCCGTAGGCCTTCGCCGATTCCTCACGACCCTTGGCGTGCTCACCCTTGCCATGGTGTTCAGCAGCCGTCTTGTGGCTCTTCGCGGCGCTCTCGTGGTGCTGGGCTGCTTTGTTGTGGGCGTCTCTGGCCATGTCGTCCTCCTTTGATCGCGTTGCGATGCCGGTGAACGCTTCGACACGTGCAATCGTTCCCGGTGTTGCTGCCCGCTGAGGCAGCGGCCCCCGGAGGCCGTCTCGATTCTTGGGCCGCCCATCGGAACCTGCCGAGAGCTTCCGCGTTTAGGCCGACAGCAGCAACCCGCAGCGTCAGGAGGACATCATGTTTGGCTGGGCGATTACCTTTCTTGTCATTGCCTTGATCGCGGGCTTGCTCGGCTTCGGCGTCGTCGCCGGAACCGCCTTCGCCGCGGCAAAGATCATATTCGTCGTCGCCCTGATCGCGTTCCTCATTTCGGGCGTGCTTGGGATCACCGGACGCGGCATACCCTAGAAGGGATCGCCGCGGCCCGCGCGCCGTCGGCGACCGTCGAAATTCAGCCTTGGTAAAAATGGCTTGCTGACGGCGGAACCAAACGGCGTGCGGCGCGTTTTACCCACAGGGGTGTTGTCGATGACCGTGGCCCGTACAAGTAAAACCAAGGCGCCAAATGTTGCGGCGCCCGATCCGAAGGCCGTTGAAGCCATCGGACAGGCGCTCAAGGCTCACTACACCGATCTCGTTCATGCGCCGCTCCCGGAGAGATTCGTGGAGTTGCTGGCTCGTTTCGAGGTCGCAGATCGGGTTCCCGAGCCGAAGGGGAGCCGCGATGCCATCGGCTAGCTTCAAAGACGAGCTGCTGGCGGAGATCAAGAATCTGCGCGCGTTCGCAATTTCTCTCTCCGGCTCCGTTTCACTGGCCGACGATCTGGTCCAGGAAGCACTGCTGCGCGCGTGGAGCAAATCGGAGCGGTTTCAGCCCGGAACCAGCCTGAGGGCGTGGCTATTCACCATCCTGCGCAACATCTACTATTCCAATTATCGGAAACGAGCCCGTGAAGTCCAGGACAGCGATGGCGTTTATGCGCGCCGCCTCACTGTCCCCGGCGACCAGGAGAGCCATCTCGATCTCGAGGATTTCCGCAAAGCTATGACGAAGCTCCCGGCGGAGCAGCGCGAAGTGCTGACGCTGATCGGCGCGAGCGGCCTGTCTTACGAGGAAGCAGCGGCGATCTGCGGCGTGGAGATCGGCACGATCAAGAGCCGGCTTAGCCGCGCGCGCTCGAGGCTGGTTGAGCTGTTGGGCCTGGACGAAACAGCCGATGCGCCGGTCGAGGCCAGGATCCGGCGCGCCGGATAACGCCGCCGCTGCCCGCGCGGGGGCGACGCTCCCGCGCCGCGATCAACGCAACAGAGCAGTTCTTACGGCGGACACCAGCGCGCGCGGCGACGCGGGCTTCCCGACGATCGAGTAATCCCTCCATTCCGCCAGGCTCGGCTCGTGGCGCGACTTTCCAGTATGGAGAATGAACGGGATGCCTCGGTTGACCAGCCGGCGCGCGACCGGCGACACCGTTTCGGACCCAAGACCGAAATCGAGAACCGCCACGGCGAAATCGGCGGCGTCCGCCCGCAGCATCGCCTCGTCCAGGGTCTGGCAGAGCCCGACAACCACCGCGCCCGCCTCGACCAGAGTCGCCTCCAGATCCATGGCCAGCAGCGCATCGTCTTCAACGACGAGCACTCTGACGCCGCTCAATTGATCGTGATCGTTCGTCGACTGGACCATCATCCTGCTGCTTTCGGCGGAGACGAGCCTCCGCCCTTATTCGCGGCGTCCGCGGAGACCCTTACCTAGACCCAACACCCGCCAAGCGCAGTTGTTCCACAGGCACCGGGCCGCGCCGATCGCAACGGCGTTGCTTGGGAACGCAGCGCAGGCCTGCGGAGTTTTCCGCCACGATTGATCCCGCCGTTTCCCGGATGGATTCCCATGACCGCCGCCGAATTCCTGCAATTTGAGATCATACGTGCGATCGCCGCATCACTCATCAGCGTCGCGATCGTTCTGCTTTGGCTTGTCGCCATCAGCCGGCCGTGAGTCGACGAGTGGGTGGAACTTTCGCCCGCAGTCAGGGGTTTGTGGCCGAGCAATCTATCGCGCAGCGCAGGAGGAAGCCCATGCCACGCGGCGACAAGTCGAAATACACCGACAAGCAAGAGCGGAAGGCGGAGCATATCGAGCAGAGCTACGAGAGCCGCGGCGTTCCGGAGAAGGAGGCTGAACGCCGCGCCTGGGCGACCGTCAACAAAGACGATGGCGGCGGAAAACGCGTCGGCGGATCGGGCCGTGGCAAGTCGACGGGCCACCCCGCCGCGCACAAGGGCGGGCGGATCGGCGCCGCCGCGTCGGCCGCGCGATCGCCAGCGAGCCGATCGGCCTCGGCCAAAAAGGCCGCCGCCACACGCAGGCGCAGCGGCGCGCGCTCCGCGACCCAACATGGGGGGCGATCATGACTGATCGCAACGATCGCATCCGCGAGGTCGCCTATTTCCTGTGGCTCGAGGACGGCTGCCCCGAAGGTCAGGCCGAGCGCCACTGGTCGACCGCCGAAGCCCTCCTCGCGTCCGATGGGTTCGAACGCAAGCAGATCGAGGGCGAGCCTCCGGGCGACCCGGCGGGCGATTCCCAGACCGCCTCTGGCCTGCCAGGCCCCGGCGCGACGTCGCAGAGCCTTCGGCGACGTGGCGCGGCTTAGTCGCCAGAGGGGCCCTGACAGCGTCGACAACGCTGCCGCCAAGGGTGTAACAAGGAAGGCCACTGCGGGTGTTATCAAACGCGAATCTGGGTTCGACGCCGCCGACGAGCGCGGCGCGTCAGGACCGGTCTCCTAAATGGGACACGGCTTTGAAGCGCGGAAGTCAACCGCCCAACAATCGGGCGGGGACGCGAAAGGCGCTTGGGCGGCGTCCCGCCGGCGGCCGTGGCATTCGCGCGGCCCAACACTACCAAGCCATTATCGAATCCTCCGANNGGCGCGGAGCGGCTTTTCGGCTTTAGCGCCGAGGAGGCGGTCGGCAGGCCGGTCACGATCATCATTCCGCGCGACCGTCTTGATGAAGAGCCGGCGATCATCGAGAAGATTCACCGCGGCGAGCGAATTCACCACTTCGAGACTGTCCGGCAGCGCAAGGACGGCAGCCTTATCGACATTTCGCTGACCATCTCGCCGATCCGGAATTCGCGCGGAACAATCGTCGGCGCGTCAAAAATCGCGCGCGATATCTCGGAACTCAAGAAGGCCCGCGCACGACAGCACTTGCTGCTGAGAGAAATGAGCCATCGGGTCAAGAACCTCTTCGCCCTCTCCGGAAGCATCGTGAGCTTGAGCGCGCGTTCGGCGACATCCGTGCACGGGCTTGCAGAATCGGCCCGCGAGCGCCTTTCCGCGCTCGCGCGCGCCCACTCCCTGACGTTCGTTCACGGGATCGACGGCGCCGCGGCGCCTCAGCCGACGACGCTGCGGTCGCTTCTCCGCACTATTGTCGCTCCCTTCGACGAACCGGATGAGCCGCGCATCGTCCTCTCCGGCACTGACGCTGGAGTATCCGCCGCCGCCACCACCGGCCTCGCCCTTCTGCTGCACGAATTCGCGACCAACGCGGCCAAATACGGCGCCCTCTCCTCAGCTAGCGGAACAGTCAAAGTCGTCATTGCCGAGGAGAGCGACGCGATCGTCGTCTATTGGACCGAGCGCGGTGGACCCCGGGTCACGCCGCCGGAGGGCAATGAGGGATTCGGCGGCGTCCTGTCGCGCATCGCGGTGGCCAACCAGCTGGGTGGAGAGATCGCGCGCGATTGGAAGCCTGAAGGACTCGCGATCCGCCTGTCTGTCCCTCGATCGCGCCTTGGAGCTTAGCTCGCGGCATTTCGTGAGGAATCTGCAGCGGACGGAAGAAAAGGGGCCCCGACAAGTTGTCGCCGGGGCTTTAGACCAATGGCGCCGCCTATTGCCAACCCTGGCTCTGATACCAGGCGTCTATCTGCTTGCGGGTTTCATCCCTGGCAATTCCGTATCTCTCTTGGATTACGCCCTCGAGCGTTTCGCGCCTGCCGTCGATCTCGGTAAGGTCGTCGTCGGTCAGTTTTCCCCACTGTTGCTTGACGGCGCCTTTCACCTGCTTCCAATTTCCTGATACCCGATTCCAGTCCATGATGACCTCCTTAACGCAACGGATAAACGGCGCCTCGGCCCCTCTGTTCCGGAAGACGTCGTCGGAGGCTTCCGACGCCGAAAGTCCTGCTGCGACCGCCGGACGGAACGCTTTTGTCCGACAAACGTTCGTGCGTGAGCCGGCGCGGGCGCAGGCCAAACGGAGGACATCGACATGGGATTCGGAAGAGGAGTGCTGCTTTGGCTGATTGGAGTTCCCATTCCGATCATCGTCCTGATTGCGCTCCTGTGGCATCATTGAACCAAACGGCGCGATCATTGGCATTAAAACGCTAAGCCCCGGGGACCGGAGAACTCGCCCCGGGGTTTTCGCGTGCTCGGATCCTCAGCTGCGGCCGCGCAGGAAGTCGGGCGGCGCAGACAGAGAGGCAGGGAACACAAGCCTCTCGCCAATAATGACTCTCACAAACGACCCGCACTGGCGCACTCGCCCGCGACGACTTAAGATTGGCGTGCAAGAACCAAGAGTTCCCCCGGAGGCGCATGCCGCATAGCCGATCCGATGCCATCCTCCGATAGGCCGGCTCCGCCCCCGCCTGTCGTCGAAGACAAATCTGCGAGCGAAGCGTCAGACCTGACGGTGCGTGCTTTGCAGCAGCGCATCCGGCAGCAAGAAATCCTGGCCGAGCTCGGAGTTGGCGCGTTGCAGGGATCTGGCTTCGACCAACTCCTGGCTGATACGGCGCGTTTGACCGCGGAAGGCCTTCGCACTGAGTTTTGCAAGGTGCTCGAATATATTCCGGCCGAAAACCGCTTTCTGGTCCGAGCCGGGGTCGGTTGGGATTCGGGCGTTGTCGGCGTCGCCAGCGTCGGCGCGGACCTCGCTTCCCCCGCCGGATATGCGCTGAAAACTGGCCGGCCGGTCATCTCCAACCATCTCGAGAGCGAGGAGCGCTTCAGAACGCCCGAGATTCTCCTCAGACATGGCATTCATCGGGCGATGAACGTCATATTGCAGGGAGACGGCCGGCCGTTCGGCGTCCTGGAGGTCGACAGCCGATCGGAAGACAGGTTCGTCGAGCATGACCTCGCGTTCCTGCAGGGCGCAGCCAACATTCTGGGGATGGCGATCGAGCGCGAGCGGCACGAGCGCAACCTCAACGCCGCGCTGGAACGTCATCAGTTTCTCATCAAGGAGATGAACCATCGGGTGAAGAACAGTCTGGCGCTGGTCGTCAGCATGCTGCGCCTCCAGGCGCGCGAGAATAGCGAGCCGGAATTCGCCCAGCATCTCGAAGATGCGACGCTTCGCGTGGCGGCCATCGCCAGGGTGCACGAGCAATTGTATCGATCATCGGACATCGAGCGGTTCGATATCGGTCGATACATCGAAGCCATTTGCAAGGACCTGGGCGCCAGCTTCTCGCAATGCGAGATTCTCGTTCAGGCGCAGCCCGGGATCGTCATCTCCGCCGACCGTGCGATTTCATCGGCGCTGATCGTCAACGAATTGGTGTCGAACGCCGCAAAGCACGCTTACCTTGGCGATGGCCCGGGCCGGGTGTGGGTCGACGTGGCCACGACCGGCGATGGCAGCCTGTTTTCGATCTCGGTTCGCGACGAAGGTAGCGGTCTTCCTGAGGACTTCGAGATCGGCAAGGGGAGGGGAATGGGCGCCCGTATGGTCGGCGCGCTCGCCGAACAGTTGGATGCGACGTTGGCGGTCGTCCCGCGCCATCCCGGCGCCGAGTTCATCCTCACCGCGCCGCTGGCTCCGTAGGCGCGCGACCTTTTCTCGTTGGGTTGAGGCGTCCGACGATTGGCGCGATTCGCTGGCCGGCCCGAACGACACTGGCCGACCGCGCAGCTTTCAGCTTTTCCCGCCGCGGTCGAGTCGATCGAGCAACTGCCGAAGTCGATCGGGAATCGGCTCAGCAGCCACCTCATCGTAGATGGCCTTTAACTGACCGACGATATATTGATCCACCCCCGCCGGCGCGCCCGGCGAGGCAGCAGCCTTCGCCGGGCCCTTCCGCGATCTTCCTGAAGTCTTCTCAGGCATTCGCAATTCTCCGCCCGGCCCTGTGTCGCCGCGGCCGGCAGGCTGTTCCATAGAATCGCTCACCCCATCCGACACGAGAAACCGCCGGCGGACAAGCGAACGACCTGGCGAATCAACCCGACTGCGCTCGATGAGCCGCGACTCATCCGGACAATGCTTGAGACCGAGACTCGCCGGTTCCGGTCTTCACGATCTCGTGCAGCGGCGCGACCAGCCGCCACGTCAAGCCTTCGACGTCAAAGCTCAGGATCGAAGTCGCATTGAGACCAGCCGCCGTCAGACGTTCGAGCACGACGGCGCCGAATCCTGAGACCGGCCTCGCATTCACTTGCGGTCCGCCGCGTTCGCGCCACGTGATCTCGAAGTTGGGCTCGGCGCCGCTGTCGTCGATCCGCCAGACAAGAGAGACATCTCCGAAATCGTTCGAGAGCGCGCCATGCTTGAGCGCGTTGTTGCAAAGCTCATGCAGCGCGAGGCCAAGCGTTTGAGTCGCGTTGGGGCACAGCAGGACCATCGGCCCCTCGCTGGCAAAGCGCTTTTCCCGCCCGTCCGAAGGAAGCGCCACTTGCGCCCGCACCAGCGCCTCGAGCGGCACGCCGCGCCAATTCCGATCCGTCAGCAAATCCTGACTCGCCGCTAGTCCAAGCAACCGGTCGGAATACCGCCGCTCAAACTCGTGGATCGTTGTCGCGGTGGAGACCCCGCAGCGCGCAATGGCTTGCGCGACGGCGAGCAGGTTGCGCGAGCGATGATTGACCTCGGCCAACAGGTCTCTAATATTTTCCTCGCGCTGCTTTTGATCGTCAATGTCGGTGGTCGTGCCATACCACCTGACGACCGCTCCCCGTTCGTCAAGCAGCGGCGAGGCGCGGCTCAGGTGCCACGCATATCCCTTCCCGATCGCAAAAAGGCGGTGCTCCATTTCATAAGGAACGCCGGCCTCGCTCGCGCGGAGCCACGCCTCCGCCGTCGCCCGCCGATCGTCGGGATGGATGATTCCTTCCCAATCCGTCCGGCCTATTGCCCCATACTTTTCGCGGCGGGCGCTGGTGTAATCGATGCGGCCATCGGGGCGCGCCGTCCAGACCAGCTGAGGAAGGCTGTCGGCCAGAAGCCGAAAATGTTCTTCGCTTGTTCGCAGTTCCTGCTCGGCGCGACGTTGTCGCTCTGCTCGGAGGGAGAGAAGCTCGGAAGCTCTGGCCAAGGCGTCGCCAAGACTGTCGAACTCACGAACGCCCGTCGGCGCCGTGTCGATCGGCTCGCCGGTGAAGACATTCTCCGTCTTCGATTCCAATTCTCGCATCTTTTGCGCGAGAGTGCGGCTGCTGAGATAGGACAAGAGGAGGCTGCCAGTGAGTGCGATGGCCGCCAAAATCGAGGTGAGGAGAAACGCGCCGGGTCCAAGTCCGAGCTCGCTTGCTGCCGCTGCGACGCCGACAGTCCAACCGCCAGCCGCAGGCGCGTAGGCGGAGACGAGCTCTTGGCCGCTGACGGAAGTGTGGGTAACGGTTGATTCAGGCAGGCGCCGCGTCGCGTCGCGAAACTCTCGGCTGGCCAGCGTCCCGGGGGTCCCGGGCTCACCTGGCAGCCGCGCCACAAAAGCGCCCTGACGATCGACGATGCCCGATAGCCAGCTTGCCGGTAAATTCTGACCCTGCAACAGGCGGCGGAATTGCTCCAGCGAAAGAATCATTGCGATTTCGTAGATGGGTTTGCCATCGACAACGATCGGGGTTTCGATCGAAGCGTGCGCCTCGGGCAAAGCAGAGTCCGCGCTGACGTCGGAGAGAAAGGCGGAGCCCAATCCAATCGCCTGACCGACCAGCGCCGCACGATCGCGCAACAGAGGCGAGTCCGAGGGTAGCGAAGGAATGCTCAGTATGGGATCGCCGTCCGCCGTCGAGACGATCAGCGTCACCCCGGGCGCCCCGGCCAGAATATCTCGCGCTTGCTCTGCGAAGCCGGTCAAATCTCCGTGCCGAAGGAGGTTCGAACGAGACAGCGCCGCCGACAATAGGAACTGCGCATTGATCTCGCGCGTCACGTCGTCGGCCAACCCGTGTGCGTCGTCGACCAGCGCCTTCCGGGTCGCCGCGCGATCGGTGTAGGCGATCCATCCCACCATCATCAACGCGAAGACGACCAAGGGCAGGACGATGATCAGCGTCAACACGCCCAGACGCCAGCTCAGCGAACGGGACTTGGCCATGGCGCCTGTTTTTGTCAGCCAAATCCTTCGGAAAGGTGAATGCCTCCACCTTCGGAAGGCGTCCCAGGCGCCCCAGCTATCTACAACGCGTCGACGCCATTCGCCGAGCCGCAATATCGAACCGGTCGATCTCAAGTTACGCCTGATCTGGTTCGCTAGCCGACGAGACCCGTTCCCGATTGTCGACCGCAAGGGCCGCCGACGACGCCAATCAGGACGCAGGCGGCCTTCGCGTCATGCGCCGGGGGAGCGGCCCCGGAGCACTCTAAGATGTTGAGCCGAAAGCGTAGCCGCGCTTGCGCCTATGCCGATGACAATTCTCCCTTGGTCGTCCAAGACGTGGATCCGTCTTCCCCGCTCGCTTTCGAACTCGGCCATGCGGAAAACCAGGCCCCAAACCGTTTCGAGATCGGACGCCAGGTGACGCTCGCGGCGCAGCCTCGCGCCGTCTCCGCCGATCAGGCAGAATTCATAATACGGCACGGGGCTTCCTCGTCCGAGATAGATGTTCCCTCGACCCGGAACGCACGAAGAGAATAAAGGTTCCGCCCCAGATGAAAGATGTTTTGGCCATTCGGTCCGCTCCACAAGAGCCGGCGAGGAGGCCCAGGGAGGCGGCGGCGGGCGTCGGCGCGGATTTCGATCAGCCGGTCGCCGCTTTCGCCATGGTCCTTTGCGACTTGCGATCGAAGAAGAGGGCCTGACTGACCACGGCCTTGACCGAATCGGCGCTGAACGGCTTGGCGATCAGGAACGCCGGCTCGGGCGCCTGCCCGGTTAGAAACCGCTCAGGAAAGGCGGTAATGAAAATCACCGGAACTTCCTGTAATCCAAGGATCTCGTTGACCGCGTCGAGCCCTGAACTGCCGTCCGCAAGCTGGATGTCGGCCAGGATCAGTCCCGGACGGTGCTTGAGCGCCGCGCGCACCGCCTCGGTATGAGTCCGGGCGATTGTTGTGACGTCGTGCCCCAACTGTTCGACAAGCGTTTGGACGTCGAGGGCGATGAGAGGCTCATCCTCGATAATCAACACCGTCGTACGGATTTGTTCGGAAATCTCGCGTCCGGCGCGGTCGATAAGGTCAACCGCCTCGGCTTCCGAGCAATCAAGCGTTTGGGCGATCTCCCTCGGACTGAAGGACTCGACCGCGTTCAGAAGGAAAGCGATCCGTGGCTCAATCGAGATGGCGGCGAGATTTCTGTTTGCCGAGGCTTCATCGCCGAAGGTCGGATCGTCGACCTGATTGTTGGCAGGCACGTTGCGCCAGCCGCGCAGGAATAACTTGTAGAGCGCGATTTTCGGATCGAGTTCAGCATCGAGACAATCAGGATCCGCCAGAATTGCCTCAAGCGTCGCGGCAACATAGGCGTCGCCGCCCACCTGGGTTCCGCTCAGCGCACGTGCAAACCGGCGCAAGAAGGATATGTGCGGCGCAACGGCATCTGAGATCGACATGTGTCTCCTCCTGGTAGTGGGACGTTCAAATGGCTCACGGATTCACGACCCGTTCCGTTGCGATCCGATCCATACCCGGACCCGTGACCAAGTGTGGCAGAGAGGAACGTCCGTGGTTGAAGATAAAGCCCTGGGCGCGACGATCATCCATGGAATCGACTCCACGGCAACATGAAACTGCTGGCCGGTGATTTTGTTCCCGGGTCAGGGAACAAAATTTTGGCCGGGACGGAACGCCGCCGAAGCGTCGAAGGCGCGCCGGCGACGTTGAGCCGATCTTAGGCTGCAGGCATGAGACGCGCGTCAAAGGCGAGGTCGTGACGAACAGGTATCCTGATCGACGGCTTCTATGCAGAGGTCACTCTTTCCTACGACAGCGTTACCGCCCAGGAGAAAAGCTTCGGGACTCTGCTTGGTCGAAATACGGGCGGCACGATCGTTGCGGGTTCGGCTGCGCTCGGGGGTTCGATCGAGCTAATACCAGGCGCCGTGCACATTGCGGAGCTTGCTGTTGAGAAGCAGGCGCAGACTTTGCTGATGCCGGTGGCTGCTCGTCGGCAACTGAACGACCTTCCGGACGAGCTGTGGACCAAGATAAGCATCGAGTTCTACAAGGACGCTGCCGACGCCGTCTTCAAGGCGTTGCTGGAATAAGCAGCATTCCGGGTGAAGCGCCCGATACATTTTGGGCTTGCGAGCGGCGACCGGTTCGCGTCGACGAAGGAATCGCATAGGCGGCAAGAAGCGAATGAAGATTATATACTGTGCACGTGCGTATTATTTTCCAAAAAATTCCAGAAAATCTATGAGCAACAATCAAGCCCGGACCCTTACCAAATCGCTTCCCCCCTTGGAGGGGCTCGACCGTGAAAAGCAACCTACAGGGCCGTCGTTATCATGGGTTACGTGTAACCTCCGAGAGCGTCAGCGAGCGCACAAACTTCAAGGCGGTACAATCAGAGAATTTGAGACGTTGGAGTGGCGTGACAGCGGGACCGAATTGAGCAACGAGAATGTGGGGCCGCGCGTGGGTCTACAATTGCTACTATGAAATTATATAACAATATCAATATATTGCTAGATATATTGGCGGAAGGAGTGAGATTCGAACTCACGGTGGACTTGCGCCCACGGCGGTTTTCAAGACCGCTGCCTTAAACCACTCGGCCATCCTTCCAACGCTTTAAAAAGATTGATGTTTCTTTAGATTACGACGTTCGCGGTAACCGCCTTTGCTACCCATTTGCTACCGAACATCTCAGGTTCTGTCTATTGCGGCGCGGATGGCGGCGTCAATCTTCGCCGCCGCGTCGTCCTGCATGCCGGGAAGGACGTGGCCATAGAGGTCGAGCGTTATCCCGACGCTCGAATGACCAAGGCGTTCCTGCGCCACCTTGGGGTGAATGCCATTTGCTGGAAGATGTGTCGCGTGGGTGTGCCTCAAGTCGTGGAACCGGATGCGGGGAAGATCGTGGCTCTCGTGATCTTGCTTGCCGACTCGCCCAAAATCCCCGAAAGGTTCACAGGATTTGGGCGGGCAAGCCAAGACAGTTTTCGATGTCGTTCACAAGGCTCTACGCGCGCGTGCTCGGGTTGCTCGCGGCTCAGAAATGGCTGGCTGCTGCGCTGGTCCTCGCCAATGTCGCGCTCGCAGTGTCGCAGTTCGCCGAGCCGCTTCTTTTCGGCAAGGTGATCGATCAGCTTTCGCATGCCCAAG
>PLUH01000363.1 GCA_003164825.1 Hyphomicrobiales bacterium
CCGGCGCATTCCTGGACGCGCCGAAGAAGGCCTGAGCGAAGCCAAGCCGGGGGGCGCAGGAATTCTACGGCGCTCTCCGAACGAAAATGATCGGCGCCGACCCCCGTGTCCTTGGCCGCATCGGCGGCCAAGGACGCAGTCAAAGAAAAGGCCGCTCTGCGGCGGCCCGTTCAACCGTTATGACGCAGGTCAGGCCGCCCTAGCGACTACTCGCGACTTCACGCTGCGGCGAAACGCCGCGTAGCTCAGGCCCGCGAAGCCGATCGCCATCATCGCCCAGGTCGGCGCCTCTGGGATCAGCGTTGCCGTGATCCTCTCCGCGAGCCGTGCTTGGCCGGGCATGGTCTCGCTTATGACAAATTTCTCGGTGAGCGAATAGGGGTTTGCCGTGCAGCAAATGTTTTTGGTGCTAGTACGCATGCCGTCACTGCTGGCGAAATCCTGCGACACCAACTGCACGCCCGTGCCCCACTTCTCGTTCCCGGCTGTGTAATACGTCGTTTCATCCACCGACCAGCCCGGCGACAGGAAGGTCGACGTCAGAGTACTCATGAAGGTCGTCAAGGCGCCGCCCGTAAGGCCCGTTTCCGTAACCCAAACTGTAATGGTGGCGGCCCCAGCGGTCGTCTTCATGATGTTCAGGCTGCTGAGGAAGATCGGCGCTTTCACGCTGCCGGCGTCCGAGCTGTCCACGGTCCTGATGATGAACGGGCCAGACATTGTCGTAGTTGAACCGTANNCCAACGACAGCTTTCACGACACCCCCCTGGTTAAACCAGCAGTGCGACGCTGAACCATCTAAGCAGGTGCGGGAGGTCTGGTCAAACCACTTCAAGATCTGCTCTGGGCGCGCGGGATTTCGAGCATGACTGAGCCGCCGCTGACCGAGGGACGCCCGACTGACGTCGCGGCCGGTGAACCGCGACGGGAAGCGCTGATCGGCGAGGTCAAGTCGCTCGCGGAGTTGGGCGCCGAGCTCAAGTCGTGCGACTATATCGCCCGCTAGGACCGACTCTGTTTCGCCATCTCGGAGCGGACGCCGGCCGGCTTGATGCCCCTCGAGGCAGGCCTCATTCTAGCTGGTCCGTACGGGGTCGAGATCGTCGGCGAAGCCGAGCTCCGGCGTCGTAGCGCCGGCCAGCCGCCGGGCGCTGCTGCGCTTCGACAAGCCGCCGCCGACCGGCCGCATCGGATGGCGATCCCGTCTTGCCAGCTCGAGCGCGGCGGGCGAAAAGCCCGCCATGCTCCATATCAGCGCCCTCACCTACCGGCTTGGCGAGCGTCTCCTGATCGACGACGCCACAGCGGCGCTGCCTTCAGGAGCGCACGTCGGGCTCGTGGGGCGCAACGGCGCCGGCAAGACCACGCTCTTCCGCCTCATCCGCGGCGATCTTTCGCCGGAGGGCGGCGCGGTCGTCGTGCCCAAGGGCTTGCGCGTCGGCAGCGTCGAGCAGGAAGCGCCGGGCGGCGCGGAAAGCCTTGTCGACTTCGTGCTCGCAGCCGACACGGAGCGCGCAGCGCTCATCGCCGAAGCGGAGATCGCGACCGACCCTGAGCGCATCGCCGAAATCCAGACNNCGGCGCAGGGCCGGGCGCTCAAGGAATATTCCGGCGGCTGGCGCATGCGCGTTGCGCTCGCCGCGGTGCTGTTCTCCGAGCCCGACCTCTTGCTGCTCGACGAGCCGACCAATTATCTCGACCTTGAAGGCGTGCTCTGGCTCACCGACTATCTCAAGAGCTGTCCGGCGACGATCGTCGTCATCAGCCATGACCGCGATCTGCTCGACGATGTCGCCAATCAGATCCTCCACCTCGAGCGCGGCAAGCTGACCTTGTGGAGCGGCGGCTATTCGAGCTTCGAGCGCCAGCGCCGCGAGCAGCAGGTTCTCGCCGGCAAGGCGATCAAGAAGCAGGAGGAGCGGCGCGCCCATTTGCAGGCCTTCGTCGATCGCTTTCGCGCCAAGGCGTCGAAAGCGGTTCAGGCCCAGTCGCGCATCAAGATGCTGGCCAGGATGGAGCCGATCGCGGCGATCGTCGACGAGACCGTGCAGCCGTTCAAGTGGCCGCCGGTCGCCCGGCGACTGAGCCCGCCGATCGTGACGATGGAGAAGGTCAGCGCGGGATACGATGGGCGCGCGGTCCTCGCCCGCATCGACCTCACGCTCGCCGATGACGACCGCATCGGTCTCCTCGGCCCGAACGGCAACGGCAAATCGACCTTCGCCAAGCTGATCGCCGGGCGGCTCGAGCCGATGGCGGGTAGGATGACGCGCGCGAGCAAGCTTCAGGTCGGCTATTTCGCCCAGCACCAGATCGACGAGCTCGAGCCCGGCGGCAGCGTCTACGACCATGTCGCCGAACGCATGCGTGGGCAGCCCGAGTCGAAGATCCGCGGCCGCGCGGCGATGATCGGCTTCTCCGGCGCCCGCGCCGCGACCAGGATCGAGGCGCTGTCCGGCGGCGAGAAGGCGCGCCTGATGATGGGCCTCGCCGCCTTCGATGGGCCGCAGCTCCTCATCCTCGACGAGCCGACCAACCATCTCGACATCGACAGCCGCGGCGAATTGATCGAGGCGATCAACGACTATGAAGGCGCGTGCATCCTGGTGTCGCACGACCGGCGGCTGCTCGAAGCCTGCGTCGACCGGCTGTGGCTGACCGCGAACGGAACGGTGAAGCCGTTCGAGGGCGACCTCGCCGACTACGGCCGCTTCGTTCTCGGCGCCGACGCGCGGCCGGCCGAGGCGCGCAAGCGCGAGCCCGCTTCGCCTGCGCCGGCGGCGAGACCCAAGCGCGAGCCGGCGCCGCTCAAGCGCGAGCTCCAAGCGCTCGAAGACAAGGTGAACCGCTTCCACGATCTCCTGCGCCGGGTCGATGCGGCGCTGGCTCAGGCGAGCGCGCAAGGCGGCGATGCGGGAAAAATCGCCGATCTGGCCGAGAAGCGCGTCGAGCTCGAGCGCGCGTTGACCGCGAGCGAACAGGCGTGGTTCGAATTATCGGCCGAGGCTGAGGGGACATGAGCGGTTGGGCGTTGAGACGACTGGCGACGGCGGCGGCAGCTTTGCTTCCGGCGCTAGCGAGCGCGCTGGCCGCCGAGCCCGCGCCCTGGCCAGACAGCTTTGTCGGGAGGCTCGAAGCGCTGGCGCTGATCGAAGACCTCAACGCCGATCTGCTGAGTCACGACAGCGCCACGCTGACGCTCGAGCGCTGGTGCGCCGATCACCGCCTGGCCGACCCGGCGCGCATTGTCGCCGAACGTGTGTATGACGTCGACAAAGCGGCGACCCCCGAGGTGCGCGCGGCGCTCGACGTCAAAGCGGATGAACCGCTCGGCTATCGGAGGGTCAGGCTCAAGTGCGGCGAGCATGTGCTGTCGGATGCCGACAACTGGTATGTGCCGGCGCGGCTGACGCCGGAAATGAACCATGTGCTGGAGACGACCGACACCCCGTTCGGCAAGGCGGTCGCGGCGCTGCGGTTCCGCCGCCACACGCTGTCGGCGGATTTGCTCTGGCGGCCGCTGCCGAAGGGCTGGGAGATGAACGCGGCGACGGCTCAGGACGATAAAAGCGCGCTGGCCGTGCCCGACCACGTGCTCGAGCACCGCGCCGTCCTGTCGACGCCCGACGGCGAGCCGTTCAGCGAAGTGGTCGAGACCTATACCGGCGAGGTGCTGGCCTTCCCGCCGCCGAAATAAGCGCGGATTGTTTCGGGCTCGATTGCCCTGTACCCCTGACCCGATTTGGGCGTTGAGGGAAAACCCGGGAGCGACGCATGCAGGACAAAACCTTGTCCGCGACGGGCGACCGCGTGACAATCCACGTCTCCGTTGGCGTCGCCGAGGTCACGCTCAATCGCCCGGACAAGCTCAACGCGCTCGATCCGGCGATGTTCAAGGCCATCATCGCGGCGGGCGAGCGGCTGAGCCGCATGGCCGGTTTGCGCGCCGTCGTGCTGACCGGCGCGGGCAAAGGCTTTTGCGCCGGCCTTGACAGGGAGACATTCGCGTCGATCGCGGCCGGAGGCGCCGTGCCGACGCTCAGGGATCTCGCGAAACGCACGCATGGCCTCGCCAACGACTTCCAGCAGGCGGCCTATGTCTGGCGCACGCTTCCCGTCCCCGTCATCGCCGCGATCCATGGCGTCGCGCTCGGCGGCGGCTTCCAGATCGCCCTCGGGGCCGACATGCGCTATGTCGCCCCGGACGCGCGGCTGTCGATCCTGGAGATCAAATGGGGCCTCGNNCGCCGCCGCCCGCGCTACAGCAAAGGAGATCGCCGGCCGCAGCCCCGACGCGGTGCGCGCGGTCAAGCGGCTCCTGAACATGGCGAGCGACGCCGATACGGCCGCGATCCTCCTCGCCGAATCGAAGGAGCAGGCGGCGCTGATCGGTTCGCCGAACCAGCTCGAGGCGG
>PLUH01000329.1 GCA_003164825.1 Hyphomicrobiales bacterium
CGCGCTGCTCGGCGGCCTCATGGCCTTCGTCGGCGTCGCCATTCCGCGGCGGATCGAGAAGGACCGCGTGGCCGAGGCGGCTAAGGCCACGGCCAAGGACGAGCGGGCGAAGGCCGAGGCGCGGTCCTCGATCAAGGAGCAGCTCAAATCGTTCGAGATCGAGCTGGTGCTGAGCAAGGAGCTCAACGCCGCGCTTCTGCACTCGCGCGACGAGATCGGCTCACGCATCGCCAAGATGCGGCGCAAGTTCGCCCGCCAGTACGGCTTCGTCGTTCCGGAGATCCGCCTCTCCGACGACATCAAAGCGCCGCCGAAGACCTACCAGATCAAGATTCACGGCACCGCCGTCGCGACCCAGGAGCTCAGGGTCAAGGACTGCCTCGTCATCATCGGCGACGGGCCCCGCCCCAATCTCCCTGGCGACGAAGTCCGCGAGCCGGCGTTCGGCATGCGCGCGATTGCGATCCCCGAAGCCTTCATCAAGGACGCCAAGCGCCTCGGCTTCAAGCCTGTCGATCCGGTTTCGGTCTTGCTCACCCATTTGAGCGAAGTGATCCACAACAACCTCGCGCAGCTCCTGTCGTATAAGGATATGCGCGCGCTCTTCGACCGGCTGGAGCCCGAGTACAAGCGGCTGCTCGACGACATGTCTCCGTCGCAGATCTCGCAATCCGGGCTCCTGGCGACGCTGAAGCTCCTGCTCGCCGAGCGCGTCTCGATCCGCAATCTGAACCTGATCCTGGAAGCAGTGGCCGAGATTGCGCCGCATGTGCGACGGCCCGAGCAGATCGCCGAGCACGTGCGGGTCCGGCTCTCCCAGCAGATCTGCGGCGACCTTGCCGACAATGGCGCGCTCGCGGTCCTGAGACTCGGCAATCGCTGGGACCTCGTCTTCCATCAGAGCCTCAAGCGCGACGCCAAGGGCGACGTGATCGAATTCGACATCGACCCGCGGCAGATGGAGCAATTCGCCGCCGAGGCTTCGGCGGCGATTCGCAAGCGGATGGACGAGCAGCGCCTGTTCGCCGTTGTCACCGCCGCCGAGACGCGCCCTTACGTGCGGATGATCATCGAGCGCATGTTCCCGACCCTGGCTGTCTTGTCTCAGCTCGAAATCGCTCGCGGCTTCGAGGTCAAATCGCTCGGGACGATCGCATGACGGCGCTCGTCGCCGGGGCGCTCGCGGGGCCGCATGAGGCGCTGGCGCCCAAAGCGGCGATCGGCGCCTTCGTTCTCTTCTGCCGGATCGGCGCCTGCCTGATGCTGGCGCCCGGATTCTCGAACGCCCAGATTCCGGCCCAGGTCCGCCTGTTCGTCGCGCTTGCGGTCACCCTGACGCTGACGCCGCTGCTGCTGGAGCGAGTGCCCGGCGCCGTATTTGGCGACGACCCGATCTTCACCCTCAAGGTGATCGCGGTCGAATCGCTGGTCGGCGGAATGATCGGGTTCCTTGCCCGGGTCTTCTATCTGGCGCTCGAAGCGCTGGCGGTGGGCGCGGCGACCATGCTCGGCTTCTCCAATCCGTTCGGGTTCCAGGTCGAGGGGGACGAGGCGATGGCCCCCTTGGCGACCCTGATCTCGCTTGCCGCGATCGCGCTCCTGTTCGCGGCCGACCTTCATTGGGAGCTGTTGCGCGGGCTCGTCGCTTCCTATGACGTCATTCCGGTCGGGGCGGACTTCAACGCCCGCCTGGCGCTGAAGCAGATCGCCGACGCGCTCGGCGAATCGTTCCGGCTCAGCTTGAGGATCGCCTCGCCCTATGTGATCTACGCGCTGGTGGTCAATCTGGCGCTGGCGCTGGTTAACCGGCTGACGCCGCAGGTCCAGGTTTTCTTCGTCGCCATGCCTTTCGTCGCCGCGGGCGGCCTCCTTCTGCTCTATTTTACCATCAAGCCGGCGATCGACGCCTTCGTCAGCGGCTTCGGCGCCTGGCTCATTTCCGGATAGAGGATGAAGAAACGTCTCGACGCCCTGACCCGGATCGGCCGCTTTCAGGCGCTGATGCGCGATCTCGGCCGCTCAAAGCTTCATTCGCTCGAACGCCAGCAGGCGGGATTGACTGACGATCTCAAGGCGGTGTTCCAGACGCTGGAGTCGGACGAGCTCGCCTATGGCCCTCAGGCAGGACTGGCCGCGCGCCACATTCGCGCCTTGCAGCGCAAGCTCGATCAACTCGTCCACGACCAGGACGCCGCGCGCTTGAGCGCGCTGGCGCTGGGGACGCGCGCGAAGCTTGCCGAGCTGGCGCTCGAAGCCGCGGCCCTCGACCATCGGCGCCACAAGGAGCGCAAGGAGCTGGCCGAGCTCATCGAGCGGGCGATCGCCCGCCGAGGCGCAAGCTCGACATAAGGCTCAAGGCGGACGCTGGCTCGTCCCTCGGCTCACAATGACGGCGCCCATGGCTTTCAATCCGCGCACCGATGTCGTCATGGAGGTCCTCAGCGCAGCCGATCCGTCCCGCGCGAGCCTCGCTGCCCAGCGGCTCAGCGCGCTAGCGGGCTCGAACGCGCCGGGCGCCGACTTTTCCGCCGACCTCAAGCGCGCGGCGAGCTCTGCGACGGCGATCCCGGCCCCGGTCGCGAACGCGGCCGACGCCCGCTCGCGCCTGGCCGAGATCCCGGGCGGGCCGGACAAGCTCGGCCAGGCCAAGACCCAATTCGAGGCGATGATGCTGAACTCGTTTGTCGGCGAATTGCTGCCTAAGGACGCAAGCAGCGTCTTCGGTCAGGGAACAGCGGGCGACATGTGGCGATCGATGCTCGCCGAGCAGGTGTCGCTCCAGATCGCCAAGTCCGGCAAGCTTGGCCTCGCCAAGCGCCTGTTCGCCACTCACGAGCTCAGCGCCCGCGGCGGGTCGGCGCATCCGGGCGAAGTGGCGAGGGCCGCCGGCGACGCGGCGCAAATGAGCGCCAACATCCTCTCCGCCCCCGTCGGCGCCGAGCTTGACAACGGCGCCGTCCTGTTCGCCGGACGCAAGCGGACATGACCCAATCGCCGCTGCGAGCCCAATCGGCAGCGGCCGCCGCGGCGCTGCCGATCGTCGAACGCCTCATCGCCGCCATCGAAGCCGAAAATCGGGACCTCGCGCAGGGCCGTCCGGCCCAGTACGAGGCCTATAGTCTGCGCAAGAACCAGGGCCTGCTCGAGCTCAACCGCCTCATTCCGGCGCTGGGCGGGGCGACCGCGGCCGGCCCGTTGCGGGAGGCGCTGGCCGATCTGCACGCTAAACTCGAGGCCAACCGCCGGGCGCTCGGGGTTCAGCTCAAGGCCTGCGCGGCGGTCTCGGAGATCATCGCCCGCGCCATTCAGGACGGCCAGTCCGACGGAACCTATACCGCGCTCGCCTGGAGACGGTCGCGGGAATGATCAGGGCCGTGGTCATCGGCCTCGCGGCGACGGTCGCCGCCATCGCCGCGGAGGTGGGAACCGATAAGGTTCTCGCCCTGCGCGAAGGACACTCGACCGCGGCGGTCGCCAGGGCGACGGAGGCGCGCAAGACGCACGAAATCAACGTCCCCCGCATCAAGGACGGCGTGATCAAGGGCTACGCCGTGATGCTGCTCAGCTACACCGTCGACTTGAGCGCGCTCAGAACCGCGGCGATGGCGCCCGATTCGATCCTCGTCGACGAAGCGTTTCGCTACGTCTATGACGACGACACGATCGACTTCGATCACCTCGATCGGTTCGATCTCGCCCGGATGAGCAAAGCCTTGATCCGGGCGGTCAACGCCCGGGTCAAGGCCGATGTCGTCGTCGACGTCGGGGTGCAGGAGTTCACCTACGCCCCGATCAGCGACACTCACGGGCGTCCGGGACCTTAGGCCGCCCGCGGCGCTCCGGCTGCCTTCGAGGCGGCGATCAAGTCGACGAAGCGGCGGAAGAGATAGTGGCTGTCCCGCGGCCCGGGCGAAGCCTCGGGGTGATATTGCACCGAGAAGGCCGGACGGTCGGCGAGCGCAATGCCGCAATTCGAGCCGTCGAACAGCGACACATGCGTCTCCTCGGCGTTGGCCGGCAGGGTCGCGCGATCGACCGCGAAGCCGTGGTTCATCGACACGATTTCGACCTTGCCAGTGGTGAAGTCCTTCACCGGATGATTGGCGCCGTGATGGCCCTGCGGCATCTTGAGGGTGCGCGCGCCGACCGCGAGCCCCAGGAGCTGATGGCCGAGGCAGATGCCGAACAGCGGCGTTTTCGCCGCCAAGAGCCCTTTGATGGTCGGCACGGCGTATTCGCCGGTGGCCGCCGGGTCGCCGGGTCCGTTCGACAGCACCACCCCGTCAGGCTTGAGCGCCAGGATGTCCTCGGCGCTCGCGGTCGCTGGAACCACCGTGACCGCGCAGCCGCAGTCGTTGAGGAGCCTCAAGATGTTGCGCTTGGTCCCATAGTCGATCGCGACCACGTGGAAGCGCGTCGCCTGCCGCCGGCCATAGCCCGCTTCCAGCGTCCAGCTGGTCTCGTCCCAGTCGTAGCGCTGGGTTGACCCTACCGCCGGAACCAGGTCCATGCCGTCGATGCCGGGCCAGCGCGCCGCCTCGGCGCGCAGGGCGTCGAGGTCGAAGGCGCCATCGGGGGCATGAGCGATGACCGCGTTGGGCATGCCGCGCTTGCGGATAAGAGTCGTCAGCGCCCGGGTGTCGACCCCGGTCACGCCGATGATCCCGCGCGCCTTGAGCCAGCCGTCGAGCCGCGCCTTGCTGCGAAAATTCGACGGCGCGGAGACGTCGGCGCGCATGACGGCGCCGACCGCGGCCGAGCCGGCGGCATTGACGACTTCGATGTCCTCGTCGTTGACGCCGACGATCCCGATGTGCGGGAAGGTGAAGGTGACGATCTGGGCGGCGTAGGAGGGGTCGGTCAGGATTTCCTCATAGCCGGTCATCGCGGTGTTGAAGCAGACTTCGCCGGCCGCCGAGCCGGTCGCGCCGACGCCTGCGCCCTCGATCACCACGCCGTCGGCGAGCACGATCACGCCGGTCGCGACGCGCGGGCGCCAGCCGAAGGACGGATCCTCCGCAGCGTCCGGGGGGTTGGCGCGTGTTGCGCTTGACATGCGGCTGTGCTTAAGCGCCGCCCACGCCGCGCGTCAAGACGCGCGCATCAATCGAACCACCGAGGACTTCAATGCCGGATTCAGCGCCGTTGCGCGACGCCGTGGCCCAGCGGATGAAAGAGGCGATGAAGGCAGGCGACAAGGTTCGCGTCGGCGCCCTGCGCCTGATCATGGCGGCGCTGAAGGAGCGCGAGATCGAGGCGCGCGGCGCCGGCAAGATCGTCAGCCGCGCCGACGAGCTCGCGATCCTGACCAAGATGGTCAAATCCCGGCAGGAATCGGCGACGATCTACGCCGAAGCCGGGCGCGCCGAGCTCGCCCAGCAGGAGAACGCCGAGATCGCGGTCATCAATGAATTCCTGCCCAAGCAGATGGACGAGCCGGCGGTGACCGCCGCGGCCAAGGCCGCCATCGCCTCGACCGGCGCGGCGAGCGTGAGAGACATGGGCAAGGTCGTCAACGCCCTCAAAGCGGCCCACCCGGGGCAGATGGACTTCGCCAAGGCGAGCGCGATCGTGAAGGGGCTGCTTGGCGGGTGAGGGCGATTTCGCGGGGCGAAACGAAACCTTTCGCTTGGGCGCGCTTAAGTCTCTGAAATCGTTGAGGGAGCGAAATCGGCCGTTTCGCCGATTCCTTTGTTTTCAAGGGCTTCTGCGCGGTTTGATTGCGCCGCGTCTTCGCGCCTTCGCAGGCCGCCCTCGGCGTCCCTCAGGGCGAGCGCCTCCCGCGCCGCATCGGCGATCGAGCCGCTCCGCCATCTTGTCGACCTCGTCGCCGACCCTCAGCCCCATAGCCCGCAGACGAAGCCGTTCCTGCGCGAGGCGGTTCAGATGGTCAAGGATGCGAACGAAGGCGTGCACCGCCGAAGGCTTGCCGGCGTCGATCTGGCCGCCGAGGAGGTCGAGCGCCCGCTCGAGNNTCGAGCTCCTGGCGAACGATCTGCTGCACCCGGCGGACGCTGAGGGTTTCCGCCGCCGCGATGGCGCGGATCGACTGCCCGCCGATGAGTCGCGCGAAGATGCGGCGGGCGCGCTTGTGCGCATCGGGGCCTGAGCGGACGGGCTTGGCGGCTGGCGCGGGCATTGGGCTTCCTCGATCGAGAAACCGCAGCGTAACGCAGATTCCGAGATTCAGAAAGAAATTGTCGAAAAATCTTTGCGAGCGGGCGAAAACGACAGGCTAGCGTGAAATCGGAAACCGCTACCCCGACCCAAACGCGACATCCCTTGGCGCTTACGCTGGACCGCTTTGCTGAAGGGTT
>PLUH01000021.1 GCA_003164825.1 Hyphomicrobiales bacterium
TCAGAGTTTTGTATAGAAAGCTCTCGCCTATCGTATTCTCGTTCCGTTCCACCAACTTCATTGGGGTTCGGTGATAAAAATTCCGGCGAACCTTCGTGTTTGACACGTTCAAACGCGTCGAGCAGATGACTCCGCATCAGCGCTGCTGCAGTTTCCTTGTTCCCTTGGACCATCGCTTCAAATATCTCTCCATGCTCCTTCCAGACGCTAATCGACATACCAGGGAAACGCAGCACCTGGCCCATGCCCCGTCGCATGTGGATCCAGTGAAACCGCATCGTATCTGCTATGAGAGGATTGCCCGCCAGCTCATAGATGAACGAGTGGAAGTTCATATCCGCCTCGAGACAGGCTTTAGCATCGCCCGAGGCGACCAGTTCTTTGCCGCGCTCGACGAGAGCTCGTCCCTTGGCAATGCTGGCGGCGTCGAGCCGCGATGTCGCCAACTCGACCGCCAGCGGCTCGACCGCAGAGCGCAACTGATAGATGGCTTGCAAAAATCCCGGCTCCACATTCGTCACTATTAGTCCGCGACGACCCGATATCAGGAAACCCTGAGATTTAAGCACCGCGAGCGCGTGAGTGATCGGTTGCCGTGACACATTGAGCCTGGCCGCAATATCCTCTTGAGTCAGCCGTTCGCCCGGCTTGAAGGTTCCGTCGCACAAGGCATCAAGAATGACCTCGTAGGCTCGGTCTATCAACGTCTTGCTTTGTTCCAACGCTTGCATGCGGTGCCCCTGTTCGCCGCCGGCACCCAAAGCTCGGGCAGGCTGAATTCTGCATACCACATTCGGCCCGGGGTCGCCAGTCGAGTTTGATAACCATGGCGTTTAGGGCTGTCCGGCGCTCGAAATTCCTTGAGGCATTGTCCTCAGCGAAAAGCGCGTTGCAACGATGTGCTCCGCTGCGGCCAGACCGGTCACCGCAGCCTTTACCAGACCGCCGACGTAGCCGGGCCTCGGGCCCCCCTCAATTCCACCCGAAGCGGCGCCAACAATATACAGTCCTCCGATTGGATGGCCCGCTCGTGAAACCATGCGGGCGTGACTGTCGATGACTGGACCGCCCATCGTATAGGTGATGCCCGCGCATGCCGGAATCGCGTAGAAAGGGCCATGCGCGATCGGCGAGGCAGACGTTCTACCGACCGACGTCCGCGACGGGCTTAAGCTCAGCCCGGAACCGGATGCAATTGACCGATTATACGCTTCTACACTGCGAACAAGACAATCCTTCGGTAGATCGGCCATCTGCGCCAGCGAAGTGAGGTCGTTTGCCTGATGCACGACACCGCCCAGTAGTTGGAGATAAGGATTGGCCGGAATAACCAAGCTCCTAGCGTTCGCGGCCCACATTTTCGCGTCGCAGATCACCGTCGCTGACAACGGATCAGTTAGCCTGGCGATTCGATTCGCCACCGCGACCCCGCCAAGTCCCTCGTCGCAGAACCGACGTCCATGTCCGTCGACGATGATGCCCATCGCAACGATGTCGTCCAGCCACGGGTACGGCCAAAGCTTTTCGTTGTGAAGCGCTAAGCGCGACAGTACATGGCCATAGAAGCTGTCCATGCCGGCGATTGCGGGCGCGAAGACCTCGGCCATATCGAGCGCGTCACCAAAACTGCGTCTGGCATTGCGCTGGAAGACCTTTTCGGGCGCCGGCGTCACATACCGGCTGAGTGCGGGAACGCTCGACTGGAAACCGCCATCAGCTAACACCACGGCGGAGGAGCGCACCTGGGAAAAGCCCTGCGCGCTCTCCACTTCGAGCCCGACGCAGTCTCCCAGTGGAGAGGAGAGGAGGCCTTTCGCCCGATGGCCGCGTCGGATCTGGCCTCCGCACTTTATGAGTTGAGCTTCCAATACGCATAACGCTGAGTCCCCGCCACGCCCCCTCCAGGCAGCGCCCACCCGCACCACGTTGGGCGGGGTAAGCATGAAAGAGAGGTGCGGATAAGGTCCCCGGATAAATCGGACACCCGCACGAGTTAACCAGGTGACAGCCCGTAGCGCATTGCAGGCCACCAGGTCGGCAAGCTCGGGGGAGCAAAATCCGCCGGTTTCTTCACTGATGATCGCCGCAAGTTTTTGCGGATCGGTACGTATGTCCATCATGCAGACATGAAAGACTCCCCCAGTCAGCCGGCTCGCGCACAAATAGCGCTCTTCTGCGCCCTTCTCGAATACGATGGCGCGGAGGCCTGCCATGCTCGCGCGAACAGCCGTGACGAGCCCCGAGAGACCGCCGCCGACGATGGCGACATCGATGCTTTCCGACTCGGGCGCCGAGATCTCGCTCATAGTTGTGGTACAAGCGTTTCGTAGATTAGCTGTAAGATCTCGAACGCCAGGGCGAGAACGAAGTAGAGCGCGAGCCCGCCGACGACTCCGACAACGCCAACCTCGACAGATGAGACCCTGAATGCCAGATATATGACGCCAACAAATGAAAGGACGGTGATCGACAATCGAAGCACGGTCTTATTTCTGACTGCAAAAGAGATCGCTGGATAAGCATTCATTATTTTAACCTCTAAGTTTGCTCCCTAACCAGCACTGGCATTTCTCTAACCTCGCAGTGCGGGAGAAACAAAATGCATCAGCTAAGGCGTTCCCCGTCTACCCTCTACCCAGTCGAGGAAGTTCGGCCTTCGAGTCTCATTTAGAAGCTCGACGCGGATATGTTTTTTGCGAACAAAGACAATCGGTACCGACCCATCATCGCTGTGCAGCCTCGCTTCCCAGCGAAAACCTACGCTTTCCAATTTCTGGGCCTGCAGGAGCGGATCGACGGACCACATACCGAAATGATGAAAGCGCTCGCCAAGTGGCGACCAGATACCCTCGCCTGACACCTCAATCAGTTCAATGTGAACTGGGCCTTCGACGGAGTAGGTGAACCGGCCGTCGAAAGGGCCGTTATAAACCCGACCATCTTCGGACCGTNNCATGTGGTAGTTGCGCGAGACGGGAGCGCGGAAAGTAATGCCGAAGATTTTGCTATACTCCTCCATCGCCTCTTCGAGGCGGGGTACCGCGAACCCAATGTGATAGATCTTGTTCATCGCCCTTGGCATGAGTGTTCCGCTCTGTTTGCGCCAACGCCGCCCGGCTATCCGACACTTTCGATCGCCGGATCACGGATTCGCTTGCGGGAACGGGCGACAGCGTGTCCGGCCGCGAGTCTGCCCGACGTGAAAGCCCAGCCAAGCCCGTGCCCATGCCCGGTCATGGTGAATCCGGCCATGCCAGTATGACCGACCGCGTACAGCCCCGGGATTACCTTGCCTTCGGTCGAGAGCACTTCGAATTTGGTATTTACGGCGAGACCTACTGGGGCGACCAGAACCCATGTCTTGACCGGCCCGAGTGCGTAGAAAGGCCCGGCCGAGAGCTTCATCTTATCGTCGCGGTCCTGATTGGCGTCGTCGATCGCGGCGGCCAGCTTGTCGGCATCGAAGCCCGCCACGTGGGCGAGTTCTGCAATGGTTGGGCCGACATTAAAGAGGTCGGGCCGCGCCGAGCGATAGTCCTGCAGATAAGCGAAGGCGACCCCGGGAGCAGTAGAGATGAAATTAGGCCAGTTGGAGAATTTCTGCGCGAATTTTTGGTCGAAGACGATATAGGCAATACCTTCCGGCTGCTGGGGGATCAGGATGTTTGGAGCTTCGTTCCCCCGGCCGATTCGTTCCCCCCGCTTGTTGACGAGGATAGCGCCCTCTTTGAACATGCCGGCGTCGGGACCCAAAACTGTAGTGAGAAACCGCATCATTATGGGGCGGACCACTGCCTTCGGCGCATATTTCATCGCCCAAACCATCGTACAGGTGAAAGCTGGCCAAGGCGGAAGCTTTTGCAGAAGACCGGGCTTTGGCCGGACGAATCTGACATGCGCCGCCGCCTCGAAGCCGAGATCTTTTCGCGGCACAATGGCTGCGCCGATAGCGAGCGCCATCTTGTGACCGTCGCCGGTATTGGCGGGATTGTACACCTCGACCCCGTCCGTCCACGTCTTCAAATACGCATGCATAAGTGCCGTATCGCCGCCAATGTCGCCCGACGCGAGAATGACGCCGGCTCGGGAGCGCACGATGACCGGCCCAGCCGCTCCGCGCGCCTCCACGCCGGCCATGAGGCCGTCTTCTAGGATCAGCTGACGGACTGGCGTGGCGACTCGGATATCGACGCCAAGTTGGCGCAAGTGCTTGTGCAAGCGTACGACATAGGCCCGCGACGTCGGCATCACCTGGTGAAGGCGCTCCACTCTATGCGGCGGTTGCGGCAGCGGCGCCAAGAAGTTGACGCCAATGCCGCGTAGCCATTCGACGGTGTCGGCGACATTCTCGACAAGGACTTGCCTCAGCGCGGCGTCATCTTTGATGCCCATAGACACACAGATTGCCTCGAGGTCGCTGGCATGAAGAGAAGGAGAATCCTGTAGCCCCGCGGCAATCTGTTGCCTCGATCGAGCCGCCATAATAGTCCCAACCGACAGTCCAGTTGTTCCCCCCACCTGTGGTGTCTTTTCGAATACGATCACTTTCAGACCCTGGCGCGCCGCTTCCGCGGCGGCGATCATTCCGGAGCCGCCAGCGCCAACGACAATCAGGTCACAGGTTTCAGCATTTGTACTACTACTATGCTGACTCCTATCAACGCCTGCTCTGTCCACATCTGCCTCCGCGTGCAACTCCAATGGACCGCGCCGGGCACGGCCAGCGCAAGGCGATCCCTCAAGGTCAGGTGTTGAGGTTAGTTTTTGTGGCGTGACGGGCAGCGCGATAGGCGAATACGACCCCTGGCCCGAGCGTTATGCCCGGTCCGGGATAGTGTCCGCGCATCACCGAGCTCATATCGTTACCGCAAGCGTACAGCCCTGAAATTGGCCGATCGTCCTGGTCCAGCACCTGGGCATCGATATTGGTTTTCAGTCCGATGCTCGTGCCAATGTCCCCGGGCCATATTTCAATTGCGTAGAAAGGAGCTTCTTTGAGGGGCCCCATACAAGGGTTGGGCTTGTTAGCGGCATCACCGTTGACCTTATCGATCGGTGACTCCCCGCGGTGGAACCCTGTGTCCACACCGGTCTCGCAGGCTATGTTGAACTGGCCGACCGTTTCCTTGAGATTGAATGGATCGACCTTGATGTTCTTGGCCAGTGTCTCGAGGGTGTCCCCGGCCTTAAGGTAACCGCTTTCTATATAAGGCTTCAAATTGCGAGCGCCTGGCCGGATTAGGCCGTAGCCCCATTTCTTCAGATGTTTGGCATCGCAAATGAGAAAGGCCGGAACAGCCTTGGCGCGTTGCATTTCCTGACAGAATTTGTGATAGGATTGCGCCTCATTTGCGAAGCGCCTACCTTCAGCGTTTACGCAGATTTGACCGGGCTTGGCACGGTCCCAGGAGTGCAGCCAGCGGTCGACTGTGCCATCGGGATTGCGCATGATCGACTGGGGCACAAGGAAGGCAGGCGCATCGTGCTCCGTGTTCACCGCGGCCCCGAGGGCGGTCGCCGCGGTTAACGAATCGCCGGTATTTTCTTCGATTGCAATTGTGGGCTGCGCGGCAAAGCCCTCTGGCATCAGGCGTTCGCGCCATTCTGGGCTTTGCGGAAATCCGCCGGCGGCCAGAACTACAGCTTTGCGTGCCCGAATTCGCTTGTCGACACTGTTGACCGAGACGATGGCGCCAGTCACACCGTCCCTGTCGTGAAGCAACTGCTTCAGCGGGGCATTGACTTTGATTTGGCACTTCGCTTGCCGCAGGCTGTAGAGCAGTCGGCCGACAAGCGCGTTACCGAGGACCAACCGCGTACCTCGCTTGTAGCGTAGCCGGTCTTTGCCGTAACGCAATAGCAACTTCGTCGTATACCAAAGCGACTTCGGCGTCTTCAACGCCTGCATCAGGTGCGGCAAATCTTCGCGCGCAACCATCATGCCGCCGAAGACCATCCAGACGCGCAGCGGCGTCCGTAATATATTGAAATCATCGCCGAGCAGCCGCCCATCGAATGGGATCGGCGCGAGCGGCCGGCCACCAAACGCTTGACCGGGATGGACTACGTAGTCTGGGTGGTGGGGGACGGCGTAAAATTTCACGTCGGTTCGTTGCTCTAAATAGTCAATTGCCTCAGGGCCCGTGTAGATGTAGGCTCGCGACATATCCTCATTGCTTTTGAAAGCAATCTCCGACTTCAGAAAGCGCAGCCCCTCTTCTTTGGTGTCCGGCAATCCTGCCCGGTTTGTCTGCGTCGATCCCGGGATCCACACCGTGCCACCGGACAGGGCGCTCGTTCCGCCCACGGTCGGCGCCTTTTCGCAAAGTAGCGTCCGTGCTCCTTCCAATGCCGAAACTAGTGCGGCAGTCATGCCCGCGGCACCCGATCCGATCACGAGGACATCGACCTCGTGGTCCCAATCCGTCGAATTGTGCGCCCTTACCCGCGTCTCCATCCCGAACTCCTCAGCTTTGTCTCCGGTGATATACTCCTGTACGATATCAGTGTCGATTGAATTTTGAATTCACAATTCGCTTGACAATGGATTAATTGAAGGGCACCGTTGCGCTTGGGTCGAACGAGGCGACACGGCTAACGCTGAGCGGCCCTGGAGGATGGAGTGCGGAAATCTGAAATAATCCATGCACTCTTCCAGACGAGGCGAACCTCGTCTTCAACGCGGGTTGGCGCAAATACGCGCCAATCAGTAGTCCGGACGCGACCCGCGGCGGTTCCTGCGCATTCGATCGCTGATCAGGAGCGAGAAATCGAAAAACTCGGTTGACCTCGGCAAGGGCCGAATGGGAAGAATCTGATTGCATTCAGAATTCGGGTTTGGGAGGAGAGAGCTGGTATGACTCGCGCACTGAGAGAAGCCGCATGGACTTTGGTTCTGAGCGGTATGCTGACGTCCGGATCGATCGCACAGGAGACCATCAAAGTCGGGATTATCGGAGAGTTTACCGGCTCGTTCGCGACCTCGGGCGAATCCTATCGGCAGGGCATAGACGCCTATTTCGCGAAGAACNNACGGTAAGAAGCTCGAGCTCATTTACCGCGACGCGGCTGGAAAGCCGGGTGACGCCGCCCGCCTTGCCGAAGAGCTTGTCGTCAACGAGGGCGTGAAAGTCATTGGAGGCTTGACGCTGAGCTCGGAAGTTGCCGCCGTCGCTCCGGTGATGACGGATGCGAAGACGCCATTCACGTCCTTCAGTGCGGCCGCGCCGGGTCTTGCTGCGAAGTCGCCCTATTTCGTACGGGCCGGACAAGATGTGCGAGCTTCTGGACAGGCGGCGGCGCGATCGGCCCTCAAGAACGGCAAACGCCACGCCTACACCGCAGTCTCAGATTACGTCGCGGGACAGCAAGCTGAAGAGGCGTTCACCGCCGAATTCAAGGCAGGCGGCGGAGAGATCGTTGGACAAGATCGCATTCCGCTCAGCACGGTTGACTACGCTCCCTATGCAGAGCGCATCGCGAACGCGAACCCGGATGTCGTCCAGATCTTCGTACCCACCGGCGCCCCAGCTGTCAGCATGCTTCAGGCTATCGGCGCTCGCGGATTGATGAAGAAGATCATGGTGATCGGCACCGGTGCGGAAGCCGAAGACAATGATTTGCATCTGTTCAACGATAGCATCGATGGCTACTATTCGGTCATGTACATGACCGCGCAGCTGGATACTCCGCTAAACAAATGGTTCAGGGAATACTTGGTAGGAAAATTTGGGGCGGAGGCGCTCCCGAACCCTCATAGTGTCGGAGCGTATGATGGCATGACTATCATCGCGAGGATGATTGAGAGTCAAGCTGGAAAACAATTCGACGCGGACGCTGCAGTCGCGTCGGTTCTTGGCTATTCGTTTGAAGGACTTCGGGGTCCAATGAAAATCAACGACGACCGAGAATTGACGCAGAATTATTATCTCCGGCAGGTTCAAAAGGTCGATGGCAGGCTCGAGAACGTCCTCCTCGAAACCTTTCCAAACATCAAGCCTTGAACTTCCACGATAACCCGACCAATTTGGTGCCGATCGAGGTCTCGCGTTAGTCGGTATCTTGTTGGGTGCTCAATGTTCATGACGACCCGAACATATGCTGGGCGAGATGTCCTCTATTGCATTCATAATCCTGTACGGAGTCTCCTACGGATTGGTCCTCGCGCTGATCGCGATCGGACTTGTCGTCACGATGGGCCTGATGCGCGTGACAAATCTCGCCCACGGCGCTTTTGCGGCGATTGGCGGGTATCTGTCGACCGGATTGATGGTCAAGGGCGGCATGCCATTCCNNATCCTTGGTGGTTGCTCTCTTCAGTATAGCCGTCGAACGGGCCTTTTATGTTTATTTGTACACCGCCCCAGAGCTGGAGCAGGTTTTGTTGACCATTGGACTGGACTTCATAGCAATCGGGGCCCTAACTTTTTTCTATGGTCCGAATGTCTATCCGACCCCGCTGCCTTTCTACCTCGCAGCAAACGTCGATCTCGGAATTCAGTCGATTCAGCTTTACCGCCTGGCCGTCGTTGCAGTCAGCCTGCTGATTATTGCGGCGCTCTGGTATATGTTTGATCGAACGACACTAGGCGCCCAAATTCGCGCCGCCGTCGACAATCGCACCATGGCCCAATCAACCGGCATAAATGTTTCGCGACTATTTTCACTTGTCTTTGCACTTGGAAGTGGGCTCGCCGCATTGGGAGGAGCACTCGGTGCGCCAATGCTGCCGCTTGAGCCACTATATCCCTTTAAGTATCTGATCCTAGTCCTAATCGTAGTCGCTTTATCAGGTTTCGGCAATGTCAAGTCGGTGGTCGGAGTCGCGCTGCTTGTCGGTATTGTCGAGACTGCAGGTCGACTCCTCTTCCCTAGTCTCAGCGGATTTATGATTTACCTCTTGCTCATTGTCCTGATGATCTGGCGACGCGACGGGCTGTTTGTCACCCGGAGAGCACAGTGAAGACGCTCCCGCGGTCGTCCATCCTGAGCAGATATCGGCTTCATCTGGCCGACATATTGCTCTGTGTAGTCCCACTCCTTGCATATCTTCTCTTTCCAAAATATCTCGCGCTAGGGTCGATGGTGCTGGTTTTTGCACTGTTTGCGATGTCGTTCGACCTACTACTGGGCTTTGCTGGCATTCTATCTCTTGGGCATGCCGCATTCTTCGGCATAGGAGCGTACACGGCCGGACTACTTGCTATCGCGGGCTGGAATGAGGCAATTTGTGGCGTACTCGGCGCAGCCCTCCTTTGTGCTGCGGTCGCCGGGGTCGCGGCGCCGTTTCTATTGCGACTTACAGGACTGCCGCTCGTAATGGTGACCGTTGGGATGAGTTCGATCCTACTAGAGGCCGCGAACAAGGCTAGCTGGCTTACCGGTGGCGACGACGGGCTTTACGGAATTAGGCTGAGACCGCTTTTTGGTAGATTCGCATGGTCCATCTCCGGTGAAACCAAGTTTTTGTATACGTTTGCCTGGTTGCTTGTTTCTTTCTTTGTAATTCGCCGGCTTGTGTCGTCGCCATTCGGAGTGGCACTCCAGGGCATCCGCGAAAATAGCTCGCGTATGAAGCTCATGGGCAATTCCGTGCTCCCTCATCTCATCATCGCATTCGTAGTCAGCGCCACCTTCGCGGGCGTTGCCGGGGCCTTGTGGGCGCAGACCGGCGGTTTCGTCGGTCTCGGCGTACTGAGCCTCGATACCTCGATCGATGTGTTAGTTATGCTCGTCTTGGGTGGCCTCGGCAGCTTGTATGGTGGGTTGATCGGCGCTCCAGTTTACCTCATCTTTAAAAATTTTGCTCAGGAACTTAATCCGTTTTACTGGATGTTTTTTGTTGGAGCGTTGCTCATTGTAGTCGTACGTTTCAGTCGAGGGGGTATCCTAGGTCTTATTGAGAGCAGTGTCACGCGTTTCGCTGGTCGAAAGAAGCAGCGATGACTGCGGCCCTCGAAGTCAAGGGTATCACGAAGTCCTATGGCGCGATCCAGGTTGCGAGGGATATTACAATAGCTTTGCAGGAGGGCGAACGACACGCGCTTATAGGGCCAAACGGCGCGGGCAAAACGACGCTAGTCAATATTCTGTCTGGAACCGTGACGCCTAATTCCGGCACCATATCTCTCTTCGGACACGACATCACGAAGGATTCCTCCGCAAAGCGCACGCGGAAGGGTTTGGTACGGACATTTCAAGTTAGCAACCTGTTCAAGAAACTGAGCGTCCTCGAGAATGTTTTCCTTGCCGTGAGTCAGAAGGAGAGCGCCAGTTTCGACTTTTGGACCGGGGCGGGGAAAAGGCGGCGACTTATCGAACGGGCCGAAGCGGTCATAGATCAGCTGAAGTTAACAGACAGCATTAATGATCGAGTGTCGGAAATCGCNNGAGCCGGCGGCCGGGATCCCACATTCGGAGACCGATATTCTTCTCGACGCTGTCGAGGGGCTGCCGAAGCATATCGCCATTCTGATGATCGAGCACGATATGCAAATTGTGCGTCGGTTTGCGAGTAACGTAACGGTTCTCGTGAGCGGTGCGATCTTGATGAGGGGCTCGCCAAAAGATGTGATGATGTCGCATCAGGTGCGCGAAGTCTACCTCGGTCGAGGCGGCGCCGATCGCTTTGCGTCGGATAGCCTCCATGCTTGAAGTCTCGGGTTTGACCGGCGGATGGGGCGCGACGACCATCGTGGAGGACTTTTCTCTCTCCGTTTCCACTGGCGAAACCGTCGCGATCATCGGGCGCAACGGCGTCGGCAAATCGACATTGTTAGAATTGATTGCGGGCCGCGCGCGCTGGCGCCGCGGTTCGATCAAGCTTGACGGCAGGGAGCTGGGCAACCTGCAGATTCACCGTCGGTCGATGCTCGGTCTCGGCTACGTCCCTCAGAATCGCGAAGTGTTTCCGAGCCTGAGCGTCCGGGAGCACTTCCTGATCGCACAGCGTCCGGGGCGATGGACAATCCCGGAGATTTTCAAGTTGTTTCCGTCTTTGTCTAGCCGAAAGGACAGCATGGCGTCGCAACTGTCGGGCGGCGAGCAGCAGATGCTTGCGATTGCCCGTGCCCTGCTCGGTAATCCGAAGCTCATTCTGATGGACGAACCGTCCGAGGGACTCGCGCCTGTGGTCGTCGAAAACCTAATTGACACCATCAAGATCGTGATGAACGATGGCTCGCTGGCGGTTCTTCTTGTGGAGCAACGCGTCGACATTGCGCTCGACGTCGCATCGCGCTGCATTATCATGGAGCGTGGCCGCATTGCGCATCAAAGCACGACCGCTAATCTTTTGCAGAACGATGCAAGTATTGCCGACCTCATGGGGCTTGTGTAGGACACTTGCCGCCCCTTAGCTCGAGGGCAGCATGTCGGCGCCGCTTGCGTGATCCACATACAGGAGGGTCTTCCGTTGAGTGATTTAAACCGACGCGGACTGCTTTTGGTCATGGGCGAACCTCATCCGGATGCGGAGGCCGAGTTCAACCGATGGTACGACGAAGAACACCTGAAGGAGCGAATCGCGTGCCCGGGCATTCTTGGCGCCCGCCGCTTCCGCGCAGTCGAGGGCACGCCGCGATATTTAGCGCTTTACGAACTTGACTCGCTCCAGGCTCTCAAAACTCCGCAGTATTTGCGCGTGACCAACAATGACACACGGTGGACGATACGGATGCGGAGTCAAAGCGGCGGATGGATCCGGAACGTCTATACTGAAATCACGGCACCCGGTCTCAACACGCGTAGCTGGCGTTAGCCGTCAATAGCGTTCGTGCTGGCTTGCCGGCCTCACATTATTAGTTGTTCTGTCTTTCGCCGCATCTCTTGTGCGACACCAACGCCACTCAGTTCGACGTCTTCTCGGGTCACTGGAGCGCCCGTTTTCACGGGATTACGCAATTTAACTCCATGCGCGAAGCTAATCGGAAGAGCCCTTAGACGAACACTGTCCGCGGCGGCAGAAGCTTGCCCCGGTGAAGCCGCCTTCACCATCCAGAGTATCCCCGGGGCGGAGGTCGCGTTTGGCCACCGCGACGACATCGCCCCGAAAAGCCAATGGCGCTCCGGTTGGCTCGCCCCGCAGGGCCACCGAGAGAATCCAGCGAAGGTCTCGGGACACGGGCCGCCCGTCCCTTTCCAAGCAAGAAACGACTTCGACCATGCCAGAGCGCTCGAGGACGCCGCCGTCGGACGT
>PLUH01000159.1 GCA_003164825.1 Hyphomicrobiales bacterium
CGGGCGGCTCGCCTCGGGCGCTCACGACAATACGATTCGGCTCTGGGACGTCACGAACGAAGTTGAACGGACTCGTCTCGAAATCGATGCGCCCGTCACGGCGATCGTCGCGCTCGGACCCGATCTCCTCGTCGCCGGCGACGTTTCAGGCCGGCTCCACTGGCTGAAACTTGTCTAACGATTGAGCGAAACGCAGCGCCGCGCTGCGGGGCGAACCCGCGATCTTTTTATTCCTGTTCCGACCTGGGCATTCGCTGTTCTTGCGAATAAATCCCCCTGTTATGGGCAAGAAAACTCCCTGTTATCGCAACCAAAAGCGTTGCGCCGACCCGTCGTTTCGCCGCAGTCCGAGCGCGGATGGGCGCGCCGGCGTGGCCGGAAATCCTATTGAGTTTCAAAAGGTTGTCATTTTTTGATTGCCAGAAGTATCAAGCTCTGCTATTCTGATTTTGAGGAGGTCACGATGCAGTTTCGAACCCGCGGATTTGGATGGCGCGAAAAAAATGGAGGCCCGTTCGCATTGGCCGCCACATTGTACAGCGCAGATTAGATGAAATACCGCCGGTCGGGCCGCGCGAAGCGCGTCAGCGCGCCGGCTGCGGCGCGGTGAAGATCACCACCTCGTCCTTGGCGACGCGATCCAAAAGCGCGTGGGCCTCTTCGTCCAAAAGATCCCTGTCGACGCTTTCCGGCTTGAGGCTGGCGACGCGCAATTCCCAGCGGGAGCGTTCATCCTTCAACGCGGCGAGTTGCGCCTTGAGCGCGATAGCGTCGGCGTCGAATTCGACTTTGGCCTTGAGCCCGTGTTCGCCGTTCGAGGCGCCCCACACGAGGTAGCCGCTGGTGACCCCGAGCACGAGGTAGAAGACGATCGGCGTCACGATCCTGCGCAGGCGCGTCCTTACGACCATCCGCCGATCCTGCGGGGGACAGCGTTAAAGCGAAGTTAGCGGCTTCTCTCTAACTCGCCTTGACGGCGGCGCGCCCGGCGAACCGGGCCTGATCGCCGAGCTCCTCCTCGATCCGGATCAGCTGGTTGTACTTGGCCAGGCGATCCGAGCGGGAGAGCGAGCCGGTCTTGATCTGTCCGCAATTGGTCGCGACCGCGAGATCGGCGATCGTCGAATCCTCGGTCTCGCCCGACCGGTGCGACATCACGGCGGTATAGCCGGCCCGCTGCGCCATATCGACTGCGGCCAGCGTCTCAGTCAGCGAGCCGATCTGGTTGACCTTGATCAGGATCGAATTGGCGACGCCCTCCTTGATCCCGCGCTCGAGGATCTCGACATTGGTGACGAAGATGTCNNGCCCAGTCATTCTCGGCCATGCCGTCCTCGATCGAAAGGATCGGATAGGCGTTGGCGAGCTTGACGAGATAGTCGACCTGCTCTTCAACCGAGCGGGTCAGACCCTCGCCGGAATAGACGTAGGCGCCGTCCTTGAAGAATTCGGAGGCGGCGGGATCGAGNNGCCTCCGCCGACGGCAGGTTGGGGGCGAAGCCGCCCTCGTCGCCGACGTTGGTGTTGTGTCCCGCTTTCTTCAATGCGGCCTTGAGCGCGTGGAACGTTTCCGCGCCCCAGCGCACCGCCTCGGCAAACGACGGCGCGCCGACCGGCATGATCATGAACTCCTGAAAATCGATCGGGTTGTCGGCATGGACGCCGCCGTTGACGACGTTCATCATCGGGGTCGGCAGGACCCTGGCCATCGTTCCGCCGATGTAGCGATAAAGCGGCAGGCCCGAAGCCTCCGCCGCCGCCTTGGCGACGGCGAGCGAGACGCCGAGGATGGCGTTGGCCCCGAGCTTCGACTTGTTTTTCGTGTCGTCGAGGGCGATCATCGTCTCGTCGATCTTGAGCTGATCTTCCGCCTCGAGGCCTGAGACGGCGTCGAAAATCTCGCGATTGACCGCCTCGACCGCCTTGAGAACGCCCTTGCCGCCGAAGCGGCCCTTGTCGCCGTCGCGCACCTCGACCGCCTCGCGCGTTCCCGTCGACGCGCCGGACGGAACCGCGGCCCGGCCCATCGAGCCGTCTTCCAGAACGACATCCACCTCGACCGTCGGATTGCCCCGGCTATCGAGAATTTCGCGGGCGACGACGTTCACGATTGCGGTCATTTTTCCTCCATCGCCAAAGCATAGGCTCGTTCATTACGTCATCCCGGGGAACGAGGAAAGGCGGTCGCGACCCCAGTATGAGGGCCAAGCGCACAGCACTTTTGCATTCGCCGCTGCACAATTGACCAAAATCGACCAAGCCAGAAAAAATATGCATGGCAGAGCCGCCCAGGCCCGTGACACAGCCAGAAATTTGGACTAGCAATGGCACGCCAAAAGGAGGCCGCTGCCAAAATGTTTGGCGCCGGACGCCATAGGGTCTGTGGGAGGACAAAGCGTTCGATAGTCTTGAACCGCCGCGAGTCACGGACGGCAAAATAAAACAAAATAATCGGGATTTCGAAACGCGACGCAAGGACGGAAAAAGGGGCGGGCCGCCGGAAAGGCGTCTCGCCCCTTGTGTTTTGGCGATGAACACTTCTACCCGGGGGCGGAACGGCGCTGGCGCGTCAAAACATTCGCAAGAATTGAATTTAGCCGGACCGGCAAATATTGTATGCCGGCCCTAACGAGCAGAAGCTCTTGTCAACGGCCCTCGGCCTCGCCCTCCGCCCAATTTCGTTGCGCTTCGGTTATATATGCGTCAAGGCGCCCTTCGCTGATCGCTTGCCGGGCGCCCGACATGAGGTCGTGATAATAAGCGAGGTTGATTTCGGTCAGCCCCATCATCCCCAGAATCTCACCCGACTTCGCCAGGTGCCGCCAATAGGCGCGGGAATAGTCGCGCGCCATCGGAGACGACGATAGCGGATCGACCGGGCGCGCATCGTCGGCGAAGCGCGCGTTGCGCAGGTTGAGCCGCCCGCGGCGGGTGAAGACAAGCCCGTGCCTTCCCGCGCGGGTCGGCAGCACGCAATCGAACATGTCGACGCCGCGCTTCACGGACCGAAGAAGATCGTCGGGCGTTCCAACGCCCATCAGGTAGCGCGGCCGGTCCGAAGGCAGATGCGGGACCACGATGTCGATCATGTCGAGCATCGCCGCCTGCGGCTCGCCGACCGCCAGTCCGCCGATCGCATAGCCGTGAAAACCCGTTTCGACGAGCCCTTGGGCGCTGAAGCGGCGAAGATCCTTCTCAGTTCCGCCCTGGACGATGCCGAAGATCGCCCTGCCCGGCTCATGACCGAAGGCGTCCTTCGACCGCTCGGCCCATCTGAGCGACAGGCGCATGGCGCGCTCCGCCTCTTCGTGCGCGCACGGCAGCCTCACGCACTCGTCGAACTGCATCTGGATGTCCGACCCCAGGAGGCGCTGGACTTCCATCGCCCGCTCCGGCGTCAGTTCATGTCGCGATCCGTCGATATGCGACTGGAAGATTACGCCGCGCTCGCTGAGCTTGCGCAGCCTGGCGAGGCTCATCACCTGGAAGCCCCCCGAGTCGGTAAGGATTGGATGCGGCCAGTTCATGAACCTGTGCAGGCCGCCGAGAACGGCGATCCGTTCCGCCCCAGGCGCCAGCATCAAATGATAGGTGTTGCAGAGCACGACGTCGTAGCCGAGCGCGCTCACCGCGCCTGGGTACATGGCCTTCACCGTCGCCGCAGTGCCGACCGGCATGAAGGCGGGCGTGCGAATGACGCCGCGCGGCGTCCCGATAGCGCCGAGACGCGCTCGCCCGTCCGTCGCATGCACGGTGAAGGAAAACTCGGCGCTCACGGCCGTTCGCCGGGCGCGTTTGCGATAGACCCGCGGAGCAACAGGCAGGCGTCGCCATACGAATAAAAGCGATAGCCGGCCCGAACGGCGTGCGCGTAGGCGGCGCGCATGGTCTTAAGCCCACTGAACGCCGAGACAAGCATGAACAGCGTCGACCGCGGCAAATGAAAGTTGGTCATCAGCGCGTCGACGCAGCGAAACCGGTATCCGGGGGCGATGAAAATATCCGTTTGGCCCGCAAACGGTTGAAGCCGCCCATTCTCGTCAGCGGCGCTCTCGACGATGCGCGCGGAGGTCGTGCCGACGCAGACGACCCGGCCGCCGCCCTCCCGCACGGCGTTGAGAGCATCGGCGGTCGCAGCCGCGATCGAGCCCCACTCGGAATGCATCTTGTGGTCGCGGGTATCGTCGACCCTGACCGGCGCGAAAGTCCCGGCGCCGACATGCAGGGTCACGCGATGGAGCGCAACGCCCTGCTCGGCGAGGCGCCGAACCAGCGCCGGAGTGAAATGCAGCCCCGCCGTCGGCGCCGCGACTGCTCCGGGTTTGGCCGCGAACATCGTCTGATAGTCCGCGCTATCGCTCGGGGACACTCGGCGGCGAGAGGCGATGTAGGGCGGCAAGGGCGGCGCGCCGAGGCGCTCAATCGCCTCATCCAGCGCCGCTCCGGCAAAGTGAAAGCGCAGCAGCACTTCGCCGGCTTCGCCTTTGCCTTCCACCTCCGCATCGAGCGCGGCCAGAAGGCAGGCCATGCTTTCTCGCGTGTCGCCGAAGCGGATGCGCTCGCCGATCTTGAGCTTCTTCGCCGGACGCGCGAGCGCCCGCCAGCGGCAGTCGTCGACCCGTTCAGTCAGTGTCGCCTCGATCGAAGCGATCGCGTCGCCCCTGATCCGCACCCCTTCGAGCCGCGCCGCGATGACCCTCGTGTCATTGACGACGAGCGCGTCGCCGCGGCGCAGGAAACTCGGTAAATCGAGGACCCAGGAATCCGTCAGGCCGCCGTCGGCGCCGACGACCAGCATCCGCGCGCTGTCGCGCGGGCTGGCAGGAGCAAGCGCGATGCGTTCGGGCGGAAGAACGAAGTCGAAGGCGTCGACCCGCATGGAAATCCTAATCCTTCTCCAGCATCGCGGGAGAAGGTGGCCGGCGAAGCCGGCCGGATCACCCCAACCCTCTCCCGCAATCCCGGGTCAAGCCCGGGGAGAGAGCGGGGCCCTCAGCTCAAGCTCGCCTTCACGATCTTGTCGGGATCGCGGACGGGTTCGCCGCGCTTGATCTTGTCGACGTTCTCCATCCCCGAAACGACCTTGCCCCAGACCGTGTATTGCCGGTCGAGAAAATGCGCGTCGCCGAAGCAAATGAAGAACTGCGAGTTGGCCGAGTCCGGACTTGACGCGCGCGCCATCGACACCGTGCCGCGCTTATGCGGCTCGGCGTTGAACTCGGCCTTGAGGTCGGGATATTTCGACCCGCCGGTCCCGTTTCCCTTCGGGCAGCCAGTCTGGGCCATGAAGCCGTCGATCACCCGGTGAAAGACGATGCCGTCATAGAAACCCTCGGAGACGAGGCGCTTGATGTGCGCGACATGGCCCGGCGCGAGCGCCGGGTTCATCTCGATCACCACCGGGCCCTTGCTCGTCTCGAGGGTCAGCGTGTCGCCTGCGTTCGCCATATCGCCGCTCCTCGTCACTTCGCTTCGGGCGCCATGCGCATGGTCACGATCTTGTCGGGGTTCGTGACTGCGCCATTGTTTTCCTGAGTTCCGGCCTTGATCTTGTCGACGACGTCCATCCCCGAGACGACTTCGCCGAAAGCGGTATATTTGCCGTCGAGGAAACCTGCATCCGCAGTCGTGATGAAAAACTGCGAATTGGCGGAGTCCGGGTCCTCCGAACGCGCCATGCCTAGGATGCCTCGCTTGAACTGGGTCGCGTTGAATTCGGCCGGCAGGTTCGGAAGGCTGGAGCCGCCCGCGCCGGTGCCGGTCGGATCGCCGGTCTGGGCCATGAAGCCCGGAATGACGCGATGGAACACGATGCCGTCGTAGAACTTCTGCTTCACCAGGGTCTCGATCTGCGCGACGTGCTTGGGCGCCCAATCGGGACGCAGACGGATGACGACCTTGCCGTGCTTGGTCGTGAGGATGACCGTATTGGCCGGGTCCTCCGCAGCCCACGCGGCGGAAACGGCGATAAAAGGAAGCCAGAGCGCGGCGCGTCGGCTGAATGCAAGCATGAATTGGCCTTTTGAGAAGCGGCCGAGAGCATCGCCGCGGGCGGCTTGATAGCAGGTTGAGGCGCCATTGCAACCCGGTCCGGCGTCGCCGTCAGCTTGCGCTTTTGTCTGGCGGGACGCAGAGATAAAATTTCGCCCCATTCGCCCAATAGCCCGCTGCGCAAACGGTTGCGGGCGTGATAATAGGGAAGCTGTCGATTGAAAATGAGAGCCCGGGCCATCACGACCGCCATGCCCCGCATTCGTCTCCTCGCCACTGCTTTCGTGGCCCTCGTCGCATGTTCAACCATCGCCGTTGCGGCGGGGACGAAATCTGTGACGCGAGAGTGCGACTATAAGGGCGAGGGCAAGCTCGGGCCGCTGGTCGTCGACTATGACGAAACGGCCCGCCTGGTGCGCGTGACCACGTCCGATGGCCGGATCTGGCGCTATCAGGACGGGGCGACCGGCCGGCTCGGCCCGGTAGTTTCCGCAGCCGACGATCCCGGTCCGGTCGAGCAATTCGTGATCGTGAAAGCCGGCCGGGTGGAGGTCGGCTTCCGATGGCCGGACGACGGGTCGACCGGCCACCTCGCCTATTTTGACCCCGCGGCGTTCAAGAATCCGTCGAAGCGGTGCCTCTGGCGCTCGCTATGGGATTTCGCGATGGGCTGAATGACCCGCTACTCCGCCGCAACCTTCGGCAGATGCGCGAGCGAAGCCTCGAGCGCCTTCGGATCGTAATCCTGATCCTCGAGCTTGCCGGCGAAATAGTCGCTGTAGGCCTGCATGTCGAAATGCCCGTGGCCGCTGAGATTGAACAGGATCGTCGGCGACTTGCCCTCTTCTCGCGCCTTCAGCGCCTCGTCGATCGCCGCCCGGATCGCGTGGGTCGTCTCCGGAGCGGGCACGATGCCCTCGTGGCGGGCGAACTGAACGCCAGCCTCGAAGCACGGGTTCTGGTGATAGGCCCTCGCCTCGATGAGCCCGAGCTCCTTCAAGTGGCTGACCAAGGGCGCCATGCCGTGATAGCGCAAGCCCCCGGCGTGGAAGCCTGGGGGTATGAATTCGGAGCCGAGCGTATGCATCTTGACCAGCGGGGTCAGATGTCCAGTGTCGCCGAAATCGAACGCGTATTTGCCGCGCGTCAGCGACGGGCATGCCGCCGGCTCGACCGCGATTGCACGCACGCTCTTCTTCTCGCGCAACGCCTTGCCGATGAACGGGAAAGCGATGCCGGCGAAGTTTGAGCCGCCGCCGGCGCAGCCGATGACGACATCGGGATAGGCGTCGGCCTCCTCCATCTGCTCGATCGCCTCGAGGCCGATGACGGTCTGATGCATCAGCACGTGGTTGAGCACGCTGCCGAGAGCATATTTGGTGTCGGCGTTCTTGGCCGCGACTTCGACCGCTTCTGAAATCGCAATCCCCAGGCTTCCGGGCGAATCGGGATGCTTTTTCAGGATCGCTTTCCCGGAATCGGTCTCATTGCTCGGGCTCGCGACGCATTTCGCGCCATAGGTCTCCATCAGCGCCCGCCGGTAGGGCTTCTGATTGTAGGAGACCTTGACCATGTAGACCTTGACTTCGAGCCCGAACAGCGCCCCAGCGAAGGCGAGCGAGGAGCCCCACTGCCCCGCCCCGGTTTCGGTCGAAAGCTTGGCGACGCCCTCTTCCTTATTGTAAAAAGCCTGGGCCACAGCGGTATTGGGCTTGTGGCTCCCGGCGGGACTGACGCCTTCATATTTGTAGAAGATGCGGGCCGTCGTTCCGAGCGCCTTCTCGAGCCGCCGGGCGCGATAGAGCGGGGTCGGGCGCCACAGACGGTAGATATCGCGAACCGGCGTCGGGATTTCGACCTGCCGTTCGGCGCTCACCTCCTGGCCGATAAGCGCCATCGGAAAGAGCGGCGCGAGATCGCTTGGGCCGACCGGCTGGCCAGTTCCCGGGTGCAGCACCGGCGGCGGCGGCGACGGCAGGTCGGCGACAATGTTGTACCAGGCGTGCGGAATCTTGCCCTCGCCCAGCAAATATTTGGTGTGCTCGCTCATTGGTCCTCCCCGAAGATGTCAGTGCGGATAAATATCGCGTGACGCTTTAGCACAATATCGGCCGGCGCATGAACGTCGCTTAATGACGGGCGCCGCTGTTCAGGCGTCGGCCTTCTCAGGCTCGCGGTAGTAGGTGTTGAGGATCGACAGGCGCGGCTTTTCGACCGGAACCGAGATCGCCTCCCGCCCGTGCCAGCTCGATTTCAACAGCGAATAGGCCGGATGGATGACGACGAACGCGTAGCCGGTGTTCGGCAGGAANNGGCAAGGTCTTGTCCTTGGTGAGGCCATAGGACTTCCAGGCGAAGACCCCCATCGGCGAAATCTTGTAGATCGTCGTGCCGAGGTCGCGCTGCGTGTCGTCCGCCGGCAGGTAGATCTGCATCGTCAGCACCTTCCGGCGGGTGTCGGGGTGCGGCTTGATCGCATAGCCGTCGAGATCGGCATAGACCACCGGCCGCGGAAACATCGGGATCGGCCAGCCCTCGCGGCTGCCCTTGGCGCGAATCCGAAATCCTGCATCCAATTTCGACCGCAGCGCCAAGGCGATCTCCGGCGACGACAGAACCCGCCTCACAATGCTCCAGGCAGCGCGCCCTTCTTCCAACCCGGGGTCGGCCCGTTCGTCATAGAGATTGTATTGTCTTCGCGTCCCCTCCCCGTTCAGTTGGACGAACCGGTCGTTCGCGGGAAAGTTCTTCAGCAGACGCCGATAGAACTCGGCCGGGAAAAAGTCGCGAAAGAGAATGAGCGGATAAGGCGCTTCGAACGTCTGCGCGTTGAGGACCGCGCCGGTCGCGTGATCGAGCACCGTTCCGAATTCCTGATCCATCCGGGGCGTCGCCAACGCCTCCGCCATTTCGCCGATCCCGGCACCATCCATTGCACTCATCTCCGAAAGCTTCCGCCTGAAGGCGCCATTATGGAGAAATGGCGCGGGCGAAGGAAGCCCAGTTCCCGCCGCCGCGGCGTTTGGCCGCCCGCCTTGACAGGGCCGCGACCTCTGCGCAATCAGGCGCCTTCGGCCCACGCGCCGATTGGCTGGCCGAGTGATGAGCTTCCCGACAGAACTGCGCTATCGGCTGGAATATGCCGGATTCCGGCTGATTCACGGCGCGATTTCCATGCGTCCGCTCGAGGCCGCCTCGCGCGAAACTGGCATGGCTTGGCGCCTCATCGCCCCCCGCCTCCACCGCCAGAAGCGGGCGCTCAGCAATCTGGCCCTCGCCTTCCCCGACATGCCGCTCCAGGAGCGCGAGCGGATCGCGGGCGACATGTGGGAGAACCTCGGCCGCACCTTCGCCGAAGGCTTTTTTCTCAAGCAGATCATGGCGGAAGGCCGGGTCACCTTCGAGCCGATGGAGCAATTGCGCGAAATCGCCCGCGGCGGACCCTGCATCGTCTGCGGCCTCCATCTCGGCAACTGGGAGCTTGTCGCCTACGCCGGCAAGCTCATGGGCGCGCCGTTCACCGGCGTCTATCAGCGCCTGAGCAACCCCTATGTCGACGCCGCGACGCTCAAATTGCGCGAGGCGGTATACGAGGGCGGGCTATTGCCGAGGACGACGTCCACTGCCCGGGCGCTGCTCAAGAAAGCCAAAGAGGGCGGCTATCCCGCCTTCCTTGCCGACCTGCGCGACGATCGCGGCGCCCTCGTTCCCTTCTTCGGCGTTCCGGCGCGCTCGACGGTTTTCCCGGCCCTGCTTGCCCGCACCACCGGCCTGCCCCTCTACGCCGGCGCCGCGTTCCGCCGCCCCGATGTCCATTTTGTCATCCGCGGCGCGCGCATACCCGTCCCCGAGACCAACGATCGCGAGGCCGACGCCATCGTCGCCACCGCCGCGCTGCAGAAGCAGTTCGAAACCTTCATCCGCGAGGCGCCCGAGCAGTGGATGTGGGCGCACCGGAAGTGGGATGAAGGCCGCGGAGGCCGCTATTCGGAAATCTTCGGGATAATTCCGGCCGACCAGTGAGGCAGGACGCCCTTTTCACCGCCCGCCGAAGAAACTGACGCCAATCCGCTATTCCTTGAATTAGGAGCAGGGGATGGGTTGGAGATATCGGGCAGCGGCGATTCGGACACGCGAGGACCTGTCTTCCATTGTCTAGCAGGGGTGGCTACACGTGCAAATGGCTTGGAGCGCCTTCAGCATTTTTGATCTCAGTATCTGGTTAAACGCTAAGATCGATCGAATTAAATCTATTCACGACAACAGGGCGCTGTTTTGGAAACTCTAAGAGCCTGTCCGAGAAAATAACGAATCGTTAGAATCGCTTGTGATTCAAGCAAGGCGGC
>PLUH01000120.1 GCA_003164825.1 Hyphomicrobiales bacterium
TTTGGGGCCGCTGGCGCGGGCGCCGCGGCCGGGGCGGCGACCTTCGAGGGCAGCGGCGCTTCGGCGACGACCGGCGCGGCGGCCAGCGGCGTGTCGGTTCGGCGCCCGGACGCGCTTGGCGCGAGCAGAGGCGAGGCCTGGTTGTTCTCCCGCGCCGGCGTCAGTGCGCGGTTGATCTGCGATTCGACCAGAACGTCGTTCGGGCCGCCGATCATGACCAGATGCTCGACGTTGTCGCGCCGGACGAGGACCAGCTGCCGCTGGCCGTCGAGGCTGAACGCGTCGACGAGGCCAAGCCGCGGCTGACGGGTCCGTCCGCCCGGAACGCGCAGCCGATGGGCGAACACCAATCGGTAAAGGATCGCCAGGAGGATGAGCGCGGCGATGCCGCACGCCGCCAGGAACCCCATCTGGACGACCCGATTATCCGCGAACGGAAGCTGATCCAACCACTGCATGCCCAATCCAAGACTCCCGCCGAGCGCGCGACAACCTGCTCTTCAGCTTCGGCTTCCGAGCGTTGGCTTCGCCGCGCCCCCGAGAAGAGAGATCGCCGCCGACCAAAAGACTAGGCTCGCGCGCCGCCCGCGCTCGCGCCTCCCGCGCGCGCCGAATCCGTCCGGCGCTTGTATGACACTCATAACAAAATGCGATCCCGTTGAAAACTGGGGCATTCACCCCACTTTCGCCCAGGTTCGGCGGTTCGCCGTCAAGACATCGGACGCCGCCCATGGTAGCACACGCGCGACCGCGATCGACTCGGCGCGTTCGCGTTCGGCAATGTCCTTTCGGGGTTTGAGCCTCAGATGAAATCGGCGCCGCCTCCTCCGGTGGACAGAATAGAGCGGACCGTCAATCCGCTCGCACTCGCGATCCTCATCGTATGCCTCGCCGGCGCTCTTCTGGCCCTGTGGCTTGCGCCGAGCGCCATCGGCGCGACGCTGCTGACCTGGATGATCGTCATCCTCGCCGTCTGCGGCGCTTTCGGCTTGCTCCTGTTCGCCTTTGGCTTGTTGCAATTCCCGACCCGGGCGGCGCGCCTCGACACCACCAAGGCGATCGCCGACTCCAATCCGGACGGAATTCTGGTCACCGACCGCGAATCGCGAATCGTCTACGCCAACGACGCCTACCGCGCGCTCTCGGGCGCGCGCGCCGCCGGCGATCTGCGTCCGGTCGAGCGGCTGTTCACCGGCTCCCCCGACGTCTCGGAGTCGGTCTATCGCCTGTCCCAGGCGGCCAAGTCCGGAACGCGGGCAAGCGAGGAGCTGCGTCTCTCGCCGCCCCCGAGCGGCGAGGGCGAGGTCGCCTGGTACCGCATTCGCGTGCGCCCGCTCGAGGGCGCGGCCAAGGATGGGATGATGGCGTGGACGGTGTCGGACGAGACGCGCGACCACGACCGGCACGAAACCTTCTTCCAGGACCTTCAGCACGCGATCGACTATCTCGACCACGCGCCCGCCGGGTTCTTCTCCGCCGAGCCCGACGGCGCGATCGCCCATATGAACGCTACCCTCGCCGGATGGCTCGACTACGATCTCGCCCAGTTCGGCGTTGGACGCCTCAAGATCGACGACATTGTCGCCGGAGACGGCGGAGCCATGCTGGCCATGATGTCCGGCGGCCCGGGCGAAGTGACGACGCAGCAATTCGACGTCGACCTCAAGCCGCGCCAGGGCCGGGTGCTGCCGGTGCGCATCCTCCACAAGGTCGCCTTTTCCAGCGACGGCGCGCCCGGCCCGTCGCGCTCGCTGGTGATCAACCGCGCGCCCGGCGAGATCAAGGGCGAGGACCTGCGCGCCGCGGAAGTGCGGTTTGCGCGCATTTTCAATTCGACGCCGGTGGCGATAGCGGCGGTTGACGCCGCGGGCGCGGTATTGCGTCCCAACGCCGCCTTTGCGCGGCTCGCCCAGGCCGCGCTCAAGACCGACGCCGCCAAGGGACGGCTGTCGATCTTCGACCTGGTCGCCGAGCGCGATCGCGCCGCCTTGGGCGCATCGATCGAGGCGGCCGCCCAGGGCAAGGGCGAGATCGCCCCGCTCGATGTCTCGCTGGAGGCGGCGGGCGCGGCGCGTTCGGCGCGCCTCTTCGTCTCGGCGGCCGATCCGAAGACCGACGAAGGAGCGTGCGCGACCATCTTCGCCCTCGACACCACCGAGCAGAGCACACTCCAGGAGAACCTCGTCCAGAGCCAGAAGATGCAGGCGATCGGCCAGCTCGCCGGCGGCGTCGCGCACGACTTCAACAATGTGCTGACCGCGATCATCGGCTATTCCGATCTTCTGCTCGCCAATCACCGCCCGACCGATCCGTCCTTCCAGGACATCATGCAGATCAAGCAGAACGCCAATCGAGCGGCGGGCTTGGTCCGGCAATTGCTCGCCTTCTCGCGCCGCCAGACCTTGCGTCCGCAGACGCTGCAGCTCAACGACGTGCTGTCGGAACTGCAGATGCTGCTTCGCCGGCTGGTCGGCGAGACGATTCGGCTCGATGTCGTCTACGGGCGCGACCTGTGGCAGGTGAAGGCCGACCTCAACCAGTTCGAGCAGGTGATCGTCAATCTCGTCGTCAATGCCCGCGACGCCATCAGCGACGGCGGCAAGATCACGCTGCGCACGCGCAACTTCCCCGCCTCCGAATGCGCTGAATTGAAGGAGATGGCGATCGTCCCGGCCGACTACGTGCTGGTCGAGGTCGAGGACACCGGCCACGGCATTCCGCCCGAGGTCCGGGCCAAGATCTTCGAGCCGTTCTTCACCACCAA
>PLUH01000142.1 GCA_003164825.1 Hyphomicrobiales bacterium
GGCGTCGCTGAACAGGAACGTGACCGTCCCGGAAGGCAGCGGCGCCGCCCGGTTCTGATCGAGTTGGAGCTCCACCTCGCACCATTCGCCGACCGCCGAGCGAGCTCCGCGCGGCGACGTCGCCGCGCGTTACACGATCAGGGCGTCGAGCGAGGCGACGTCACAAGCCGGGGCGCGGCGGTACGGGCGCGGGGATCGAGGCCTTGGCTTCGAGTCCTTGCTTCGCAACGGCCTGTAAGGCTTCCACGTGCGAGCGCGTCAGCTCGTCGAGGTTGCCGCCCAGCGCCTTTGCGGCGGCGTGCTCCAGATAACTCAGCTGGAGCCGCGCAAGCGCCTGCGCATCGGGCGGCGTGCCGTCGGCAGGTGCCGTCCAAAGCTGCGACAGCCGCTTGGCAAAACGGATTTGAACGTTGCGGCGCACGACGCCGGCCCGGGCGATCGTGCCGTCCTGCAGGTCGCCGAAGATTCCGGCGCGCGTCCAATCGAACAGGTCGGTCAGCGTCATCGTCGTGCCCGGGGCGTACTTGGTCGACAGCTCGTCGATGCGCTGCAGCGTCAGCGGTGCGAAGAGCTCGTTAAGCACCTGGTCTTGGGCTTGCGCGGCGACCTGCACGACGGCGATGTCGTGTCGCGGCGGCGGGTTGTAGACCCAGAGTCCATCGGTGAACGAGCTGACTTCGCTGTACACCAGCTTGTTGAGGACGTTTGGGCTGAAGTGCCAGGCTTCGTCCGCGAACACGTACGTCCGCAGCGCCTGCCAGGCCGCGTATTCGTCGCCGCGTGACACCGGCTGCAGCGGCGGCGCGCTGTGCGGGTCGCCGGCGTTCGCCCGCGAGATGTATTCGCCGCCGATGATGTGCACCGGCATCACGCCGTAGCGGACGTAGTAACGCAGCGGAGAGCTGAACGCCCGGCGCGCCTCGTCGTAGGGCTCGCCCGGCCTCGGAAAGCGCTTGTCCACGGCATCCATGATGCCGTGCAGCATNNGAGGTCGTACTGCTGGACGCGCGGGTCGATCGCGTGACCCTGATCGAAGAACACGTCTTCGTCGGACGCGAACCGGTACATCGGATCCGACCAGCGTGAGGCGAGGCGATTCAGCGTCGGGACCTCGGCTTCGGGCGTCGGCGCGTTCGGAATATCTTCGTAACCGAACTGGATCGCGTAATAGTCGTACGGACCGAGCACGAGCTGGACGTAGGCGCCTTGCGGCGTGCCCTTCGGCCACACGTTGATGGGGGCGTACTCCATGACGGAACTCGCCACGCCGTACTTGGCCGTGAAGGCCGGGTCTTGAAGCTGCTTCGCCGAGTATGCCATCGAGCCGATGAAATTGTGCTGCAGTCCGAAGNNCGGTGTCCGGAAGACCCCGTGCGGGGGCGACGAGGTAGCGATAGGCCGAGCCGGTGAGACCGAGAACGGCATCGACGTTGACGCCGGAGTTGATCTCCTCGCCGGTGCGCGGGTCGCTGATGATCAGCGCTTCGGCGCCGTATCGTGGTGAGGTGGTGTCGATCCAGCTCACCATGTTTNNCTGCACCTGGACGGCGTTGAGGATACCGACGCGCGCGAACGCCGCGTTCCACTGCAGGAGCCCCTGCTTGACGACCTCCCGGTACTCAATCGGGATGTTGTTGTTGAGCGTGTACACGAGGGGATGCTGCGCAACCGACGGTTGCCCCGGATGCTCGGGCATGAAGTTCCAGCGAACCGCGTAGTAGACGTTTCTGGACGGCTTGCGATCGGTCGCGAAGTCGACCTGCGGCACAGAAAAATAGCCCACCCGCGGATCGGCGAAGCGCGGCCGGTATCCGTCGTGCGGCGCCGCGATGATGTTGTAGGACACCCTGACCTCGACGCTGCGCGGATCGGGGGCGTTGTCGATGGTATCGGGCGAGTCGGTCGTCCACGTCTGGCTCACACGCAGCAGCGTGTTGTCCGGAAAGCTCTTCGCAGCGACGAAGAACGACCGCGCCGGATCGAGCCGGTAGGTGTGTCCCGGCTTCGGGGCCACGCCGNNCATGGAGATCGGCGACATCGCCGAGGAATGGGGCAGCCGAGATCACCAGCGTCGTGCTGGACTCGGCGACGATCGGAGCCACGGCAACGACCGATCCCGGCAGCGAGTTTCGCGCCCCCAGCGCCTGCGGCGTTTGGTCGTCGACGCGCGCAAAGGTGTTGGGCCAGCGAATGACCACGTTCCCGTCGGCACGCTCGAAGCGCATGATTCGCGCGGGCGCCACGTACGGCTCGCCGGCCGCCGGACCGAAGCCGCCCAGACCGCTCGACGGGACCGACGTCTCGATGAAATCCTTGCCGAGCTGCGATGTCGCAATGGCGAGATAGATTTTGCCGTCTTTGTGCACGACTGGGATGAGGCCGGGCGAGACCTCGGCTCCCTTGACGAACGCATCGTACGCGGCCGGCGCTCCGCTCGCAGGCGGCGGTGCGGCACCCTGCGCCTCAGCCAAGCGCGGCCAGAGCATGACGAGAACCGATGCGGCGAGGCACAGGCGAAACAGACGGCTCATCGATGGAACTCCATATCGCGGTCTGCTTCGCGCGGCCCACGCCCGATCCCGGGTGGAAGCGCTACTTCCCGCCGCTTCCGCTCGAGAAGATGCCGGCGAAGATGTTGATCACCATGCCGATGATCACCGAGTTGTAGGCGAACGCGATGATCGAGTGGACGATCACCTCGCGCCGCACGCGCGTCTCGGTGACTTGCGGATCGGAGACCGCGAACGAGGTGCCGAGCGTGAACGCAAAGTACGCGAAGTCGAAATCCGATGGCTCGGGAGTACCTGGGAACCGGATCCCGCCGGACTCCGTGCCGTCGCCGTCGTCGTCGTACCAGTAGAGGTGCGCGTACCGAAACGTGAACACCGTATGCACGAGGAACCAGCCGACGCTGACGGCGGTCGTGGCGAGCGCGTACGCGAGCCAGCGTTGCCCGACCGTCTGCGCGCTGGGTCCGTGCCCGAGGATGGCGATCGCCGAGATGAGACCCACGATGACCGCTCCGAGCATGACGAACAGGATCGCTGTCTGACCGGGGTCGTCGAGCGCCGCGCGCGCCTTGGTCAGACGAGCGTCACCGTGCAGCCCGCGGGTCCAGAGCAGTGCGAGCAGCGTCAGCGCCGCCACGTCGTAGCCGGCGACGAAGC
>PLUH01000039.1:0-250 GCA_003164825.1 Hyphomicrobiales bacterium
GGCCGGCGCCCCGGCCAAGGCCGACGCCGCCAAGGGCGCCGCCGCTCCGGCGAAAGCGGCGGCCGCGCCCGCCGCCGCCAAGCCGGCCGCCAAGAAGTAAGGTCGCCCCGGACGGGCGGGTTTGCGCCAACGCCAAGCCCGCCCCTCATGTTGATCGATCGGGGACCCCATGCTGGTCATCGCGGGACTCGGCAATCCCGGCGCGCGCCATGCACGCAACCGCCACAACATCGGCTTCATGGCGGTCGAC
>PLUH01000039.1:276-16324 GCA_003164825.1 Hyphomicrobiales bacterium
TCGGCGGCGGCAATGCCGGCCACAACGGCCTGCGCTCGATCACCGCCCACGTCGGCAACGACTATAAACGGGTGCGCGTCGGGATCGGCCATCCCGGCGATAAGGCGCTGGTCTACAATTACGTGCTGAGCGACTTCGCTAAGTCGGAGGCGGGCTGGGTCGAAGCCGTCTGCCGCGCGATCGCCGACGCCGCGCCCCTGCTGGCCGCCGGCCAGGACGCGAGCTTTCAGAACAAAACCCACCTCGCGATCGAAGCGGCGGGCTTCGGCGAGACGTCGAGCGCCTGACGCCGAATTGGGCGTGAGACGATAGAGAGACGCGCGCCCGATAGAAAGGACAGTCGTCGTCATGCCGGAAGCCAAGCCGCCGCTGTTTCCCGACAATCCCCATTTCTGGTTCGAGACGTTGCGCGTCATCGCGGCGGACGAATATGGCGGCAGCCAGTTCGGCGAAGTGCTTGCCGTCGCCAATCGCATCAAGGGGGGCGACTATGACAGCTGGTTCGAGGCCTGGAACGCCATCGCCGACAGGGTGGCGACCGAGGCCGATGACCGGCTCGGCCGCGGCCACCGGGTCAGCGCGCGCGACGGGTTCCTGCGCGCTTCCAACTACTATCGGTCGTCGGAGTTCTTCCTTCACGGGACGCCGCGCGATCCTCGCGTCGCCCGCGCCTATCGACGATCCGTCGATTGCTACAAGGCCTGCGCTGCGCTGTTCGATCCGCCGATCGAGCCGGTCGAGATCCCTTATGAGCGCACGACGCTGCCGGGGTACTTCCATCGGGCCGATCTCTCTTCGCGTCTGCGCACGACCATCGTCATGCATAGCGGTTTCGACGGTTCGGCGGAGGAGATGCATTTCATCGGCGCCCGCGCGGCCACGGAGCGTGGCTATAATGTCCTGGCCTTCGATGGTCCGGGGCAGTTCGGGCCGCTGCATCGCGAGGGCCTGACCTTCCGTCCCGATTGGGAGAATGTCGTGACGCCGGCGCTCGATTTTGTCTTGAAGCTGCCGGGGGTGGACCCGAGGCGAGTGGCGCTGATGGGGGCGAGCCTCGGCGGCCTGCTCGCGCCGCGAGCGGCGGCCTTCGAAAAGCGCGTCGCCGCCGTCATCGCCAACGACGGTCTCTACGACTACGCGGCGGCGCAGCTCGCCAGGGCGCCCGCGGAGCAGCGCGAAAGCATCAAGGCCATGCTCACCGCGGAATCTGCGCCCGAACTCGATCAGGCGCTCGATCAGACGATGAATCCAACCGCGCGATGGGCTTTCACACACGGCATGTACGCGATGGGAGCGCCGACCCCGCGCGCCTATTTGGCCGCCTCGCTCGCCTATAACCTGAGGAACGGCGTGGCTGAGTCAATCACCTGCCCGACGCTGGTCTGCGAAGCGGAGAGCGACCTCTTCTTCAAGGGGCAGCCGCAGGAGCTCTATGATCATCTCACCTGCTCCAAGACGCTGATGCGCTTCACGGAAGAAGAAGGGGCAGGCGCGCACTGTCAGGCCGGCGCAGGGCGCCTCGCCTTCGCGCGTATTTACGACTGGCTCGACGAAACGCTTGGCTGAGGACCGGCGAACACGATTCGGAATCCCGCTGTCTCGACGTTCGCCGTCGCGATTGTTTCGGTGGCGAGGCTCCGGTTAGCCCTTCACGCCGCGCGCACCGGATCGCGACCCCGGCGCGAGCGCCGCCGGCGCCGTTCGGCGGGCTCGGCGGTGGTATCCGGATCGAGCGCCGGCAGCGCATCCATGACCCGTTCCGGCGGGAAGATGACGATCACCTCCGTCCCGAAGCGGAGCGTCGAGTTGAGGCGGAACTCGCCGCCGTGCAATTCGACCAGCCCCTTGACGATCGGCAGCCCGAGGCCGGTGCCTTCCTCGGCGTTCTTCTGCGCCAGCGCGCCGCGGCCGAAAGACGATAGCACGATCGGGATTTCCTCCGGCGGAATGCCAGGCCCAGTGTCACGGATCGACAGATATTGCCCGCCGGTCCGGGTCCAGCCGACCTTGATGACGATCGAGCCGCCCTGGGGCGTGAACTTGATGGCGTTGGTGAGCAGGTTGAGCGTCACCTGGCGCACTGCCCGCTCGTCGGCCCAGATGCGCGGCAAGTCGCGCTCCAGCGCTTCGGTGATGGCGAGATGCCGCCGCTCGATTCGCATCGACAGGAGACGGAGACATTCCTCGACCACGCCGGTGAGCGGGACCGGCTCCTCCTTCAGTTCGTAGCGTCCGGCTTCAACCCGCGACAGGTCGAGAATTTCGTTGATGAGCATCAGGAGATGCTGACCGCTGGCGTGGATGTCGGTGGAATATTCCTTGTAGACTGACGCCGTATGGGGACCGAACAGCTCGGCCTTCATCACTTCGGAGAACCCGAGCACCGCGTTGAGCGGCGTGCGCAGTTCATGGCTCATCGTCGCCAGGAAGCGCGATTTGGCCAGATTGGCGCTCTCGGCGCGGCGGCGCGCTTCGTCCGAATTGAGCTTGGCCTGCTCGAGCTCGGCGATGAGCGAGTCCTTTTCCGCCTGAAACGAAATGTTCTGCGCCGCGGCGGCGTGCAGGCGCCGCGCGACGACCAGAAAATAGCCGATGACGCCGACCGCCAACGCCGCCGTCGGCAGCGCCGCCCCCTGAAGACGGGGGGCGTAGAGGATGATGACGCCGATGATCATCGGCAGCATACCGGCGACGAACGCCGCCGGAATGGCCGCCGCCAGAAGCGACATCACGGTCGAGACCAGGAGCATCACGACAATGGCGAACGCCTGAGCGTTGGGGTCGCGCGACTGGAGCAGCGCGACGATGAGATAGGCCCAGGCCGAGCCGCACAGCGTGGTCGACAACACGAACTTGCGCCGCCACGCGCCGGCGGCCTTCTCCTTTTCGCTGCTGTCGAGAAACGCGATCGGCAGCGCATAGCCGATCGCGATCGCGCAGGCGATGAAGGTGATCCAGGTCATCAGCGGACCGGCGTCGAGCCACGCCAGCGCGGTCGCGCAGACGCCAAGCGCGATGATCCCGAGCATCGGAGAGGCGCTGCGGTTGATCTCGGCGAACAGCCGCACCATCGCCGCCGAATGGCTCGGGACCGCATCGGGCTCGGAGAGCGACCGCCGCGCCTGCCGGAGCTGGATGCTCATCTTGCGCCGGCGCGCGGCGACGTCGGGGGCGCTTCCGCGCCCGCCCCCCGCCAGATCGGCCCCGACGTCACTCATAAAAACCCGATACGCACGCCCTTACTCGCGTCAACCATGCGGCCGAAATGCTTAACGAGCAACTGACGCGATGGCGAGGAATTGAGAGATTGTTGAGGCTATTTCGATTAACGTTGTTAAGTCCGCAGGCGCCAATTCCCGCCGGCCGGGGTCGAGCTTAAGCATTTCTTAACCCGCCGATGTCGCGGGTCTTATGGAGGCGGCGCCCGTCGCGGAGGAGGGCGGCATGAAGCTCTACAATTCCAATCTGGCCCCGAACCCGCGCCGCGTGCGCATCTTCCTGGCCGAGAAGGGCGTCAAGATCCCGCGCATCGAGGTCGATCTCGCCAAACTGGAGCACAAGGCGGCCGAATTCTCGGCCCTCAATCCCTTCCAGACCATCCCCATTCTCGAACTCGACGACGGGACGAGGATCGCCGAATCGATCGCCATCTGCCGTTACATCGAGGAATTGTGGCCGGAGCCGAACCTCTTCGGCTTAACCGCGCTCGAGCGGGCGACGATCGAGATGTGGCAGCGCCAGCTCGAATTGCGCCTGCTTCTGCCGATCGCCCAGGTGTTGCGCCACAGTCATCCGCACATGGCGGAAATGGAGAACCCGCAGGTTCCCGAATGGGCGGCGGCCAATCGGCCAAGGGCGCTCCGGGCGATGGCGATCGTCGACGAGGCGCTGCGCGACCGCCCCTTCATCGCCGGCGACCGCTTCACCGTCGCCGACATCACCGGGCTGGTGGCGCTCGACTTCGCCAGGCCGGCGCGCATCGCCATCCCGCAGGAGCTCGCCAATCTCATCCGCTGGCGTGAGACCCTGAAGGCGCGGCCGAGCGCGACGGCATGAGGCGCCGGCTTTTGCTCGCCGGCGCGTCACACAGGCTCGAGTCGCTCAGTTAGTTGCAGACGCGCACGCCGCCGCGCCACCAGCAGTGCCGGCCGGCATAGGGGTGCGCATAGGCGCCGCCGCCATTTCGCCGGCAGCCGCCATTCGGTCCCCGATGAAAGCCGGCCCCGCAGCCGCCGGCCGTGAGCGTGAACGCGGATGGCGCCTGGTCGGCTAGCGAAGGAAATGGCATCGCGCCCGCGGGAACGGCGGTCGCCAGGCCGACCAAAGCAAGCGCAGACGCAAACAGGATTTTTCGCATGAGATCACCTTTCGATTCGTGACGGGCCCAGATCTAGCGAGCCGTCGTTGAATGGCGGCTGAATGACTGCTCGAGCGCGCGCGCGACATCTGAGGATGGTTAACGCGGGCCGCCTGAGGTTTGCTGCGCTCGTTCCCTGGTCCGGCTTGGCGCCATCGTTGCTTGGCGACATCGCGCCCCGCTACGCCTGAGGTCGCGCGAGACTTCAGGCGGCTCAAGAGGCGGGCGCCGGCGACCCGATGATCTCGACCGTTCTCTTCGACATGAACGACGTTCTGTGCCGCTATGACCGGGAGCTTCGCGTCGCCCGTCTCGCGCGCGCGAGCGGCAAGTCGCCCGCGTTTGTCGAGGCGGCCATCTGGGGGTCCGGCTACGAGGACCTCGGCGACTCCGGCGCCATGGACGCCGAGGGTTATCTTGGCGGGTTCGCCGAGCGATTGGGCGGCGGCTTGACGCTCGACGCGTGGACCGGGGCGTTGCGCGCCGCGCTGACCCCGCTGCCCGAGGCGCTGGCGCTTGCGGCGGCGCTCGGGCGCCGGGCTGTGGTGGCGGTTCTGACCAATAACAATCTCCTGGTGGCGCGCGAGATCGACGCGATCTTCCCCGAGCTCAGACCGATCTTCGGCCGCAATATCTTCGTCTCGGCCGAATTTCGCGCCCGAAAGCCCGCTCCGGAGGTCTATCGCCGCTGTCTCGCCCGGCTCGGCGCGACGCCGGAGGCGGCGCTGTTCGTCGACGACAGCTCAAGGAACGTGGCTGGAGCCGAGGCCGCAGGCCTCACCGGCTTTCTCTATGTCGGCGCCGACGCACTGGCCGAGCGGTTGAGGGGGGCGGGATTGCTGCCGCACACCGGATAGCCGCTCGGCCCTTCGGAAGCCGTCGCCTTCAACGCCGGGCGCGCGGCTTGCGGTTAGGCCATTTGACGATCCGGTCCGGCCAATATTCGGGCGCGAGGTCGGTCTCGCTGGCCGAGACCCGGCCGCGCACCGAGACGCCGGCCTCGTGCACGCTGTCGGGCGAACCCGAAACCAACGGATGCCAGTCGAACAGGTCCCGTCCTTCGGCGACCAGCCGATAGGCGCAGGTGACCGGGAGCCAGCTCAGCTCGCGCACCGCGGCCGGCGTCAACTTCACGCAGTCGGGAACCCGCCGGTGGCGCTGCCGATAGTCTTGGCAACGGCAGGTCTTGGCGTCGAGCAGCTTGCAGCCGATGTCGGTGAAATGGATCTCGCCATCGTCTTCGTCCTCGAGCTTGACGAGGCAGCAGCGGCCGCAACCGTCGCACAGGCTTTCCCATTCCGCCGAACTCATCTCGTCGAGCGTCTTCACCCGCCAAAATGGCGGGGCTGGCTGGTCTTTCGCCGTCATGGGATCGGCTTCAAGCCTCTCGTCCGGTTGACTTCCGCGCGCCGCTCGAGGCGGCGCCGACCTCGTCTTGCGCGAGCAGGCGCGCTGCATCCCGCTCAGGGCGGCGAGCGCCCCGCCTCGACACTAGGTCAGGTCCTGCTCGTACGCCAGTCCGGACGTGATGGCGAATGGACTTTCCTCCGCGTTGGCGCAAGAGTGCGGCTCAAGCAGCGGGGAAACGCAATTCGCCAGGCAGGACATCGAACCCGTGACCACGCTCGTCATCAGTCACCCGGCCTGCCTGGCGCACGAGATGGGCGAGGGCCATCCCGAGCGGCCCGACCGATTGCGCGCGATCGAGCGCGCCCTGGAGAGCGAGGCGTATCAGATGCTGGCGCGCGACCTCGCCCCGCGCGCCGACCTTGACGCCATCGCCCGGGTCCATCCCAAAGACTATATCGAAGCGATCCGCGCTGCGACGCCGAAGCAGGGTCTGGCGGCGGTCGATCCGGATACGTCGATGTCGCCGGGCAGCTATGAGGCCGCCCTGCGAGCGGCCGGCGGCGCGCTCTTCGCCGTCGATGAAGTGATGAGCGGCAAGGTTCGCAACGCCTTCGTCGCCACGCGCCCTCCGGGCCATCACGCCGAAGTCGCGAACCCGATGGGCTTCTGCTTCTTCAACAATGCGGCGATCGCCGCGCGCCACGCCCAGGCGGCGCACGGCGCCGAGCGGGTCGCGATCGTTGATTTCGACGTCCATCACGGCAACGGAACGCAGCACATCTTCTGGGACGATCCGACCGTAACCTACGCTTCGACCCACGAGATGCCGCTCTATCCGGGCACCGGCGCGGTCGGCGAGCGCGGCGAGCACAACCAGATCGTCAACGCCCCGCTGCGAGCGGGCGACTCGGGCGAAACCTTCCGCGAGGCGATGGAGGCCGTGATCCTGCCGCGCGTCGAAGCGTTCTCACCCGATCTCATCATCGTCTCGGCGGGCTTCGACGCCCACCACCGCGATCCGCTCGGCAATCTCAACCTGGTCGAGGCGGACTACGGCTGGGCGACGCGGCGGCTGATGGAGATCGCGCGCCGGAAGTGCGGCGAGCGTGTCGTCTCGGTGCTCGAAGGCGGCTACGATCTTAATGGGCTCGCGCGCTCGGTCGCCGTGCACGTAACGACGCTGATGGAGGGGTGACGGCGCGCGCCGGAAGGCGCTCACGTCTCGGCGATGCCGCCGAGATCGCCGGCCTGCGAGCCGCTGTCGCGCCCGTGCGGCAGCGCGAGGTAGTCCGCCGAGCGCATTTCGTACAGGCGCGAGGCGGTGCGGGCGAACTCGAACGCCTCCGCGCCGTCGGCGCCGGCATAAAGCGTCTTCGGTTCGCCGGCCGCCGAGGCGATCAGCTTGACCCGCATGTCGTAAAGCGCGTCGATCAGGATGATGAACCGCTTGGCCTCGTTGCGCTCGCTTTCGGCAAGCGCGGGGATGCGGTCGATGATGATTGTGTGAAAGCGCTGGGCGATCTTGAGATAGTCGGACGCGCCGAGCGGTCGCCGGCACAGCGCGTCGAAATCGAACCGCGCGACGCCGTCTATCGCCTGCGGGACGTCGAGATGGCGGCCGAGAAGCTCGATTTCAAGCGGCTCGCCCCTGTCATGGCCGGTCAGCGTCAGGAACGCGGCGTCGAGGGCGGCGTCCGCCTTCGGGCCGATGGGCGAGTAATAGACCGGCGCGCGCTTGAGCTTCTCGAGCCGGTAGTCGGTGCGCGCGTCGAGCTCGACGATGTCGAGCCGCTCCTCGATCATCGCGATGAAGGGCAGGAACAGCGCGCGATTGAGCCCGTCCCGATAAAGATCGTCCGGCGCCACATTCGACGTCGCAACCACCACCACGCCGGCGGCGAACAGCGCCGCAAACAGGCGCCCCAGGATCATCGCGTCGGCGATGTCGCGCACCGAAAACTCGTCGAAGCACAGAAGCGAGGCCTCGCGCGCCAGCTCCGCCGCAACCGGGGCGATCGGGTCTTCGCCCACGACCTCGCCGCGCTTCAGCGCCTGGCGCCACTGATGGAGCCTTGCGTGCGCGTCGGCCATGAAGGCGTGAAAATGCGCCCGGCGCTTGCTCGGCCCCGTGACCGCATCGAAGAACATGTCCATCAGCATCGTCTTGCCGCCGCCGACCGGACCGTGGATATAGAGGCCGCGCGGCGGCTCAGCGGCCTTGTGCCCGATCAGCCAACCGAAGGCGCCGGGCTTCGGCTCGGGGCGATAGTCCTCAAGCCCCGCGCTCAGCGCATCGAGCTTCCACGCCAACTCCGCCTGCGCCGGGTCAAATTCGAACCCGCGGTCGGAAACGAGCGCACGGTAGCCCTGGGCGATACGGCTCATGGACGGGTCTTGGCCGGGGAAAGGGAAGGGAGGAATCGGTTCAGGAGCTATTAGTTTCGATGGACGCTCGACTCAAGGTCTTTAGGTTTCGGCGCGCGCTCTATCGGAAGCCCGCCGGAAGCCGTGCTTCGACTTGGCGGATCGCGGCCGCCTCGTCTTCATCAAGCAGATAGCCGGCTCTGACAAGGTCGGCCGCCTTGTCGCGCGCAAGCCTAAGGTAATCCGCGCGCGAGCCATAGCGGCGCGCGAGCTCCTCGGCCGGAAAAGGCCGCCAGCCGGAGAAATTGCCGCAGGTTTCCCCGATCGAGGCGATGACGGCGGGCGATAGCGCCGGAGGGTCGGCGAGGCCGAGCGGGAGCGCGGCCTCGAGCATCGGAATGCCGCCTATGGGCGCGCCGTTTGGGGCGTACTGCGGAATCCAGAGCGGCGTCGCGCCGAGCCGGTTCAAGCCCTCGAAATCGGCCGGCGCCGGCGGGAGCTTGAATGGCGCGTCGGGCGGGAGATCGCCCTTGGCCGCTTTCTCGTCTCCGGTCACGCGCAAGAGGCCGAGAATGAGCGGACGAAGATAGAGCGCATCGCTGACTGTGCTGAGCTCAACCGGCGCGCCGCCATTGCACTTCATGGTCTCAAAGACGACCTCCGGAGAAGCGGCGCCGCCGCGCGCGTGCGGAGCCGCCGTTGCATAACGGTGCAGCCCCGGCCGTTCGGGCGCGCGGGCGAATAGGCTGGCGCGCAGCCGGTAGAAGTCGTTGAGCGAGGCCACGTCGATGAGCTCCGGATCGCTTTCCGATCGCGACAGGAGCTCGTCGGGCGTCAACGGCGCGAGATCGTTTCGCGCGTAGGGGAACTGCCGGCCGCCCGCGCCGAAGCTGTTGATCGCGAGCACGACGCCATTGCCGTTGCGGGTGAACGCCCCCTGGTAGACGCCCCGGCCGGTCTCCGGATCGGCGTTGAAGCCTTCGGCGAGAAATGTGTTCACGAACCACGCGCTCTGGCTCACGCCCGCGAGGACGCGGTGGCGGAAGACCGGCGCGGGCGCGGACCCGGAGCCGCCGCGAAAGGCGCCGGCGAGCCAGCGGCCGAAATCCCGGACGGCGATCTCGCCGATCCCCTGCGCGGCCTCCGGCGGGCCGCCGGGAAGACCCGCCTGCCATTGAACCGCGGCGAGCGAAATCCGATGCTTGAGCAGAAAGCCGTCGCCGACCACAGCCGCCGCCGCGGCGTCGGCAGCCTGAGCCGGCGCCGTCGCGACGGGAGCGCCGAGCGAGCGGGCGAGAATGGGATTGCCGCGATTGGGCGCCTCGACTACGACCGCGTCCGCCTCGGCGGGCGATTCCGGCGCAACGATATGAAACGCGACCTCGTACGGAACGGTCGCCAGTCCGGCCGCAAGCCCGCTCAAGCCCGCGACGGGCTCCGCGGTCGAGACCTCGCCGTGGATCACGCCCTCGACATAGCGCCAGGCGAGGCCGCCGTAGGTTCCGACCGGCAACTCGCGGGTCACGTCAACGGCGATGATCGCGGAAGACTTGGCCGGAGCCGCGCCCGCCGGCCCAATCATGGTCGCCGCCGCGAGCACGCTGAGAAGAATTCCATGAACCCTCATTGGCAGGTCGCCCGTTTCGCCAATTCCAATCCTCTAATGCGCCTCCTCCCAGTTCTGCGCCGCCCGCGCGTCGACTTGCAGCGGCACATGCAGCTTGACCGCGGGCTCGGGCGCGTCGACCATCACTTTGGCCACTATCGGCAGCGTCGCCTCGACCTCATCGTCCGGCGCCTCGAACACCAGTTCGTCGTGGACCTGCAGCAGCATCATTGCGCTCAAGCCCGCGCGGGCGAGCGCCGCGTCCATTTGCGTCATTGCGCGACGGATGATGTCGGCCGCCGAGCCCTGGAGCGGCGCGTTGATGGCGGCGCGCTCGTTGAACGCCCGCTCCGAGGGGTTCGAGGCGTTGATGCGCGGATAGTGGCATTTGCGGCCGAAGAGGGTGCTGACATAGCCGTTGGCGCGGGCCGTCTTCTTGGTCGCGTCCATGTAGTCGCGGATGCCGGGGAAGCGCTCGAAATATTTCCTGATATAAGCGCCCGCCTCCTCGCGCCCGATGCTGAGCTGGTTGGCGAGGCCGAAGGCCGAGATGCCGTAGATGATGCCGAAATTGATCGCCTTCGCCCGCCGCCGGACTTCGCCGGGCATGCCCTCGATCGGCACGCCGAACATTTCCGAGGCGGTCATGGCGTGAATGTCGAGCTCATCGGCGAAGGCCTGTTTCAACGCCGGGATGTCGGCGATGTGCGCCAGGAGGCGCAATTCGATCTGGCTATAGTCGGCCGAGATGAGCTTGCGGCCCTTCGGCGCGACGAAGGCGCGGCGGATCTTGCGGCCCGCTTCAGTGCGAACGGGAATGTTCTGCAAATTCGGCTCGGACGACGACAGGCGCCCGGTGGTCGTCGCGGCGAGCGCGTAGGACGTATGCACGCGTCCCGTCGCCGGATTGACGAAGCCCGGCAGGGCGTCGGTGTAGGTCGATTTGAGTTTTGACAGTTGCCGCCATTCGAGCACAAGCCCCGGCAGGGCGTGACCTTCCGCCGCAAGGTCTTCGAGGACGCTGGCGGTGGTCGACCAAGCGCCGGTCGCCGTCTTCTTGCCGCCCGGCAAGCCCATCTGGCCGAACAGGATGTCGCCGAGCTGCTTCGGCGAGCCGAGATTGAACGGCGCGCCGACGAGCTTCGCCACCTCGTCTTCGAGCCGCCCCATGCCTTGGGCAAATTCGCCTGAAAGGCGCGACAGCATATCCCGGTCGATCGCGACGCCGCGCCGCTCCATACGCGCCAGCGGCTGAACCAGCGGACGTTCGAGCCGTTCGTAAACGCTCGCCACCGCCTCCGCGCCGAGACGCGGCTTCAGGACCCGCCACAGTCGCTGGATGATGTCAGCGTTCTCGGCCGCGTATTCGCACGCCCGATCGATCGGGACCCGCGCCAAGCCGACGAAGTTCCGGCCCGAGCCTGCGACCTCGTTGAGCGCGAGCGTCTTGTGGCCGAGCGTCCGCTCGCCGAGCGCGTCGAGACTGTGATCGTCGCCGGTGAGGCCGCCGTCGAGCGCATAGGAGATGAGCAGCGTGTCGTCGAACGGCGCCAAAGCGATCCCGCGTTGCGCAAACGCGACCGTGTCGAACTTGATGTCGTGGCCGAGCTTGAGAACGCCCGGCGCCTCGAGCAGCGGCTTCAAGAGCGCTAGCGCCTCCGCTTCGGCGATTTGCCCCTCGACCAGCGCGCCGCCGCCGAACAGGTCATCGGCGCCGACCCGGTGCCCGATCGGGATGTAGCAGGCTTCGCCCGGCCTTACCGCCATCGACAGGCCGATAAGTTCGCCGCGCATCGGGTCGATGGATGAGAGCTCCGCATCCACCGCCACGACGCCTGTCCCCTCCGCTCGGGCGATCCAGGCGGCAAGCTCCGCCGCCGTCCGCACCGTCGCGTAAGCCGAGCGGTCGATCGGGGCGCGCGCTTCGGCGGCGCGGGCGCGGACGAGGTCGCCGGGCGTGGCCTCCGGGATCGCCTCTCGGGCCGGAGCCGGAGGCGCGGGCGCAGCTTCGGGAGCGGAGGCGGGCGTGGGATCTTCCAGCGCCGGCGCCTCGGCCTGCCCGCCGTCGCGCTTGAGCCAGCCTGCGGGGCCGACGAAGCGAGGGTCCGGCTCGACCGAGGATGCCTCGACGCCGCAGATTTCGGCGACCCGGCGGGTGAGGGTGGTGAGCTCCATCGCCTTGAAGAACCCGAGCAGGCGCTTGCCGTCGAGCTTCGGCGTCGCGAGGGCTTCGAGCGGCGTCTCCACCGCCACGTCGCGCGCCAGCGTGACGAGCCGCTTCGAGATGCGGATGCGCTCGACGTTTTGCGGGTCGGTCAGCGCCTCGCGGCGCTTCGGCTGCTTGATCTCGCCCGCTCTCGCCAGCAGCGTTTCGAGGTCGCCGTATTCGGCGATGAGCTGCGCCGCGGTCTTGACGCCGATGCCGGGCGCGCCGGGCACGTTGTCGGTCGAATCGCCGGCGAGCGCCTGGATGTCGACCACCTTGTCCGGCCCGAGCCCGAAATACTCGACCACTTCCGCCGGACCGAAGCGCCGCTCCTCGCGGTCGCCGGAAGCCGGGTCATACATCGCCACCCCCGGCTCGATGAGCTGCATCAGGTCCTTGTCGGCCGAGACAATGAGGACATCGGCGCCCGCTTCGCGCGCCTGGCGCGCATAGGTTGCGATGAGGTCGTCGGCCTCGTAGCGGTCCTGCTCGACCGGGATCATGCCGAAGGCGCGCACGGTTTCGCGCATGAGCGGAAACTGGGGCACGAGATCCGCCGGCGGATCGGGGCGGTGGGCCTTGTAGGGCGGATAGATCTCGCGCCGGAACGAATCCTCGGACTTGTCGAGAATGATCGCGAGATGGGTCGGCTTGATCCCCGCCGCTCCGTCGCGGACGAACTGGAGCAGTTTGGTCGCAAACAGGCGCACCGCGCCCATCGGCAGCCGGTCGGAGCGGTAGTTGTATTTCTGATCCTGCCGGATCGACTGGAAATAGGCGCGGAAGACGAACGACGAACCGTCGACGAGGAACACATGGTCGCCGGGGCCGACCGGGCGATGGGGCTGGGTCATGGCGAACACATAAGCGATGGCGCGTTCGGGCGCCATCGACTTGCCGCCGCCGCGCCGGCAAGCTTCCCTTAGGTTCCGTTCATCGAACAGTCATCCTTGCGGTCGCACGCTATCGTACCGAGCCGCTTTGCCGAATCACCTTACGGAAGGCGGGCTCGATGGACTGGGCAGGATGAGTTTTCGCAAGGGCTTCGCGGCTGCCGCCGCGGTGATCGCGATCGCGGTCGGCGCGGGTTTTGGGCTGCGCGCCGCGCAATCGCTCACCATTCCGTTCCCTTGCGCCGAGGGCGGCGCCTGCGCCTACGTCTGTCATAGCGTCGTCGAGGAGGGCCGGACCGCGAGCGACTTCATCGCGCTCGCCGCCTACCAGCTCGGCCCGGAAAAACCGATTGATCTGCCGCCCGTGAACCTCGGGACGCCACCGCCCGTCGATCCGCACAACGTCTACGCCGGGGCCGCGGCAGGCATGTTCAGCCCGGCGGTCGACGGGCAGCCGACCCGGGTCTATTCGCCCAATCTCGCCACCGGCCGGGTCGACGTGATCGATCCCGAGACGTTCAAGGTGATCGACAGCCTCCAAGCCACGCCGAGCCCGGAGCATATCGTTCCGTCATGGGATCTCCAAACGCTGTGGGTTTCGGCCGACGTCAGCATGAGCGGCGGTCACGGCGGCGTCATCCCGATCGACCCCCGGACCGGCCAGCTCGGCAAGGCTATCGACGTTCCAGACTCGTATAACATATATTTCACCCCCGACGGCAAGTCGGCGATCGTCGTCGCCGAAGCGATGCGGCGGCTCGAGTTCCGCGATCCGCACACGATGGAGCTGCAGGGCTACATCGCGACGCCCAACTGCGCGGGCATCAATCACGCCGATTTTTCTCCGGACGGCGCCTATGCGATCTTCACCTGCGAATTCAACAATTCGCTCGCCAAGATCGATCTCGTGCATCACACGCTTGCCGATACGCTGCCGCTCACTCCCGGTCACATGCCGCAGGACATCCGGATCGCGCCCGAGGGCAAGATCTTCTTTATCGCAGACCTTGTGGGGGACGGCGTCATCGTGATCGACGGCGATTCGTTCGGGCAGGTCGATTTCATCAAGACCGGCGTCGGCGCGCATGGGCTCTATCCGAGCCGCGACGGGACGAAGCTCTTCGTCTCCAATCGCGGGACCCACAGCCTCGGCGGCCAGAGAAACGGCATGGGCAGCGTCTCGGTCATCGACTTTGCGACCCGAAAGGTGGTCGCCAACTGGACCATCCCCGGCGGCGGCAGTCCGGACATGGGAAATTTGAGCGCCGACGGCAAATGGCTGTGGCTGTCAGGCCGCTACGACGGCGTCATCTACGCCTTCAACACCGACGACGGCTCGGTCAAGACCGTTCCGGTCGGCGGCCAGCCGCACGGGCTCACCGTCTGGCCGCAGCCCGGGCGTTACTCCCTCGGCCACACGGGGAACATGCGATAAGGGTGGGGAAGCGCCTCCCTTCTCCCTCGCCCCGCTTCGCGGGGAGAGGGCCGGGGTGAGGGGCAAGGCGATTGTCGGCTGGCCTTCTCGCCGCCCCCCTCATCCTAACCTTCTGCCCGCGCGCGGGGAGAAGGCGCCTCGAGAGGTCCCACATTGCCGCTGACGCCCGACTGGGCCACCTTCTTCTCGGCTGAGCTCGCGGCGCTCGCGGCGCTGACCGGCTTCGTCGTGGTCGCGATCTCGATCAACCTTGTTCGCATTCTCTCCTACCCGCATTTGCCGAGCCGGGCGGCGGAGGCGCTGATCGGGCCGGTCGGCGCGATCACGGCGACGAGCCTTGTCCTTATCCCTGGGCAACCGTCGTGGCTCCTGGGCGGCGAAGTCATCGTGGCTGGCCTGGTGATGGCTATTGCTCCGATGGTCGTTCAAGTTCGGTCGTGGGGTTCCCGCAGCGAAGCTACCGCCGTTGAGCACGCGACCCGCGCCGTGATGAGCGTGGGCTTCGCGCTGGCGTTCGTCATCGGCGGCGCCTTTCTTGTCTTTGCATCGGTTGCCGGGCTTTTCTGGATCGCCGCTGGCGACATCGCATCCCTCATCGCCGTCGTATTCAACTCCTGGGTGCTGATGGTTGAGATATTGCGGTGAACTCCGACCACGGACATTCATGGGGCTTTGTCGGCGCCTTCTGTGAATTTGGTAGTTTTCCGGCGGCGCCGGTCGTGAGGGCCTGATGCGCGCGATTCTTTGCGATCGCTTCGAGGGAATTGGCGCGCTGCGCATGGGCGAGGCGGCGGAGCCGACTCCGGCCGACGACGAGGTTCTGATCGACGTTCATGCGGCGTCGGTCAGCTACATGGACTACCTGATGACCACCGGCGGCTATCAGCTGCGGCCGGCCCTTCCTTATGTGCCGGGAACAGACGCCGCGGGGGTCGTCGCCAGCGTGGGCGATAGGGTCGAACGCTTTCGCCCCGGCGACCGTGTCGCCTGCGGGAACTGGTTTGGCGGTTTTGCGGAGCGGATGGTCGCCAAAGCCTCGAAAAGCGCCCGTATTCCCGGCAACGTGGATTTCTTGGTTGGCTCGACTGTCCTCCACGCCTATCTCACTGCGTGGTACGCCCTCGTTGACCGCGCGCGCTTGGCGCCCGGCGAAACAGTGCTCATCACCGGCGCGGCCGGCGGCGTCGGCCTGGCTTGTGTCGAAGTCGCGCATCTGCTTGGCGGCCGTGTCATCGCGGCGGTCGGATCGGCCGCGAAAGCGAAAGCTGCGCGCGACGGCGGAGCCGAGCATGTGATCGACTATTCGTGCGAGGACATGCGCGAACGGGTGAGGGCGCTGACAAACGGCCAGGGAATCGACGTTGGCGTCGACAATGTCGGCGGGCCGCTGTTCCTGACCCTCGCTCGTCTCATGCGCTGGAACGGCCGTCTGATCCCGATCGGATTCGCCGGCGGCGAGATCCCGTCCGTGCCGATGAACCTGCCCCTGCTCAAGAACTACTCGATCGTCGGCGTCTTCGCGGGCGCCTGGATGACGAATTTTCCTGCTGAAGCCGCTGAGGCGGCAGACAAGGTCATGGCGCTGGTCGGAGAGGGCAAGCTGCGCCCACGCGTCGATCGCGTCCTGCCGCTGGAGCAGGCGGCGGAGGCGATGCGCGCCGTCGCGGAGCGCAGCGTTCAGGGGCGCATGGTGCTCAAGGTCAGATGACAGGAGGGCGCGATGGCGGACCAGGCGCGGCGGAAACCAATCGAGGACGTCAGCGAAATCTCGGCGATCACTTACGGGTTCATGGCTTCCAAAGCCCTGTTCGCCGCGCTTGAGTTCGATCTCTTCACC
>PLUH01000039.1:16368-20643 GCA_003164825.1 Hyphomicrobiales bacterium
CCGCGCTGCGCGGCGAGCGGATATTTCCGGACAAAGGATTCTACGAAGGTATGATTTATGAAGCCGGTATCGGCGGCGAGCGGTTCAGCTCGGCCCAGCACTCGGGTTCGCTCGGTCCCGCCCGCCTTCTGGCCAAGCGGCTCGATCTCAAGGATCGCCGCAAGCTCTTGGACGTGGGCGGCGGCAGCGGGGCCTACAGCATCGCGCTCTGCGCCGCCAATCCGCGCCTCTCGGCGACAATTCTCGATTTCCCTGAGACCGTGGATACGGCCAAACGGCATGCGCGGGAGGCAGGTCTCGCCGATCGGATCGCGCATATCGCCGGCAATGCGATAACCGTCGACTGGCCTCAAGGACACGACATGGTTCTGATCTCCTATGTCTGGAGCGCAGTCGGGGAGGCCGACGTCGCGGTCCTGGCCAAGCGCGCCGCCGACGCCTTGCCGCCGGGCGGCCTTGCGCTCATCCACGACTTCATGGTCGACGATGCGCGTGAGGGTCCGCGCTTTGCGGCCTGGTATCTTCTCGGCAGCATGTTCGACAACCCGACTGCGGTTTGCCTCACGCCTGCTTACGTCGAGCAGGTCTTGCGCGATGCCGGATTGACGGTCGAAGGCACTGAGACAATGCTGCCCGGGATTACGATGCTGACAAGGGCCAGAAAGCCCGGCTAAGCGAAAGCGGCCTTAGCTGATCGCGCGCCCGTCCGGGCGCCGGCGTCCTCGCCCTACTTCATCTGCTCCAGCAAATGCTGGGCGCTCGACACGTCCGCCTTGCCGGGCTCGGGCTCGATGTTGAGCTCTTTCACCACCCCGTCGACGACCAGCATCGCATAGCGCTTCGAACGCACGCCCAAGCCTCCGGCCGAAGCGTCAAAGTCGAGGCCGAGCGCCTTGGCGAAAGCGCCGGCGCCGTCGGCGAGGAAATCGATGTGGCCCTTGGCGCCCGTCGCGTCCGACCAGGCCGACAGCACGAAGTGGTCGTTGACCGAGGTCATGGCGATCGCGTCGACTCCTTTCGTCTTGAACGCCGCCTCGCTGACGATGAACCCCGGCAGGTGGTTCTTGTGGCAGGTCGGCGTGAAGGCGCCGGGCAGGCCGAACAGCACCACCGTCTTGCCGGCGAAATAATCCTTGGTTTCGACCGGCTTCGGCCCGTCGGGAGTCACCTGGCGCACGGTGACGTTGGGCAGGCGTTCGCCGACTTTGATGGTCATGGGGCGCAGTCCTCGCGTCTGGGATGGGCCGCGCCTCGAGGCCGCGGCTTCGGGAGACAAGACTAGACGACCGGCGACTGGCGCGTAAAGCGGGGCGCGCCTACCTCGACAGCGGCGTCCCCACCGTCGTCTCCACCGCTCCCGCGCCGCCGGTCAGCGTCAGGCGCAGCGCGACGGGGAGCGCGGCGTCCTTCGGCTTGTCGCCGAGCGTGAGCTTGAAGCAGTCCTCGCCCTTCTCGCTTGCGTCAGGCGCCACCTTCAGCCACCAGCCCTCCGGCGGCTCGACGAAAAGGTCGCGCGGCGGGCCTTCCTCGTGCGGCGCGCAGAAGCGCCAGCTGTCGGCGCCGACGGCCTCGAGGGCGCCGAAATCCTTCGGCTGAACCGGGCGCGGGACGGCGGCGAGGGCGGCGTCGATCGCGCCCGCATAAGGAGAATCCGCGGCGGCCGGAAGGGTCAGCGAAAGCCGCGCCTTGGCCGGCAGGCAGACTTTCTCGCACACGGCGAAATCGGCGTTGAGCGCAAGCCTCACCGGTTTCGCCGGGTCGCGTGGCTTGACCCGCAAGGGGAAGATGACGGCGCCGTCATAGCCGAACGCCTCGCCGCCATCGGCCTCCTTGATCCGCTTCGGCGCGGGAAACTTGATCTCCACGCTCGCCACATTATCGGAACCGGAAAAATCGAGCGTCGGCGGCAGGCCGGAATCGCCGGGATCGCGCCAATAGGTGATCGCGCCGGGCGCGAGAGCGATCTCGAACCCCGCGAGACCCCCTCCCGCCGCGATGAGACGCGCCTGAGACTTCGCGCCTTGCGCCCAATCGGTGGAGAAGGAATCGGCGGCGTGTGCCGGCGCGCCGGTCAGCAGAAGCGCCAGCGCGGCGGCGAGCGCAGCCTTCAGGGGTCCGCCCTGCCGGGCCGCGCGCGGCTTCTCGTCGCATGATCCTGTGCACATTGGGCGTCTGCCTATACCATGACGCAAATTTCGACTAGCATTCGGTGCATCATGCTTGGCCCGAAAGCGCCAATCCAGAGGCGATCATGAGACGGGTAGAGGCCCCGCCGCCGACCAGCCTGGAAGGACAGTTCCTGATCGCGATGCCCTCGCTTCAGGAGGGTCCATTTGCGCGCTCGGTCGTCTACATGTGCGCCCACCGCGACGACGGCGCGATGGGCATCGTCATCAACCAGCGGGCGGAGGAGATCGATTTCGGCCAGCTCCTGGTGCAGCTCGACATCGTGCCCGAAACCGAGGCGATCCGCCTGCCGCCACGGGCCGAAGCGGTCCGGGTGCTGCGCGGCGGGCCGGTCGAGACCGGCCGTGGCTTTGTCCTCCATTCGAGTGACTACGGCGTCAACGATTCGACGGTCAAGATCGGCGAGCACGTCTGCCTGACCGCGACGCTCGACATCCTGCGCGCGATCGCCAAGGGGACCGGTCCGGCGCGCGCGGTGCTCGCGCTCGGCTATGCCGGCTGGGCCTCGGGGCAGCTCGAGAGCGAGATCCTCGCCAACAGCTGGCTCACCTGCCCCGCCGATCCCGGCCTGATCTTCGATCCCAATTTCGCCCGCAAATATGATCGCGCGCTCGCGATCCTGGGCGTCGACGAGGGAATGCTATCCTCCGACGCCGGCCACGCGTAGCGGCGCACCCTCACCCCAACCCTCTCCCGCGAGCGGGAGAGCAACTGTGATGATCGGAATAGCCCGGTGCTCGGCCGGGCTCAAGGCTGGCGCGTTGCGCCCCCGCCTTCGGCGGCTTCGGCCTTGACCCCGTCCGCTCACCGGTCTTTTGGACATGCATGCGGTCGGCGCAATGCGCCGCCCGGCGGCCGGGCGCAGCCGCGCTCATCGGGCGGCTCGAACCGGCGGGTTCCAGGTCTGATCGCGCGCGAGCATGGTGTTGAGGATGACGATCAGCTTGCGCATGCAGGCGATCAGAGCGACCTTGGCTTCCTTGCCCCTGGCGCGCAGGCGTTGGTAGTGGGCCTTGAGCATCGGGTTGTGCCGGGTGGCGGCGCCCATGACCGGCATGTAGAGGAGGTTGCGGAGCTTGCGGCGTCCGCCCTTGATGTGGCGCTGGCCTTTGCGCCCGCCGCTGTCGTCGTCGTAGGGCGCGGCGCCGATGAGGGCGGCGGCGGCCTCGTTGGTGACATGCCCGAGTTCGGGCAGCCAGGCGATGACGCCGGCGGCCGTCTGAGCGGCGAGGCCCGGCACGCTCGCGATGATTTCGGCCCGCCGCGCGAATCCCGGATTGGCTTTGATTTTGGCGGCGATCGCGCCTTCGACCTTGCGCAGCTCGGCCCGGATCGTCTTGGCGATCGCGGCCAGCGCCTTGGCGACGACGGCCGGCGGGCGATGCTCGCCCTGTTGCTTGATCCGATCTTCCGCGTCTTTCAGGGCCGTCCGAGCCGCAACCAGCCGGTCGATCTCGTCGCGTGCGGGATCGTGTGGTTGGGCCTCGCGGTCGGGAAACGCCTCGGCGAACCAGGCGATCGTGTCGGCGTCGATCGGATCGTTCTTGGCCAGCCGTCCGGCCGCTTTGGCGAAGTGGCGAACCCGTTTCGGGTCCACGATCCGGACTTCGACACCGGCCGCGCGCAACGCTTCCGCCCAGCCGCGCTCGTAACCGCCGCTCGCCTCCATCACCGCCCGGCCGACCCGGTTCGCGCGCACCCACGCCACCAGCCCGGCCCGGCCTTCCGGCGTGCTCGGCGCCGACAGGCGCAGTCCCTCCGAACGAATGCAGGCGTCGACTTTGCTCTTTGCGACATCCAGGCCGACAAATCGCGTCTTTTGTGCCATCCTCCACTCCCTTCCTTGCTCGTGCGGGCTCTCGCGCCCATGCAACTGTTCGGGTTTAAGGAAGACGCCAGACCTGTCCCTCGCTCTCCCACAGGTTCCGCCTTCGGGGGTCACGGGCTCAGATCCGGCGACGGGCGGTTGCTTCAACAGCCGCCCGTTCGCCGAACCTGCCACATTCACCGGACACAAGGGGGCATCGCGAGCCCTTCTCCCGCTTGCGGGAGAAGGTGGCCGGCGTCAGCCGGCCGGATGAGGGTCTG
>PLUH01000003.1:0-2978 GCA_003164825.1 Hyphomicrobiales bacterium
CACCGAGGTGGCGACTTCGACGGTCAACAGCTTCGCGCAGCGCGCTGACGGTCTCGGTGTCGAGCTCGACCTGGAAGCTCCGGTCGCGATCGACGTTGACGCCGACCGCGGCAGCCTCGTTCAGGTGACGATGAATCTCGTCGACAACGCCTTGCGCCACACGCCGGCTGCGGGGCGGGTGACGGTCGAGTNNCGAGCACGGCGGAACCGGACTCGGCCTCGCGATCGCCAAGCAGCTCGTCGAAGCGCAGGGCGGATCATTGATCGCGGAGTCCGTCTACGGGCGCGGTGCCGTTTTCACCGTGCGGCTCCCGGCCGCAGGTAACGGGCCCGAACATTAAGGCGTCTTAAGCTGGATTTAAACCCAGCTTACGATTCGCTTGCGACGATGCTTCGCGGTGTGACGTTGTGACGGACGTCAACTTAGCCATCATGCATTTGGGAGGAAGGTCACTGTGAAGAGGAACGCTGCATTCGCGGCTCTGCTCCTCGGTTTGTCGGTCGTCGCCACGTCGACGCCCTCGTTCGCCGATACCAACATCAGCATCGCCGGTTCGACGGCGCTGCTTCCGCTCGTCAAGGATGCCTCCGGCGCCTATCAGCAGGCGCATTCAGACGTGAAGATCAGCGTCTCGGGCGGCGGCTCAGGGACGGGGATCAATCAGGTCGCCGCTAAGGCGATCGACATTGGCGACTCGGACATCACCGCGCCGACGCATCCGGAACTCCACGACAATCGGGTCGCCGTTATCGGCTTCGCGGTCATCGACAATCCGAGCGTCACGGTGAAGAACCTCACCAAGAAACAGCTCCAAGACATCTTTTCGGAGAAAGTCACCAACTGGAAAGAAGTCGGCGGACCCGATCAGAAAATCGTCGTGATCAACCGTCCCCGTAGCTCCGGGACGCGCGCCGTGTTCACCAAGACCGTTATGAACGGGCTTCCAGTCAACGAAAGCGGCCTGACGGAAGATGCGACCGGCACGGTCGTGAGCGTCGTGAAGCAGACTCCCGGCGCGATCTCCTACGCGGCCTTCAGCGGCACGTNNGAAATACCCGATGTGGTCGTACGAACATATGTTCACGTACGGACCGCCCAGCGGCGAAGTCGCGAAGTTTATCGCGTTCGTCGCGGGCAATGCCGAGCTTGTCCGCAAGGACGGCTTCATCGTCATTCGCGACATGAAGGTCACCGAAACGGACCGCTGAGCTGCGGACCTGAAGGCCTGGGAAGGGCGGCTGGCGCAGTCGCCCTTCCGCTCTTCCCTCGAGAGCATATCGGGAGCAACGTCGTCACGTGATCGCCCTTGAAGCACGCCGCTCTCGCCGCGCTGAGCAATTCGCTCTAGGCGTCCTGCCACTGGCCGCTGCGTCGGTGATCCTGGCGATGGCGGCGCTGCTGGGCTACCTGGCCTACGAGGGGACGAAGACGTTCTACGTCGACAAGTTCCCGCTCTGGACGTTCCTGTTTTCACCCGATTTCGCCGTCGACGCGGGCCACCCGGGCGCGGCGGTGTTCATCGTGGGGACGCTGGCGGTCATNNCATCCGGGCGCGGCGGTGTTCATCGTCGGCACGCTCGCCGTCACGACGTTCGCGATCGTCATCGGGGGGCCGTTCGGGATCGCCGTGGGCGTGTTTCTCTCCGAGATCGCTCCGCCGCGGATGAATCAGATCCTCAAACCTGCGATCGAAGTGATGGTCGGGATTCCATCCGTCGTCTACGGATGGCTTGGGCTCACGTTGCTCGTTCCGCTGGTCCGGACGCATACGAGCTCACCGAGCGGTTTCGGGCTCGCCGCAGCAGGCATCGTGCTTGCGATCATGATCTTGCCGACGGTCATCACGTTGAGCGAGGATGCATTTCGTTCGCTGCCGCCGGCGCTGAAGGAAGGGTCGCTCGCCCTGGGCGCGACGCGCTGGCAAACGATCGTACGCGTCCTGTTGCCGAGCGCATCGAGTGGGTTGGCGGTCGCGCTTATCCTTGGTATCGCTCGTGCGGTCGGCGAGACGCTCGCGATCCAGATGGTGATCGGCAACGCGACCCAATTCCCCTCCGGGCTGTTTTCGCCGACGGCCGCGCTGACGACGGAGATCGTGACCGACATGCCGGGCGCGACCGAAGGCTCGCAGCTCGAGCACGCGATGTTCTCGATGGCGCTCCTGCTGCTCATCATCGCAATGGTGCTGATTGTGTGCGTCCGCTTCGCCCTCCGGAAGCGTGCCTGATGCCGGCAACCGGCGCACTGGCCTCACACGAAAGCTTGGCGGCCACGCGCAGCGTGCGCGGCCGCAAGATCGCCGACATGGTCGCCACCGTGNNTATCTTGGTGGAAGCGCGATCTCGATTCCGTTCCTGTTCGGCACCCCCAAGGAGACGACGGCGGGCGGCGGGATCGGCCCTGAGATCTACAACTCGTTTTATATTCTGTTCCTGACGCTCGCGTTCACGGTCCCGATCGCCCTTGCGGCTGGTGTCTATCTGCAGGAGTACGCACGCCCGGGTCTGTTCCGCAGCATCGTGCAGTTCAGCGCCGAATCGCTCGCGACCATCCCTTCGATCGTCATGGGCCTCTTCGGGCTGCTGGTGTTCGTCTATCTGTTCAAATGGAAGTTCACCGCGCTGGGCGGCGCGTTGACGCTGACGCTCTTGAACCTGCCGGCCCTGATGCGCGTCACGCAGGAGGCGTTGGCCAGCGTCCCCGATACGCTGCGCGAGGCCTCGATGGGACTGGGCGGCACGAAGTGGCAGACGATCTCACGGGTCGTCCTTCCCAGCGCGATTGGACGCTTGACGACCGGCGTCGTTCTGGTCGCGGGCCGCATCTTCGGTGAAACCGCGGCGCTCATTTTCACTGCCGGCCTGAGCGTTCCGTTCAACAACCCCTACGACCTCAACCCGATGCGGCCGGCGGAGACGCTGGCGGTGCACCTCTGGTACACGCACTCGGAGTCAATCGTCCCGGACGTCGATCGCAT
>PLUH01000003.1:2997-3146 GCA_003164825.1 Hyphomicrobiales bacterium
CGCAGCGACGTCGATTGCCGAAGACAAGATCGTCGCCAAGGATGTCGACGTGTTCTACGGCGCGTTTCAGGCGATCAAGCACGCTTCGCTGACGATGAAGTCACAGCAAGTGACCGCGCTGATTGGTCCCTCGGGTTGCGGCAAGTCGA
>PLUH01000290.1 GCA_003164825.1 Hyphomicrobiales bacterium
GTGAGCGGCGCTTGATATTCGCGAACGTGATTGGCGGCGGCGCCACGCGCTCATTACATGGCCTGCGCAAGGGGGGGTCACGGCGGACGGTTCGGCGTCTATAGCCGCTGAAACTACCCTCTGGTGTGGCCGGAGCCCGTCGAGGAGTGGCGCCGTTCTTGCGCCGAGGCGCTTGATGATGGACGCAAACCGTATCCGCGACATTGATTTTTGGCGGGGCGCGGTGCTGATCGTGATCCTGGTAGATCACATTCCGGGCAACCCGCTCGAAAATTTGACTCCGAGGAACTTCGGGCTCTCGGACAGCGCCGAGGCGTTCATCTTCCTCTCCGGCCTGTCGATCGGCCTGATCTATATGCCGAGGGCGCGCAAATACGGCCTCGAGCCGGTGGCCGGCGGCCTCCTCAGGCGCGCGCTCAAGCTGTATGGCGTCCACATTGCGCTCACGCTCGCGGCGCTTCTCGTGTTCGGCGCGGCCTACTGGATTAGCGGGGTCACCGACCTCATCGAAGCCCACGGACGCTCGTTCGTCTTCGGCTCGCCCTCAAGCGGGCTCTTGGGGCTCGCGCTCATGAGCCTGCAGCTCGGCTATTTCAACATCCTGCCGCTTTATGTTGTTCTCATGCTGTGGGCGCCGGTCGCGCTTGCCATTGCGCGGCGCGACCCGATGCTCGCCCTCGTCGTCTCGGCCGGGCTCTATGCGGCGGCACGCGTCTTCGGCCTCAACCTGCCGAACTGGCCGGAGGCCGGAGGCTGGTTCTTCAATCCGATCGCCTGGCAACTCGTGTTCACGCTAGGGCTTGTCGCGGCGGTCCTATGGCGCGACGGCCCGCCGCGGCCCACTCCGTGGCTCGTCACCCTCAGTCTGGCGACCGTCGCGGGCGCGGCGCTGATCGTGACCAACGAGGGCGGCCTTGCGCCGGGCCTCCGCGACACCGCGACCGCCCATCTTGATGTCGCCAAGCAGGATCTCGGGCTGGCGCGCCTCATCCATTTCATCGCCTTGGCCTATCTCGTCGCAACGGCGCCGCGATTGGTGCGATTCATCGCGCCGGTGATCCGCGGCGGCTTCGGCAACGCCGTTCAAAGCCTTGGCCGCAACAGTCTTCCAGTGTTCGCCGCCGGGTCGCTGATGAGCGCCTGCGGGCAGGCGGCGCTCGCGGCCACTTCTCCGCACGCTTCGGCAGGGATTGAACAGTTCGGCGGACTCGCGTACACGGTTGCAGCCATCGCCGCCCTGTTCGCCGTCGCCCACTGGATCGAGTGCAGAAACGCCCCCACCCCCTCCGCCGGCTCTGCTGCCGCCCAGCCGTTTTCGCGCGTCTGGCGGGCGCTACGCTCATCCTATTCGCACTGACCTCGGCGCGCGCCGATGAGTTCGCCTGTCCCGGCGAATTGGCGGCGGCGTTCGACGCTAATGGCGCCGCGCTCGCCCTCCCGCGGGGCGGCGCCGGCGCTCCGCTCGACATCCTGGCGATCGGCTCCTCCTCGACCGAGGGGGTAGGCGCGAGTTCGCCCGCGAACACCTATCCGGCCAGGCTCGAGGCGGAACTCGAAAAGCGGACAGGCGTCGACTTCGACGTGAGGAATGCCGGCGTTGGCGGCGAACTGGCCGTCAAGACCCTCGAGCGGCTGAAGAGCGCGCTGAAGTCCGGCTGGGCGCGGCTGGTGATTTGGCAGGTCGGCACCAACGACGCGATCGCCGGCGTCGACGAAGCGTCGTTCCGCGCCACTGTGGAGAGTGGCGTCGCAGCCGCACGCGCCGCGCACGTCCCGCTGGTCCTCATCGACCCCCAATTCACCCTCGCGTGCCCCGACGCCGCTCGCTACGAACGCTATGTGGCGATCGTCGACGGGGTCGGGGCCGAAGACCACGTCCCGGTCTTGAGCCGATATGCGGGGATGAAGGGCTGGCGGGTGAAATACGCCAAGGCGCTCGGATCGCTGATGTCGGGGGACGGCCTGCATATGAACGACCTCGGCTACCGATGCCTTGCGCATGCGCTCGCCGAAGCGATCGAGGGCGCGGCCGGAGCGAAGCTTTAGCTCGCATCTCGCCTTCCGGTGATCAGCGTCAGGCTTGGCGGCCTCAAGGGGATCTCAGCGATGCGGCGGCGCGTTTGGCGGCATGGAACAGTTTCGGCCGTCGGCTTCGGCGCGATGAGCTTCGGCGGCTTCTATGGGCCGACAAGCGAAGCCGAATCGATGCGGGCGCTGGCGCGCGCGCTCGACCTTGGGGTTGATTTCTGGGACACCGCCAATGTCTACGGCGACGGGCTGTGCGAGCGGCTGATCGGCGAATTCCTGGCGGAGGACCCTGGACGCCGACGCAAGGTGACGTTGGCGACCAAGTTCGCGATCCGCCGCCGGGACGACGGCGCGCGCTTCTTCGACAATAGCGCCGCCCACATCCGCGAAGCCCTGGAAGGGTCGATGAAGCGGCTCGGCGTCGACCATATCGACCTCTACTATGTGCATCGGGTCGACAAGGCGATTCCGATCGAGGACACGGTCGGCGAACTGGGCCGGCTGGTCAAAGCGGGCGCGATCGGCGCGATCGGCCTCTCGGAAGTGGCGCCCGACACCCTAAGGCGCGCACACGCCGCGCATCCGATCGCCGCGGTTCAGTCGGAATATTCGCTGTGGACGCGCAATCCCGAGCTCGGCCTCATTCAGGCGTGCGCGGAGCTAAGCGCGATTCTGGTCGCCTTCTCGCCGCTTGGACGCGGGTATCTCAGCGGGCTGTTGCAGTCGGTCGAGACATTCGACGGCAAGGATTTCCGCCACGTCAATCCGCGTTTCCAGGGCGCCAACTGGCGGCGCAACCGCGACCGGCTCGACGCCTATCTCAAGCTCGCCAAGACATGGGGCGTGAAGCCGGCGACGCTGGCGATCGCCTGGACGCTCGCCAGGGCGCCGCATATCGTGCCGATTCCAGGCACCCGGACCGCCGCCCATCTCGAAGACTGCGCCGCGGCGGCCGACATCGACCTCAGCGAGGCTCAGCTCGCCGACCTCGAGCGGGCGCTGCCGATAGGCTTCGCCGCCGGAGAACGCTATTCCGACCCGCAATGGGTCGGAATCCAGAAATACTGACGATTGGCGCGCGCCTCGCGCTTACCGCAGCGCCAGGGGCGCCTGGTCCGACTGACCGCCGAAGAGCGCGCGTATGCCAGCGAGCAGACTGCGCGCCGGCTGAGCGCCGACAAGCGTCGCCAGATAGTCCTCCGCCCACTTCTTGATGTCGTTCTCCAGGAGATGGTCNNTTGACGATCAGCGCGCCGTCGAGCTCCTTCGCCGCGCCGGCGAATTGCGACAGCACCAACACCCCGGGATCGTCCGGGTTCTGGGCCGCGACATATTCCTTGGCGACAAGGTTCATGCCGTCGCGCAGCGGCGTCACCATGCCGACGTCCGCGGCGCGATAAAGGCCGGCCAGAACGGTGCGCGAATAGGACCGGTTGACGTAGCGGATCGGCGTCCAGGCCGCATCGCCAAAACGGCCGTTGACCTTGCCGATGAGGCCGGTGACTTCGGTTTCGATCTCGCCATATTGCCTGATCTCGGAGCGGCTCTTCGGCGTGACCTGCAATAGCGTCACCCTGCCGCGCCATTCGGGATTGTTCTCAAGCAGCCGTTCGAACGCCTTGATGCGGTCGGGTATGCCTTTCGAATAGTCGAGCCGATCGACGCCAAGCACGAGGCGGTTGCCGCTGAGGCTCTCGCGCACCAGCGAGACCATCGCCGAGCGCCCGGCGTTGCGCGCGAGGCGCATATAGGCCTTGGTTTCGATGCTGACCGGGAAGGCGCCGAGACGCACCTTCTGGCCTTCGAATTCGTAACCCGTTCGGGTCTGCGTCGCGCCCTGCGAGACCAGGTAATGGGCGAAATTGTCGCGGTCGTTCTCGGTCTGGAAGCCGACGAGATCGTAATGGGCGAGGCCGCCGAGAATCGCCCGATGATGAGGCAGCGCCTGAAGGATGTCGGGCGGCGCGCAGGGCGTGTGGAGGAAAAACCCGATCGTATTGCGGTGGCCGCGCGCCCTGAGCTCGCGTCCGAGCACCATCAGATGATAATCGTGGACCCAGATGACGTCGTCGTCCCTGAGCAGCGGGCTCAAACGATCCGCGAACATACGATTGACCCGCAAATAGCCGCTGGCGTCGGCGCGAGAATATTCCTGCAGGTCGACGCGGTAGTGAAGGATCGGCCACAGCACGCTGTTGGCGAGGCCGTTGTAATATTCCTGGATGTCATTTTTCGACAGGTCGACCAGCACATAGTTGATTTTGTTGACCTCGACCGCCTGCGGCTCGCCGACCGACTCTTCGGCGACCTTGCCGCTCCAGCCGAACCACATCCCGCGGCGATTCTTGAGCGCGGCCTTGACCGCGACCGCCATCCCGCCGGCCAGCGGCGCGCGGGGAGTGTCAGGAACGGCCACGCGGTTGGAAACGATAATCAGTCTCGGGCCCATGCCTCCTCCCAACTCGACGACAGCCTCGTCGCGGTGTTGATGATTCCGGCCATGGAGTAAGTCTGCGGCAAATTCCCCCATAGCTCTTTCGTCTCCGGATGGATGTCCTCCGACAGCAACCCGTAGGCGTTGCGGCTCGCGAGGATGGACTCGAACATTTCGCGCGCCTCTGCGGCGCGGCCGATCTGGCTCAACGCGTCAGCGTACCAAAAGTTGCATGCCAGGAAGGCGGTTTCCGGCCGGCCGAAGTCGTCGGGCGCCGTGTAACGCATGATTCGCCCGCAGCGCATGAGATCGCGGCCGATCGTATCGCAGCTCTTGATGAAGCGCTCGTCGGTCGCCGACAGCAGGCCGAGCTCGGCGAACAGAAGGACGCTGGCGTCGAGGTCGGGCTCGCCGAACGCGCCGGTCAGCGCGCCGCGCTTTTCGTCCCAGGCTTCGGCCAGAATCCGCTCGCGCAGGGCGCGGGCGCTGGTCGCCCAATATTTGGCCCGGTCGGCGATGTTGAGCCGCCGGGCGATGCCGGCCAGCCGATCGCACGCCGCCCAGCACAGAGCCGCGGAGTAGGTATGGGGACGAGAGCGGGTGCGATATTCCCACAAGCCGGCATCGGGTTCGAACGCCCGCGCGAGCGCGCTTTCACCCAAAGTCTCGAGACGGTGAAAGAGCGACTCGTCNNGCGGCCTGATTGCCGACGCGAACCGGCCCGTGGCCGAGAAAGCCTTTGAGGTCGGGCGCGATCGTTTCCTCAAGCGAAGAAAACGGCACGATGCTGTGGACCGGCCGTATGTCTTTGCCGTCGGCGGCGATGGTGGTGATGTAATTGATGTAGGATTCCATGGTGTGGGTGGCGCCGAGCCGGTTCAGCGCGTCAACGACGAAGTAAGCGTCGCGAAGCCAGCAGTAGCGGTAGTCCCAGGTCCGCGTCGACGACGGCGCTTCCGGAATCGAAGTGGTGTGCGCGGCGACGATCGCGCCGGTCTCCATGAAACTGCACATTTTGAGGGTGATCGCCGCGCGCACCACCGCTGATTGCCATTCGAACGGCACGGCGAGATTGCGCACCCAGGCGAGCCAATGCTCGTGGGTGCGGTCGAGAAATTCCCGACTTGTCGTGTCGATGGCGCTGAGGAACGGATCGTCCTGGCCGAAGATCAGGTTCACCGGACGGGTGAGCGGGAAGGCGATCTCGTTGACGATATACGACAGCGGCGCGTCCGACGTCAGACGTAGGACGTGCGTCCCGCCAATATAGCGAATGTGATTGGAGCCGACGACGATGTTCTTCGTCGGCCGCCCGTAGTTGTGCGTCGGCCTGACGCGAATCGCGATGCGGGGCAGGCCGGCGAGCGGCTCGATGCGGCGGATGATCTGCGGCGGCCGGTACTCGCGTTCGAACCGCACGAACCGCGGCGCGAAATCGCAAATGCGGACTTTAGCGCCATGAACGTCGGTGAGGATCGTCTCGACGATCGCGGTGTTGCGCACATAGCGCGACTCGGTTTCTGCGAGATCGGCAAGCGCGATTTCGCAGAAGCCCTTCTCCTCGTCGTCGGCGAGCAAGCGCGAGAACACCGGATCGGAATCGAAATAGGGGAAGCACCACCACACGATGCGGGCGTTGCGGTCGACGAGGGCGGCGGAGCACGAATTGCCGATCAGCGCCAGATCGAGGTTCTGGCTCTTGGTTTGGCGGCGTTCCGTCATGCGCCGTTCCCGCGACGGGCGAATTCGGCCAGCCAATCGCGGACCGCGGGCGGCTCTGCGAACAGGCCGATCGCGCCGGGACGCGGCCTGCCGACGGAATAGGCGAGGCCTCCGCGCGCTGCGACGAGAGCGAACCCGCTTTCGTCGGTCGTATCGTCGCCGACAAAGATCGGCGTTCGACCGTGGAACGCCGGCAGCGACAGAAAGGCCGCAATCGCGTGGCCTTTGTCGTACCCGGGAGGCTTGAGTTCGATCGCGCAGCGCGCATCCAAAACTTCGACCGCAATGGGCGAAGAGCCGATGAACCGCGTGACAATCTTGCGCAGCGGCAATTCCGCCGCAGGGGCGAGGCGATAGTGAACAACCAAACTGAAGCGCTTGTTTTCGACGAACGCGCCCGGAAACGCCGCGACCTCGCGCGCTAGCGCCGCGCACAGCGATTGAGGCAACTCCATCGCTGCCGGAGTCGGCGTCACCGGCCCGTTCGGATCGAATCGGATCTCGGCGCCGTGAATCCCGCCGGCGCGCAAATGCAGCGGCTTGAACAGGCGATCGAGATCCTCGATTGATCGACCGCTGATGAGCGCAAGCGCGCCCCCGAGCTTGCGCTCGGTCCTGGCCAACGTCGCAACGAGGCCCGGCGGCGTCACGGCCTCATCCGGCCGTTCCGCCAGGTCGAGCAGCGTACCGTCGACGTCGAGAAAGATCGCGAGCGGCGCATCGCTCAGGGCGGCCACATTCTCCCTTGACGCGCCCGTGACGGGCGGCGCGCTCAACTGACACACCCGCGACTCCTGACGCCCCTCGCCGCACCTAAGCAGAATTTTAGGCGATAGCGTGGTCGCCGTGTGGCAGCATTTCCGTTCATTGTCCCTGCCGTAATAGCGCTTCACCGACGCGGTGTTAGAACGTCACAACGACGCTTTTGTTCCCGAGACGCCGCACGGCGCGGAGCGCTTGATTTTTCGAACGGCTTTGAGGATGAGGACAATCAGCTATAGATAGCGGATGAGGAAGGAGCGCCCGTCCTGGCGCCCGATCGATGAAAGACCTCGCGATATCCGTCCTTGCCGACCCCGCTCGCGCGTTGACATTCGATGTCGTCGTGCGCGACGCACGCGGCGAAAGCCGGCATCGGGTCGCCATCGAGGCCGACGACGCCGCGCGCTGGGCCAAGCTCGGCGCCGGGCCGTCGCATTGCGTCGAGGCGGCGATGCGGTTTCTCCTCGACCGCGAGCCGAAGGAGTCGATCCTCGGCGCGTTCGACATGGGCGTCATTCGGCGTTATTTTCCCGACTTCGACGATGCGTTTCCCGGCTATCTCGCCCGCCCTGGCGGCGCGCCGGGGCGAAGCGCATAATCCTCACTTAACCCGCGGAGGAATGGATCCATGAATGTCGCCCTCGCCCGGCCGGAGGCGACTCTCGACTCCCGCTATGAAGCGCCCGAGGGCTGGCTCTACATGACCGGCATGCAGGCGCTCGTCCGCCTGCCGATCCAGCAGCGCCTGCGCGACGCCGCCCAAGGTCTCAACACCGGCGGATATATTTCCGGCTATCGCGGCTCGCCGCTCGGGCGCTACGACATCGAGCTCTGGCGCGCGGGGCCGCTGCTCAAGAGCCACAACATCGTCTTCCGCCCAGGCCTCAACGAGGACCTCGCCGCGACCGCGATCTGGGGCGCGCAATATCTCAACAGCTTTCCCGGCGCGACCGTCGATGGCGTGTTCGGCATCTGGTACGGCAAGGGTCCGGGCGTCGACCGGTCGGGCGACGCCCTGCGCCACGCCAATTTCACCGGCGCCTCGCCCAAGGGCGGCGCGATCGCGCTCGCCGGCGACGACCACGGCGCCAAGTCATCGACCGCGGTCAATTTCTCCGACACGTCGTTCATCGCCGTCGGCATGCCGGTGATCTATCCGTCGAACACCCAGGAACTGATTGACTATGGCCTGCACGGCATCGCCATGTCGCGGTTTTCCGGCTGCTGGGTCGGCATGAAGATCGTCACCGACGTCGCCGAGGGCGGCGGCACGGTCTATGTCGGACCCGACTCGCCTCAGATCGTCATTCCCGAACGGCCGAGCAATCCGCCGGGAGGATTGAGCGCGCGGACGATCGACGCGCCGGTCGCCCAGGAGGAGCGGCTCTACAATCACAAGCTGCCGGCCGCGCTCGCCTACGCGCGCGCCAACGGCTTGAACCGCATCATCGGCGACGGCGCGGAGGCGCGGATCGGCGTGGTCGCAGCGGGCAAGGCCTGGCAGGACTTGTTGCAGGCGCTCGGCAATCTCGGCCTCGCCGACAATGGCGCTTCGCTCGGTCTCCGCCTGCTCAAGGTCGGCATGGTATGGCCGCTCGATTCCGTCATCGTGCGCGACTTCGCCCGCGGCCTCGAGCTCATCGTCGTGGTCGAGGAAAAGCGCCCGCTGATCGAGGATCAGATGCGCTCGACCCTCTATGGCCAATCGGGTGCGCCGCGCATCGTCGGCAAATATTTCGACGGGCCGGCGTTCGATCCGCAGCAAGGCGCGCCGGCCATTCCAAATTACGGCGAAATCTCGCCCGAGCTGATTGCCGCTGTGCTGGTCAAGGCCCTTTCCCGCCACGATCCGAACTGCGGGCTGAGCGCCCCGGAAACGCCGGGCGCGGCGCTCAGCAATCGCCCCGCGCCGATGCGCAGTCCGGGGTTCTGCGCCGGATGTCCGCACAACCGTTCGACCCCTGTCCCCGAGGGCAGCCGGGCGCTCGCCGGCATCGGCTGCCACTGGATGGCGACGCTGGTCAACCCGCAACAGACCGCGACCGCCTCGCACATGGGCGGCGAGGGAACGATGTGGCTCGGCCAGCAGCCGTTCACCCGCCAGGACCACGTGTTCGCCAACATCGGCGACGGCACCTACG
>PLUH01000356.1 GCA_003164825.1 Hyphomicrobiales bacterium
ACGCGCCTCCGCCGGATCAAGGTCCAACGCCGCCGGCCCAGGCGTCGAATTCGCCGCCCTCATCCCAGGCGACGGACATCCCGCTCCCGCCCGGCTATGGACCTCCGTCAGGTCAGGGCGTGGCGCGGAGCGACACAGTCCGCGTCGCTCTCATCGATGCGACGGACAAGGCTTGGGATACGATTGAGAAAGGGAATGCGCCTTTCGAGCGGTCTATGACGGTCGACGGAGCCGATCTCGTCTGGGACGTCGGCAAGAACGAAGTTCTGTCGCGTGGCGACCTCGTGATGCAGTTCGTCGATGGGTCGCTGATGGGCGGCGTCATTGACCGGACATGGGCGGTCAGGCGATTGCAGGAGATCGCGGAAAGCCGGTATCTTTCGCTCCAGCTCGCGACCGGCGGGCAGCTCTTGACCGCGGGCGACGTGGCGCAAATTGAGATCGATGGGATCGCCAATCAGCGCCTGGTCGTGTTCGATATCGCCGCCGATGCGACCGTCCAGATGCTCTACCCCAGCGCGCCCGGCGCGGCCGGGCATTGCGCCGACCCTCAGAACAACGGCTGGCGCTGCTCGCTGCGCGTGACGCCGCCGTTCGGCGCTGACACGATCGTGACGCTGGCGACGTCGGCGCCCACGGATGATATCTTGCGGTGGATGCGCGGACACCACGCCAGGCGCGACGCGGCGCTCATTCCGGATCTNNGTGTTCACAAACAGACGTCAATAGCTCTGGCAGCTCGGCAGGCCGGGTGGCGTTTGCGATGACAAATCTCACGGGCATGGTCGCCAAGTTCGTTTGGCGACAAGTAAGCCTTGCGAGCGTGCGAGGGCGTTGCTGCTCGCTCGGGGTCGGTTCGCCACTGCGCGAGGCGATGCGAAAGACGTGGTTCGGCAAACTACTGAAGACTGCGTGCATTGCCACCGCAACAGCAAGAATACTTGGCGTTAGAATTTTACAGCGATCTTGTGGCGCGTTCGCCGCCGCATGAAGTCTGAATATTAAGACACATAGAATTAGGTATACCGGCGCCGACGCGCAATATATTACCGGATTCGGTTGTTTTTCGTAGATTTCGCTTGAAATCACGTCTAAAGCGTGTCATCAACTTGTTGTTACCAAAGTCGCTTTTGGACTCGTTCTATTTTTTGCGCCGCTATGTCGGACGGGAGGATACGCTATGTCAGACGCTCTGAATATTCCCGCTTCAAAAATACAGACGCCAGTCGATAAACCAATCAAGCTTGAGGTCGCTTCGAGCGCATTGTCGTCGCCGTTTTCCTCGAGCGGAACGTTTCTTGTCAAAGGGCCAATCTACGATAAGTGGAAGGCTCTCGCGGATCAGAAGACCGCCGGCGGGGCGCAGGGCGTCCAGGCCTATCTCGGCTACCCGATAGAGGACGAGACCGAGGTTCCCGCGGGCAAAGGCGGCGGCGCCTCGCAAAAATTCCAACGCGGGATGATCGTCGCTGGAGCGAACGGCGCGGCCTTCGTCGTGTATGGCGAAATCTATCTGCGTTATGCGGCTCTCGGCGGCGTGAGCTCTTTCCTTGGCCGGCCGACAAGCGACGAGGAGAACGCCGAAGGCGGAGGACGCGTCTCGAAATTCGCTGGCGGCGACATCTACTGGCTTGGCGTCTCTGGCGCGAACGAAGTCCACGGCGCCGTTCGCGAGCGCTATCTTGCGTTGCGCGGGCCCGGCGGGCCGCTCGGTTATCCGACCTGCGGCGAAACGCAGGTTATGAGCCGCGGCAAGGAAATCGGGCGCTTCAACCGGTTTTCCAACAACGGCGCCATCTACTGGTCGGGGACAACCGGGGCGTGGGAAGTCTATGGGCCGGTCCTGAGCGCGTGGGAAGGAGAAGCCAAGGGCGTCTCAGGAGTCCTCGGGTTTCCGATCGCTGCGCAGGAGCATATGCCGGCGAAGAAATCGCAGTTTATGGGCATAAGCGTAGACCTTCCGGAGACGGATATCGGCACGTTTCAGAGAGGCGCTATCGTTTCGCATGCGAGCGGTCCCACCGCCGGCGCGCACGTCGTCCACGACCTCGATCTCTTTATGCAGAGCTTCACCGCGCGAGGCAGCCACACCTTCTGGGAAGATCTCGGCGTTTCAGGCGACTGGCTCTACGTCGACATGACGGTCACCGACAAAAAAAGCAACAAGGTGATCAAGTCTCAGAGAATTCCCGCGAGCGGGCACTGGGGAGCGAGCCAAACTCTCAACGAGAAACAGGCGCTGTTCAGTGGGGCGCGCGGCGATCTCGCGTTTGAGGTCGCGTTCAACGGATGGGACGCCGTCAATTCGGGGAGCGACAAGCATCTCGGAACGGCGTCCGGAGAGTACGACGCTCAGAATCTCTGGGGCATCGGACAAGTTTCGAACTCTTGGACGGGCGACTTTCTCGCCACCTACTCCATCGAGACAACGATACCCTTCAATGCGGCCGACTTCCGCGAGGAAATGTGGTGGGGCTTCCACAATTTCAGCACCGCCGAGCTGAGCTGGGACACGTTCGCGCAAACCTACTCGGACGTGCAGGAATCGGAGATCCATTGGGAGCATCCGTTCGACTATTTGTTCTACACGCTCGCTTACCAGCACTTCGCGAGTGGCGGCAACTGCTTCGGAATGGCGATCGAATCCGTATATGCGCAGATCGGGCGCTCCTTGTTCGGCGAGCCGATCGTCACCTATGCGCAAGATGCGACCGATATGCAGGAAATCAACATCAAGATGGGCTATCAGCTCGGCGGCGACTTCATCGACTGGTTCCTGGGACAGTGGATCAGCGACACGGTCCGCGATCCGATCAATACGTTCAACGTGAGCCGCGACCAGTTCAATCGCGGCGATCTTCCGGTGATTTCAATCGCGACCAACAAATGGGGCGGCGACGGACACTGCGTGCGGCCCTACCGGTGGTACGACGGCGACTATCCCAACAAGCCCGGAAAGCTGGTGATTGCGGTCGCCAACCCGAATTCGCCCGGGGTGAAATATACCTACCAGGGGCAGAATGAAGCCGCAGTCCCGGATAATGATCCGTCCTGTCTCATCGTCATCGACAAGGCGAGCAACACTTTCGAATTGTCGGCCGCGCAAGGCTCTGCGACCATCTACTCGGGCGGCAAGGGAAGTGGCGGACTGTGCTTCTCGATCCCGTTCTGCGAGTTTTCGTCGCAGCCGCGCACGCCCTTCTGGGAAGCGCTCGCGATGCTGGTCGCCGGCACGCTCATCATTTTTGCCGGCGACGGCCAGACGCAGCAGATCACCGACGGTTCGGGCCGGACGTTCTACGAGCCCGATCTCGCAGCGCCGCCCACGACTGTCGACGAAGTCCGCAAGGACAAGACCAAGCGCATTCCCAACATGGCGCGCATTCCGAAACTCGGAGCAGGCGCGGCGCCTTCGTTAAAAGCCCCGGAGAAGACGGCCCAGGTCGAAGCCCGGCTCAAGGCGCTCGGGCATGTCACCTCGGCGCCGTCCTTTCCCGAGGTCTATTATCTGCACGGCGACGGCGGCGAGCTCACGCACGAGTTCGTCGCACATGCCTCTGGGACCTCGCAGTGGCATATGCGGTCCGCCGGGCTCGGCGTCGTCGTGACTCTGCCTGCGGAGGCCGGCAAGAAGGATGTCGTGAACGTGGCCGGGGTTTCCCGAAACGATGCGACGGTGACTATCACCTCGGCCGCGAACGGGGCGCAAAAGCATGCGACCGTTTCGCTCTCCGGGGGAAGCCGGACGGGAGCCTCGACTTTCACGCTCAGCAACCTGGCGCTGACGCCGGGCAAGGCGTTGAAGCTGTCATTGGCGGCGGACGGATCGGGCGTGAACCTGCACAGTCCCGACGCGGCCTCGTCGTTCGACCTCGCGGTCCAGACCGGCGCCGCCGAGCCTCGGACCTTCCGCAGCCTTTCGCTTGACTCCGGCAAGGCCGCGACCCTCGCGCTGGCGTCGGGCGCGTCGGGGCCGGTCAATATGAAGGTGCTGGACCGGCCAGGCGGGACGGTTCTGACGGAGAAGGCTCTGAACTGAACTCTTCAACGGCCGTCCGACTTTCCGCCGGGAGCGCGCCCTGACGTCGTCTCGGACGACGGTGGGGGCGCCCTCCGCTACAACATGGGCGCAGCCGATGGGAGCCGGGTCGCGCGGGCGAGGTCCTTTGCGGAGGCGAAAGGAGCCGCTCAAATCCTCGCGCCGAGCGCGATGCGCATGAGGTCCATGGCGGAGCGGGCGCCGAGCTTCTGTTTGAGCTGGGTGCAGTTGTTGGCGACGGTCTTATACGAGACGTTCAACAGGTCGGCGATCTGGGCCATGGTGCGGCCTGCGGCGAGGAGGCGCAGGATTTCGAGCTCGCGTGGGCTCAGGCTCGAAATCGCGTTGGCGTTGCCGCCGGCGCGCAGGAAGGCGATCTGCCGCGCCATCTCGGGGTGCAGATAAAGACCGCCGCTCGCCACCTGCTTCACCGCTTCGGCGAACAGCGCCGGGTCGTCGTTCTTGGCGATGTAGCCTTTGGCGCCGGCCTCAATCGCGCGCGCGGCGACGACCGGGTCGTCGTTCATGCTGAAGACGATGAGCCGCGCTGCCGGCTCTCGCTCGAGGATCCGTCGCAGAAGCTCCAGTCCCGAATGTCCCGGCAGATTGATGTCGATCACTGCGACGTCGGGTCTCAAGTCGAAAAAAACGGCGAAGCCGAACGCGCCGTCGTGCGCCTCGAGAACCTCGACGCCTGGGTCCGTCTCCAGAAGCGCCCGGCATCCCGATATGACAATCGGATGGTCGTCGACGATTAGAACCCGCAAAAGCTTGAACCTTCCCTGGCGGACCAAGCAATGGGACGCACGGTAGCGCATTCCCTTGCAGCATTGACAGCAGCGCGAGCAAAATCAACGGTGAAGCCGGAAAGGCGTGAGACGGATGTGGCGTTCGATCTCCCTGCGCACTCGGCTCAATCTCATTTTCGCTTCGCTGTTCGCCCTCTGGCTTGTGGTCGACGCCGGCCACGTTGTCTTTCAGGCGAGCGCGCGAACACGCGCCGAAACGCAAAGCGCAATGCGGCTGACCAAGGATTTCGTCGCAACCGCGCTCGCCCGGTTGCCGGACAGGCCCGAGCGGAGCGCGGTCGAGGCGCTCGTCGCCAGCCTCCAGAACCTGAGGCACGTGCGAGCCGGTCTTGGCGAGCCGTCGCTCGCTTCATCGATCATGCTAGAGGCGAACAACGAGTCGGAAGCCCCGCGCTGGTTTCGCGCGCTCGTCAATGCGCCGGGCGAAGTCGCCGCCATTCCGGTGAGTTTGAGCGACGGCAGGACGGAATCAATCGTCATCGTCGCCGATCCCGCCGACGAGATCGACGAAGTCTGGGCTGGCGCGCGCGACCACGCGCTGGTCGGCGCGCTGATGGCGTTGGCGGCGCTGGGAGTGACAAGCCTGCTGGTCGGGCGCGCGGTGAAACCTCTTGGCGTCGCCAGCGCAACGCTCGCGCGCCTTGAGGCGGGCGACTACGCGGCGCGCGCCGAAGGCGGGGGACCGCCGGAAATTCGCAATCTCAACGCCAAGATCGACAGTCTCGCGCAGGCGCTGGGCGACCTGAAGCGCGCCAACAGCGAACTGGTCGAGCGGGTTTTCGACGCCCAGGACGAGGAGCGTCAGGTGATCGCCCACGAGCTCCACGACGAATTCGGACCGCATCTCTTCGCCCTGCGCGCCAGCGCCGCGGTGCTGGCGAAAAAGGTCGGCGATGATCCCGCGGCCCGCGCGGCGGTGAGCGCGATCGAGGCCCAGGTCGAGGCGCTTCAGGGCCAGAACCGTCGCATTCTGGCCGACCTGCGTCCAGCCGCGCTCGAGGAATTGGGGCTCGCCGAGGCGCTTGAGGCGCTCGTCGCCCATTGGCGTAGAGCCGAGCCCGGGGTCGCTGTCGCGCTGGAGGCCGATCCGCGCGTCGATGCGATGAGCGAGCGTGCGAGCCTCATGGCCTATCGCTTCGTCCAGGAGGCGATGACCAACGCATTTCGCCACGCCGGCGCGACGCGGATCGACGTGTCGCTGCGGTTCGAAGCTCCGGCGCTCGAGCCGAGTCCGGGCGACGCGGGCTTAGGGGGATTCGTGATTCGGGTCGGCGACGACGGTCGCGGATTGCAGGGCGAAACCGAAGCCGGGATGGGGCTGGCCGGAATGCGCGACCGGGTCCGGCTGCTCGGCGGCCAGGTGGCCATCGGCTCTCCGCCCGGCGGCGGCGTCGTGGTCGAGGCGCGTTTCGGCGCGGCCGGCGCCGTCGGCGAGCGGGAAAAATTCCCGGCGAATCCGGGAGTGAATCCCATAAAGTCTTCTAATGATTGAAATTACTTGCGGCGAGCGACGCGTCTATCTTCACTAGGCCGCGAGCGAGCATATGAGATTTTGAGCTCTCATAACTCCCGGATGAGCTTGCTCGCGGCGCTATTTCGTTCAAGGACGCGGAGGGGACGGCGGATGACTCGCTTAGCGACCCGGCTTTTGCGCGCTTCCGGCTTTGCCGCCCTCGCGGCTGCGGCGACTTCGGCACGCCCCGACACCATCGTGCTGCCGACCTTCGACGTCGTCGCGACGACGCCGCTGGGCGGCGGCCAGATCAACGTTTCGCAGTCTCCCTTCGCAGTGTGGCAGACCGGTGCGCAGGACATTCAAACTTTCAACGATACCACGCTCCCCGCCGCGCTGGCCCGCTCGGCGCCCGGCGTCACCGTCGGCAATGCGTCCGGCAACGAGTTCGAGCCGGACCTCTTCTATCGTGGTTTCGATGCGACCGCGGTCACCGGCACGCCGCAAGGGCTGGCCGTCTACCAGAACGGCACGCGCATCAACGAGGCGTTCGGCGACGTCGTCAATTGGGACCTCATCCCAGCCAATGCGATCGACAAGACGACGATCATCGCCGCAAACCCGATCTTCGGCCTCAACGCCCTCGGCGGGGCCGTTACCGTGACGATGAAGAACGGCTTCACCTGGCAGGGTTTCGAAGCCGATTTCGAGGGCGGCTCATTCTACCGCGCGCAAGAGCAAATTCAGTTCGGCAAGCAGGTCGGCTCCTGGTCGGTCTACATGGCGGCCAATCAGATCAACGACGGCGGCTGGCGGGTCGCCGAAGCGTCGCAGCTGACCAACTTCTACGGCGACGTCGGGTACAAGGCGAACGGGTTTGAGTCGCACCTGCAACTGACCGCGGCGAACACCCAGTTCGGCGTCGCGGCTTACACGCCGATCCAGCAGCTGCAGTCAAATTTTGGCAGCGTCTACACCATTCCGCAGACGACCGATAACCAGATGGCGATGCTCCAGTGGACCGGCGCTTACGCCTATTCGCCCACGCTGAATTTCCAGGCCGGGGCCTATTTCCGCCAGTTCAACCAGCAGCACGTCGACGGCAACGGGACCGATGTGACGCCCTGTCCGCCATACTCGTGCCTCAACGGGAGCCCGGTGCATAACACGCTGGGCGGAATCATTCCCGACATCTCGCAGGGTGGAACGCTCGACCTCGGCGAGGACGACGACAACCAGACGCAATCGCGCTCGGTCGGCGTCAGCGGGCAGGTTGTCGACACCGACAAAGTTTTCGGCCACGACAACACGCTGACCGCCGGCGCGTCGCTCGACTACGGCTGGACGCACTACACCGGCAACAGCACGCTCGGCACGATCGCTTTCACGAACAACTCGTACCCGTTGACCGCCTCGCCGTTCATCATCGACGAGCCCGACAGCTTTCTCAACCCGATCGACGTCAAGGCGAACAACACCTATGTCGGCGTCTACGCCCTCGACACGTTCAACGCGACCGATCGCCTGACGCTGACCGGCGGCGCGCGTTTCAATTTCGCCGGGATCAATCTCGAGGGCACGAACGACGCTCTCCTTAGCGGTTACTCGGACTACTTCCATCTCAATCCGACGGCCGGCCTCACCTACAAGATCACGCCTGACATCAACTTCTATGCGGGGTATGCGATGACCAATCGCACGCCGACGCCGCTCGAACTCGGTTGCGCCAGCGCCACTGACCCCTGCATCATCGACAACTTCCTGTCCTCCGACCCGCCGCTCAAGCAGGTCGTCGGCCAGACTTTCGAAGTGGGCTTCCGTGGACAGAACGCTCTCGCCGCATTGGGTCCCCAATGGGGCAAGCTGCAATGGTCGGCCGGGCTCTTCCGCACCACGCTCACCAACGACATTCTGCCGGTGGTGAGCACGTTCAACGGCTTCGGCTACTACACCAACGTTGGGACGACGTTGCGCCAGGGGGCCGAGGTCGGCGCCCAGTGGACCGGCGATAAGTGGACGGCTTACGCCAATTACACCTATATCGACGCCATCTATCTGACGACCTTTGAGGAGCCGTCGCCGAACAATCCGTTGGCTGACGCCAACGGGAATATTCCGATCACCAACGGCACGCAAATAGCTGGCATTCCAAAGAATACGATCAAAGCGGGCATCGACTACGCCGTGACCGACAAGTGGAAGATCGGCGTGGACATGGTCGCGGCCTCAGGCCAGGTCATCTTCGGCAACGAGAACGGCGCAGTTCCGCAGGTGCCCGGCTATACGATCTTCGGTCTCCACACCTCCTACCAATATAACAAGCAGGTGCAGCTTTATGGCTACGCTCAGAACATTTTCGATCAGCGTTATTATACTTCCGGCGGCTTGGTCCAGACCGGGGAGTTCATGACGGGCCCGGCCATTACGAATCCGCAGTCGTTCGGGCCTGGGAAGCCCTTCGCTATCTTCGGGGGGGTGCGGATCACAATGTGACGCGCTTGTTGATGAATCTGCCGACAAACCGGGGTAGGGAACCATAAAGCGCTCGCCGGCCGAACCCGGCGCTCAATCGCCAATGGCGCATGACCGAGGATCAGGATGAAATTCACGGGCCGAACGCGCAAGGAAGCCCTCGAATGGCGCATGACGTTTGCGCTGGCGGGCGTGGCCGGCGGACTGTGCCTGCTCCTCGCGATAGAACTGATCGCACGCTATTTTTGAGCCGACTGCTTGCCGATCCCGTCTTGCCGTTATTGGCGAAGCGCCTCAAACCTATCGCCATCGGCAATGAGCGCAGCCTTGTCACAAATGCAGGAATGGGCCAAATTCGCCACGGCCCGGCGGCCGTCGTCGGAATGTCGGCTTATTTTGGCACAAGAGCTGTCGGGGCGTTTTGCTCGTCGCGACGTCCTGGAGCGTTCTCATGCGCGGCGATCAGCGAGTCATCGAATATCTCAACAAGGCCCTTCGCCATGAGCTCGCGGCGGTCAATCAATATTGGCTCCACTATCGGATTCTGGATAATTGGGGCTATAGGGGCTTCGCCAAGCAGTGGCGGGCGGAATCGATTGAGGAGATGCAGCATGCCGACAAGCTTGTGGCGCGCATTCTGTTCCTGGACGGAGCGCCCAACATGCAGTCTCTCGATCAGTTGCGCATTGGAAAGGACGTGAAGGAAATCATCGAATGCGATCTGACGGCGGAAATCAGCGCCCGGACGCTTTACCTTGAGGCGGCCCAATATTGCGACACCGCCAACGATCGCGTCAGCATGAACCTGTTCGAGCAGCTGACGACCGATGAGGAAGCGCACATCGATTTCCTCGAGGCGCAGCTCACGCTGATCGAACAACTCGGCGTGCAGTTATACGCACAAAAGCATATCGGAGAACTCGAAGGTTGAGGACGTTCGCGATCGGTATCCGGCGTATCTGAGACGGATGGCATGGATGGGTTGAGCCTATCGCCGCTCGGGCTCTTTCTCGCGGCGGGCCTCGTCGGCAAGTTCGTCATGGGCGTGCTGATTCTCGCTTCGCTCTGGTGCTGGGTGCTGATTGTCGAGGGCGTCATATCGGTCGTGCGGCTTGGCCGCGCCGTCCACGCTGCCCGCGCGGGGCGCGCGATCGCGAACTCGCTCCAACCGATCGTGACCGCCGGCGACGAGGAGGCGCGCCGCCGCATTCCCGGCGAAACCGTGGGCGACCTCAGAGAGCGCATTTCGGACGCGATGGCGCGCGCCGCGCGCGATCTCCTGACCCGCTCGGAGGGCGGCTTGCCCAATCTCGCGGTCATCTCGTCGGTTGCGCCGTTCGTCGGCCTGTTCGGCACCGTCTGGGGNNGCCTACGCCCGGGTCGGCCAGGACATGGCTTCGTTCGTCGAGGAGCGCGCGCTTCTCCTCATTTCGCGCCCGGCCGAAGTGGCGCGCGACGACGGCCAGCGCCGCCGCGCGGAGGCGCCCTGATGGCGATGAAGCCGCGCAAGGTCGGCGAGGGCCTCTACCAGCCGCTGGCCGAAATCAACGTCACGCCGCTGGTCGACGTGATGCTGGTGCTGCTCATCATCTTCATGGTGACGGCGCCGCTGCTGGCGAGCGGCATCAAGGTCAACCTGCCGAGCGCCCGAACGGCCGAACCGCTCGAAGCCAAGGATCCGGTGGTGGTCGTCGTCGCCAAGGACGGCGCCGTTTCGGTCGGCAAGGACCAGGTTGCGCCCGATGAACTGGCGGCGACGGTCAAGGCGAGGCTCGGCGATTCCAACGGGGTCGTGCAGTTGCGCGGCGACAAGGAAGCCGCGTACGGCGACGTTGTCGCGGTGATGGATGAGCTCGCGGCCAACGGCGTGACCCGCATCGCCATCGTCTCCAGCGGACGCCGCTCCGCCTCGGCTCCGCCGCCGCCCGCGCCCGCGCAATGACCGAGGTCACGCTCGGCGGGCGCGCCTTCGAGCCGCCGCCCCTGAGGCCGCCCTGGCTCCGCCCGGCGGTCATCGCGGTCGTAGTCGCGCTCCACGCCGCCGCGCTCGCGATCGTCACCCTCGCGCCGAAGCCGCCCGAGCCGCCGAGGGAAGTGATCGTCGACATCGAGCCGGAAGCGCCACCTGCGGAAACCCCGGCGCCGCCGGCAGAAGAGCCGAAGCCGGCCGAAAAATCCGCGGCTGAGCCGTCGCCCCCGCCGCCTCAGGACGTCGCTCCGGCTCCGGTCGAGCCGCCGCCGGCCGTCGAGGCGCCGCCGACGCCCAGCGCGGTTACCCTGCCGCCGGCGGAGGAGCAACCTCCGCTCCCTCCGCCAGAGCCGCCGCCGCCAGCCGCAACAGCGACGCCGCCGGAGGAGCAGCCTCCCCTTCCGCCGCCGGAACCTCCTCCGCCCCCCGCTCCGGTCGAGCTTGCGCCTCCCCCGCCTTCGCCTCCGAAGACGGCGAGGGCCCCGTCGCCCAAGCCTCCTCCGCCCTTGCGGTTCGAAGCGCCGAAACCCCAGGTGAGACCAGCGCCGAAGCCGGCCCCCGCGCCCGCACCTGCTCAGGCGCAGTCGCGTCCCGCCGCCCCTCAGGCGTCGCGCGGCGCTGCTTCGGCGAGCGCGCCTTCGAGCGCCGCGGCTGGCGCCGCGTCGCAATCGGCCTATATCGGCGAGGTGAGCGCCGCCATCCGCAGCCGCATGTTCTACCCGCCAGCCGCCCGCGCCCGGGGGGCGAAGGGCGTCGTCGGCGTCGCCTTCACCATCGGCGCGTCGGGGGCGCTGGCCTCGTTTGCGATCACCCGCTCCTCCGGCGACGCCGATCTCGACGCGGCGGCGCGGACGCTCGTGCAATCGGCCCGGTTTCCGCCGCCCCCCGGCGGCTCGGCTCATATCGCGACAAGCTTCAACTATGTCCCCCGCTAGCCCCCGGATGAGAGCGCTGGTGCTGGGCTCGGCCGCCGGCGGCGGCGTGCCGCAGTGGAATTGCAGCTGCCGGGTCTGCCGCCTCGCCTGGAGCGGCGATCCGCGGGTCAGGCCACGCACCCAGGCGGGCCTCGCGCTCAGCGTCGATGGAGCGAACTGGGTCCTGCTCAACGCCTCGATCGACCTGCGCCAGCAGATCCTGGCGGCGCCGGTGCTCCAGCCGAAGGGCGAGGGGCGCCATTCACCAATCGCCGCCGTCGTCCTGACCAACGCCGAGGTTGATTCTTCGGCCGGCCTGCTCGCGCTGCGTGAGCGCCAGCCGCTCGCGATCTTCGGCACGCATGCGACGCTGGAGGCGATCGGGGCCAATCGGATGTTCGACGTCGTCGATCGCGCCGTCGTCCCGCGCCGCCCGGTCCGTCTCGGCGAAACCTTCGAGCCCGTGCCCGGCCTTAAGATCGAATTGTTCGCGGTTCCCGGCAAGGTTCCGCTGTGGCTCGAGGAGGGGAACGTCAGCCTCGACGACATCGGCGAGGGGACGGTCTGCGTCGCGGCGGAGGCGGGGGGCGCGAGGCTCGTCTATGCGCCCGGCTGCGCCCATGTTACGGAGGACCTCGACGCCCGCGTCGGCAAAANNGGCCGGCGCATGGGCCACATGCCGGTCGCAGGACCTGGAGGAACGTTGGAGGCGTTTGCGCGCCATGCCCATGTCCGGCGCATCCTCATCCATATCAACAATTCGAATCCGATCCTGATCGAGGGATCGCCCGAAGAAGCGAAGGTGGAAGCGGCCGGCTGGGAGGTTGCGTTCGACGGCATGGAGGTCAGCCCATGAACAAGCACACGGGGCCCGAGCCGATGAGCCCGGAGGCGCTCGAGGCGGCGCTGCGCGCCATCGGCCCCGAGCGCTATCACGACCTGCATCCGTTCCACGGCCTCCTGCACGACGGCAAGCTCGCCAAGGGTCAGGTGCAGGCGTGGGCCCTCAACCGCTATGTCTATCAGGCGGCGATCCCGATGAAGGACGCGTCCCTGATCGGGCGCTGCGAGGATCGCGAGCTGCGCCGCGAGTGGCTGCATCGCATCGCCGACCATGACGGCTCGGGCGAGGACAAAGGCGGCATCGAACGCTGGCTCATCCTTACCGACGGGCTGGGGCTCGACCGCGATTACGTGATCTCGCAGGAAGGCGCGCTGCCGGCCACCCGGTTCGCGGTCCAGGCTTATGTCCGTTTCGTCCGCGAGCGGCCGCTGATCGAGGCGGTGGCGTCGAGCCTGACCGAACTCTTCGCGCCCTCGCTGCACAAGCGCCGCATCGCCGGGATGCTGGCCAATTACAGCTTCATCGACGAGAAAGTGGTGGCCTATTTCCGCCGCCGGCTCGATCAGGCGCCGCGGGACGCGGGGTTCGCGCTCGACTACGTCAAACGCAACGCGCGCACGGTCGAAGAGCAGCAGGGCGCGCTCGCCGCCTTGAAGTTCAAGACCGACGTGTTGTGGGCCCAGCTCGACGCGCTGCATCATGCCTATGTGACCGGGGCGATCCCCCCTGGGGCCTTCCGGCCGCATTGAAGCGAGATGGACGACGCATGGAGATCGACGCGCAATCGCGGCCCCGTCTGCCCAGGGGCGTCAAGCTCAAGCGCGACGAGGTGCGCGAGCGCTGGACTCTGCTCGCGCCGGAGCGAATCTTCGAGGTCGACGCGACGGCGGCGACAGTGCTCGAGCTCTGCGACGGCGAGCGCGATCTCAAGGCGATCGTCGCCGAGCTTGCGGAGCGCTATAATGCGCCTTCGGCGGTGATCGAAAAGGACGTCGTCGCCATGCTCGCCGACCTCAAGGCCAAAAGGGTCCTCGAAACATGACCGCTCATACCGCGCCCCCGCCTGCGCCGCCGATCGGGCTTTTGGTCGAGCTCACCCATCGCTGTCCGCTCGGCTGTCCCTATTGCTCAAATCCGCTGGCGCTCGAGCGTCCCGGCGCCGAACTCGATACGGAAACCTGGAAGCGGGTGTTCGGCGAGGCCGCCGCGCTCGGGGCGCTGCATGTGCATCTCTCCGGCGGCGAGCCGACGGCGCGGCGCGATATCGTCGAGCTCACCGGCCACGCTTCGCAGAGCGGGCTCTACACCAACCTCATCACCTCGGGGATCGGGGTCGGCGAAAAGCTGACCGGCGAGCTGGCCGAGGCCGGCCTCGACCATGCGCAGCTCTCCTTCCAGGGCGCCGACAAGGAGACCAACGACCGGCTCGGCCACTATTCGGGCTCNNCATCGCGCCAATCTGCATCAGGTCGGCGCCTTCATCGAGCTCGCGGTCGAACTCGGCGCGCGCCGGCTCGAAATCGCCCATACCCAATATTACGGCTGGGCGCTCGCCAATCGCGCCGCGCTGATGCCGCCGAGGCAGGAGGTCGAACGATCGATTGCGCTGGTGGAAGAGGCGCGGGCGCGCCTCAAGGGCGAGCTGGTCATCGACATGGTGATCCCCGACTATTACGCCCGCTATCCCAAGCCTTGCGCGGGGGGGTGGGGGCGGATCGCGATCAATGTCTCGCCGACCGGCAAGGCGCTGCCCTGCCACGCCGCCGAGACCATTCCGGGCCTCGAATTCTGGAACGTGCGCGATCATTCGCTCGGCGACATCTGGCGCCTGAACCCCGCCTTCAGGGCGTTCCGCGGCACGGAATGGATGC
>PLUH01000102.1 GCA_003164825.1 Hyphomicrobiales bacterium
GCGCTTGAGCGCGGGCGGCAAATCGGTCGCGAGCGAGGCGGAGCATGAGCGCGATTCGAAACGTCTGCGTCTATTGCGGATCGAGCGCCGGCAGTGACGCTCGGTTCGGCGACGCCGCGGAGGCTTTGGGGCGGGCGCTCGCCGCCGAAGGCGTCGGCCTCGTCTACGGCGGCGGCGGCGATGGTCTGATGGGCCGTCTCGCCCGCGCGACGCTCGCCGCTGGCGGCCATGTGACCGGCGTCATCCCGAGTTTCCTCATCCGCAAGGAACATGCGCTGACCGCGGCCCACGAGATGATTGTCGTCGGCGACATGCACGAGCGCAAGCAGACGATGTTCGATCGCGCCGACGCGTTCATCGCACTGCCGGGCGGGGTCGGCACGCTGGAGGAGCTGGTCGAGCAGATGACCTGGGCGCAGCTCGATCGCCACGCCAAGCCGATCCTCATCGTCAATATTGGCGGTTTCTGGCGCCCGTTGCTCGCGCTCCTCGCTCATATGCATATCGAAGGCTTCATTCGCGAAGGCTTCGACCTGCGCTATCTGGTCGCTGAAAGAATCGAGGACGCGCTGCCGATGCTGCGCGCTGCGGCCGAACGCCGGATGGCCGACCGCGGACCGCAGGACGCCGTCTCGCCTCGCAACATGTAATGGCGAGGCGCCGCACGGGCGGCGGCATTGTGTCCTGAGTTCCTGGCTTTTCCCTCGCCATCGCGGCGCCATCGTAGCAAAGGCAAGTTCGTCCGGCTCGAATGCAGGAGGAGATTCATGACGAGACGGAGCTTGGCCGTGGCGGTCGCCGCGGCGCTATGCGGCCTGATCGCGGCGCCGGCGCTGGGGCAGAACGCGCCGGCGGCCGCAGCCGCGCCCACGAAGCTCAAGCCCAAGGCGCCGACGGACGCGTCCACCGTCACAGTGACGGTGACGAACTCCCGCAAGGCCGATCTCGTCGAGCTGCAGGCGGCCGAGAGCGGCTCGGTAAGTTGGAAGAAGGTGCTCGGCGCGCTGAAGACCGGCAAACAGGCCCCAGCCAAACTGCCGCAGAGCTACAATTGCCGGGTGGATCTGCACGGGACCTTCGCCGACGGACAGTCGATGGATGCGACCGACGTCGATGTCTGCGCCCAAAAGACGCTCAACCTGACGGACTGAACGCGCGAGCGCCCTCCAGGCCGGAGGGCGCGCCGGCCGGAGCTTACTTCTCGCCGAAGAGCTCGGCGACATATTCCCAATTGACAAGGCTATCGAAGAACGCCTTCAGATAGTCGGGCCGGCGGTTGCGGTAATCGATGTAGTAGGAGTGTTCCCACACATCGACGCCCAGGATCGGCTTGCCGCCGTGCACGAGCGGGTTCTCGCCGTTGGCGGTCTTGGTCGCCGACAGCTTGCCGTCCTTGAGGGTTAGCCAGGCCCAGCCGGAGCCGAACTGAGTGACGCCCGCCTGGATCAGGTCCTCCTTGGCCTTGTCGACCGAGCCGAACCCATCCTTGAGCGCCTTCTCGACTTCGCCCGGAATCTTCCCGCCGCCCTTCGGTTTCATCCACTTCCAGAAGTGGGTGTGGTTATAATGCTGCCCTGCGTTGTTGAACACCGCAGCATTCTTGCCGAACGACCCCTTGACGATTTCCTCCAGCGGCTTGCCTTCCCACTCGGTTCCCTTGAGCGCGTTATTGCCGTTGTTGACATACGCCAGGTGGTGCTTGTCGTGATGAAATTCGAGCGTCTCGCGCGACATGATCGGAGCCAGCGCGTCGTGAGGATAAGGCAGTTCGGGCAGCGTGAAGGCCATGGGACGGCTCCTTGGGAGGTTAGGGCTAAATCGGAACCCTTTCGGACGAGATAGGTTCCTTCGGGCGCCAATCTAGCCGTCCCCCGGGGGCGCGGCAACTCCGGCGCGCCGCTAGACGCCGCCGCCGGAGCAATTCCAGGCGATGGCTCGGCGCGTGCGCGGCCGATCGCCGCCGACCTATGGCGCGGCGCAACGCCTTGACATAAATCTTCTCACGGGCGGCGGGGCGGAGGGCGTATGTTCAAGCACATTCTGATTCCGACGGACGGTTCGGATCTTTCGCGCAAGGCGGTTCTTTATGGCGTCCAGCTCGCCAAGGCGTCCGGGGCGAAGGTGACGGGGCTGACGATCGCCGAGCCGTATCGTGTCGCCTCGATGGACGCCGTCCTGGTCTCGATCGGCGAGGACGAATACGACGACGAGTCGCGGCGCATCTCGGATAGGGTGCTGGAGCAGGTCAAAATGGCGGCGGAGGCCGCGGGCGCGCCGTGCGATACGGTCCGCGAGGTCCACGACCAGCCTTATCGGGCCATCATCGATTCGGCGCACGCGCTCAGTTGCGACCTGATCGTCATGGCCTCGCACGGTCGGCGCGGGATCTCGGCCCTGCTGCTCGGCAGCGAGACCGTCAAGGTGCTGACCCATTCGACCATTCCGGTGCTGGTCTACCGCTGACCGCGGCTTCCCCCCGGCTTCGGCTCACTCGGCTAGCGTCAACCCGACGCCGCCCGCGCTCAATGTCCGCCCCGCCGCCGTCGCGTCCTCGACCCGATCGAGCCTCAGAAGCGCGAGCGCCTCGCGCCCCGACGATGAACCGAGCGCGCCGACCGCAAGCTCGCGGTCCATCACCGGCGCGCCCGGCGCGGGCGCCGGCCCGTCGAGCTTGACCCGTACGATGCGCTTGCGTCCCGTCCCGCGGTGCTTCATGCGCGAAACGACCTCCTGGCCGACATAGCAGCCCTTGTCGAAATCGACGCCACGCAGAAGGTCGAGATTGGCGTCGTGCGGGAAGGCGTCCCCGTAGGCGAAATCGACGCCGCCCTTGGGCGCGACGACGCCGATGCGCAGGCCCTCATACTCGCCCGCGTGCTCCGATCCGACGGCGGCCGCGATCGGGCGCGGCAGGATCGCGCGCCAGGCGAGGCGCGGATCGCGCGGATCGGCGTAAAGAACGCCCCCCTCGACTGCCGCGGGCTCGCCGCCCCAGAAGGCGGCGACGGCGCGGGTAGCGCTCACGTCGGCGACCGCGACCTTGGCGCGCAGCTTATAGAAGCCGAGCCGCCTGGCGAGTTCGGCCGCCTGCGCCGCCGTGCAATCGAGGAGAAAGGCCGCGCCGCCGGCGTCGGGCGCGCGCACGACGATCATGTCGAACAGGATCTTGCCTTGCGGCGTGAGCAGCGCCGCATAGCACGCTTGGCCCGGCTCGAGCCGCTCGACGTCGTTGGTCAAGAGACCCTGCAGAAAGCCGGCCGCATCGGCGCCGGTCACTGAAACGACGCCACGATCCTCGAGCATGGCGGCTTTCTTGCTCATCCGTTCGCCTCCGGTCGCGCTTGCAAGGGCGGACACTGTCAAATAGGCCGCTTTCGCGCCACTGCAAGAAAGGACAAGGCCATGCCGCCGAGTTTCGATTGCGTGCTCATCAATGGGATCGTGGTCAATCACGACGGGATCGGCGTTCGCGACATCGGCGTTCGCGACGGCCGGATCGCCGCGATCGGCGCCCTGGGCCGAGCCGCGGCCGGCGAGCGCCTCGATTGCCGCGGCCTTCACATTCTTCCCGGCGTGATCGATTCCCAAGTCCATTTTCGCGAGCCGGGCCTCGTTCACAAGGAGGACCTGGAGACCGGCTCGCGCGCGGCCGTGCTCGGCGGCGTGACCGCGGTGTTCGAAATGCCCAACACCGACCCGACGACGACCAGCGCCGAGGCGCTCGCCGACAAGCTCGCCCTGGCGAAAGGCCGCATGCACTGCGACTTCGCCTTCTGGGTCGGCGGCGCCCACGACAATGTCGCCGATCTCGGCGAGCTCGAGCGCCTGCCCGGTGCGGCGGGAATCAAGGTGTTCATGGGCTCCTCGACGGGCCGCCTGCTGGTCGCGGATGATGAAGGGGTGCTCGCGATCCTCAAGCACATCCGCCGCCGCGCCGCCTTCCACAGCGAAGACGAGGCGCGCCTCAACGAGCGCAAAGCCCTGCGAGTCGAAAGCGAGCCGTCATCGCATCCGGTCTGGCGCGATGAGATCGCCGCCCTGCGCTCGACCGAGCGCCTCATCCGCCTGGCGCGCCTGGCGCGCGCGCAGGTGCATGTTCTGCATATCTCGACCCGCGAGGAGATGGAGTTTCTGGCGAGCGCGAAAGATGTCGCCAGCTGCGAGGCGACGCCGCATCACTTGACGCTCAGCGCCGAGGACTACCCGCGCCTCGGGACGAAAATGCAGATGAACCCGCCGGTGCGCGGACCGGAGCATCGCGACGCGATCTGGCGCGGGCTTCAGGCCGGCGTCGTCGATGTCCTCGGCTCCGATCATGCGCCCCATACGCTGGAAGAGAAGGCCAGGCCCTATCCGGCGAGCCCGTCGGGCATGACCGGCGTCCAGACGCTGGTTCCGATCATGCTCGACCATGTCAATGCGGGGCGGCTCACCCTAGAGCGGTTCGTCGATCTGACCAGCGCCGGGCCCCAGCGCCTGTTCGGCGTCGTCGGCAAGGGTCGCATCGCCGCCGGCTACGACGCCGATTTCACGATCGTCGATCTCAAGCGGAGCGAGACGATCCGCGATTCCTGGATCGCCTCCCGCTCGCGCTGGACGCCTTACGATGGCCGGACGGTCACGGGCTGGCCGGTCGGAACCATCATCCGCGGGCGCCGGGTGATGTGGGAGGGCGAACTCATGGCGCCGTCGACGGGCGAGGCGGTGCGGTTCTGGAACTAAACTTCGGGATGCCTAACCGCCCACCACCTGCATCGTCAGCCAGACCGCCGCGAGCGCGGGCTTCTGCACCCCCTCGATCTCCACGCTGACTTCGTAACTCAACTGCCATTCGCGAGCCGAGCGAAGCGTCGCCGCGGCGAGGGTGAAATGCCCGCGCACCCGGCTTCCCGAGCGNNGTGAGGAAGCCGTGGGCGACCGTGCCGCCGAACGCGGTCGCGCTCGCCCGCTCGGGATCGACGTGGATGAACTGCTCGTCTTCGGTGACCTTGGCGAAGGCGTCGATCCGCTCCTGATCGACGGTCAGCCAGCGCGAGACGAAGCTGCGGCCGACCATGGCCTTAAGCTCGTCCGCGGGAACCTTCTTGACGTCCGCCAAATCGTTCATTCGTGGCCTCCGAACATGGATGGCGGCGGGGCGACCCCGAGGCCGCCGTCGACCGGCAGGATCGCGCCGGTCGTATAGGCGCCGCCGCGTCCGGTCAGGAACAGGATTGCGCCGGCGATGTCGTCTTCGCGCCCGAGCCGGCCCATCGGCACCGTCTTGGCGCCGCGCGCCGCGCCCGCTTCGTCGCCGATCGCGAACCGCGTCATGTTGGTGGGGAACGGCCCGGGTGCGATGGCGTTGACGGTCACCTGCCGGCCTGCGAACTCCTGGGCGAGAATGCGGGTCAGGTGATGCACCGCCGCCTTGGAGGCGGAATAGGCGTAGGCGTTTTCGGCATGGGTCGCCGTCCCCATGACCGAGCCGAGGTTGACAATCGTCGACGGCCGCTCGGCGTTGGCCGAGGCGAACAGCATCGGCGCGAGGTCGCGGGTGAGCGAGAACAGGCCCGCGACNNGTGCGCCTGCGGGTCTCGGCGACCAGCGCGGCGACGCCCACTTCGTTGGCGACCGTGCCGCCGAAACCCTCGCAAGGCCCAAGCGCGGAAAGCTCGTGCGCCGCCGCCTCGCAAGCCTCGGCCTTGCGCGAGGCGATCAGCACCCGCGCCCCGGCGCCCAAGAGCGCCTCGGCGCAGATCCGGCCAAGGCCGGTCGCCCCGCCGGTCACCAGCGCGGTGCGGCCTTGGACGGAAAAAAGCGCGGATGGGGTCAGCATGGCTCCCTGCGCCGGTCACGATTTGCAAAGGACCATAGCAATTCCTGGGCGGGGGCCAAACTTGGGGCCTCGGCGAACAGACCGATCAGGCGACGCGCGGCGTCATCGTCGACCAGCTCAAGGCGTTCGCCGCCTTCGTCCGGCGTTGACGCGCGGCCGCGCTCAAACCACATTGGGGAACGCCAAGGGGAAGCCGCCGCTCATGAAAGTGTCGCTCATCCAGATGAATTCGATCAACGACAAGGCCGCCAATATCGCCGCGGCCGAGGCGCTGATCGAGCGCGCCGTCGCCGAGGAGGGGCCGGACTGGGTGCTGCTGCCGGAGCAGTTCGACTGGGCCGGCGGCTCGCGGGCAGAGAAGCTCGCCAGCGCCGAGCGCCTGCCCGGCGGCCCGGCCTATGCGATGGCGCAGGGCCAGGCGATCAAGCATCGCATCTTCGTCCACGCCGGCTCGATCATGGAGAAAATCGACGGCGAGGACCGCTACCACAATACGTCCGTCGTCTTTAATCGCGACGGCGAAGAGATCGCCCGCTACCGCAAGATCCACCTGTTCGACGTGATGACCCCCGACGGAACCGCCTACAAGGAGAGCGCAACCGTGAAGGCAGGCGACAAGGTGGTCACCTACGACTGCGAAGGGGTCACCGTCGGCTGCTCGATCTGCTACGATCTGCGCTTTCCCGACCTCTTCCAGGCGCTGGCGGAGAAGGGCGCCGAGATGATCGCGATGCCGGCCGCCTTCACCATGCAGACCGGCAAGGACCATTGGGAGGTGCTGCTGCGCGCCCGCGCGATCGAGACCGAGACCTACGTCTGCGCCAGCGCCCAGACCGGGTCGTTCACGGTCGGCAACGAGCAGCGGCAGACTTACGGCCATTCGCTCGTCGCCGACCCCTGGGGCCACGTGATCGCCAAGGCCTCAGACGGCGTCGGCATCGTTTCCGCCCGGATCGATCCGGCCCGGGTCAAGAAGGTCAGGGCGATGATTCCGGTCGCCGAGCACAAGGTGATTATTGCTCGCGACTGAGACGACGGCGCCCTTGATCAGTCAATGTTCCAGGGATTGATCAGCGAAACCCGCGTATCCTCGAAATCGCCGACGTTGCGCGTGACCAGGATCAGGTCATGAACGATCGCGGTCGCGGCGATCAGGCCGTCGACGTCGCCGCGCGGATGCCGCGACCGCTGTCTTGACAATTCGGAAGCCCGGACGCGCACTTCAGGACTCGTCGTACGAGAGTCGCCGCCGCGAAATGCCAACCTCGAGTTGCATTTGGCTCTCAAAAAAATGAGGGGATATCTGAGCCGTGGAGAGTTTCGACGGCTCGATTTGGGAGCCGGCCTGCGGCGAAGGCGCAATCGCGAAGGTTCTATCGGCTGCCAGCGAAGCATGCGCTTTTCATAACCGTATCGTGCATTTCTTTCAGCTTTCGAAGCTTTCCATCATCCAGACCGCAGTGGTTCGCATCATTTTCAATGACAGTAATAAGCTTTTGGCCAGTATCGTCGATTTCTTTCATATAACCGCATATTTCCACCTTGTATGCGTCAAGTTGGGCCATATCAGCAGAATGATCCGCATTTGGGCTTTGACCGACTTCCGTCGCCAATCTTTGGGTTTTCGCGTTATTTACGGAGACTTTGGCGGCAATTTCCGACATCTCGGTAGCCAACTCTCGACGGTCGCCGCAACCGAGGCACCACGCGGGGCAGTCCGCCGCGATTACCGAGGCAACCGACGCCAGTATCCCCGTCGCGTATCTGTTCATATGCCGCTCGGACAATGATCATTCTCACCCTACGCGGTTACCATCTTGAGTTACATCTGCCAACTTGGGGTCACGCGACGAACCCGAGAGTCTATTCGCCTACGGCAACATCGACGCGGCGCTCGGAAGGGGGGCGCGACGGGCCACAAAATTGAACGTCCGCGCGTGATAATTGTGNNTCGAGCGGGAACAGCGCCAATGGCGGACGACGAACTCGATCTTAAGACGCTCGCCGACGACGAACTCGTCGAGCAGATGCATGACGACCTCTACGACGGCCTCAAGGAAGAGATCATAGACGGCGTCAAGATTCTGCTCGACCGCGGCTGGGCGCCTTACGACGTCCTGACCAAGGCGCTGGTCGAGGGCATGCGCATCGTCGGCATCGACTTNNCGCGACGGCATTCTGTTCGTGCCGGAAGTGCTGATGTCGGCCAACGCGATGAAAGCCGGCATGGCGATCCTGCGCCCGCTGCTGGCGGCGACCGGCGCGCCGAAAATGGGCAAGATGGTGATCGGCACCGTCAAGGGCGACATCCACGACATCGGCAAGAACCTGGTCTGCATGATGATGGAGGGCGCCGGCTTCGAAGTGTTCGACCTCGGCGTCAACAACAGCGTCGAGAAATATCTCGAGGCGATCGAGAAGCATCAGCCGGAAATTGTCGGCATGTCGGCGCTGCTGACCACGACGATGCCTTATATGAAGGTCATCATCGATACGCTGAAGGAAAAGGGCATGCGCAACGACCATATCGTGCTGGTCGGCGGCGCGCCGCTCAACGAAAACTTCGCCGAGGCCATCGGCGCCGACGCCTATTGTCGCGACGCGGCGGTCACGGTCGAGACCGCCAAGGCGCTGCTCGCGCGCCGGCAGGGGACGGTGCAGGCGCACGAGAAGGTGTGATTCGAACCGCCATGACCCTCGCGCCCGCAATCGGGAGGTTGTCATCCTCGCGCAAGCGGGGGTCCAGAGAGCCGCCGCGGGCGCTCGCTGCCGCTTCA
>PLUH01000306.1 GCA_003164825.1 Hyphomicrobiales bacterium
CAATTGACCGATCAGGCGAACCGACGTCGTCCGCGATAGGCAGGTTCGGCGCCGGGGCGCGATAGATGCTGTTCTGGCAGATCCTGATCGACGGCTTCGCGATCTCCTCGCTCTACGCCCTCGGCGCGACCGGCTTCACCCTGATCTTCGGCGTCACCGGGGTGCTCAACCTCTCTCACGGGGCGATCATGGTCGCGGCCGCGGTCGCCGCCTGGGCCGCGTCGGGAAATTTCGGAGCGGGCGCCTATCTCGCCGCCGCCTTCGGCGTTGTCGTCGCGCTGCTGCTGGCGCTCGCGACCTACTATTTGGTCGTCCGGCGGCTGCAATTGTCGCGCGCGGTGCGCGAGGAGGAGAAGGAAATCTTCATCCTCACCGCGACGCTGCTCTGGGGCATCATGATCCAGGAGGCGATCGCCTATCTCTTCACCAACAACGCCAAGACCGTGCTGCCGATCGTCGACGGCGTGGTCACCATCCTCGGCGTGCGAACGCCGGCCAACGAAATCTTCACCGCGCTCGTCTGCTGGGCGACGATCGGGGGCTTATGGCTGTTCGTCAACCGCACGCTCGCCGGCAAGGCGGTGCTCGCCGCGTCGATGAATCCGCGCGGCGTCACCCTGCTCGGGATCGAGCTCTCGACCGTCTATGTCGGGGTCTGGGCGATCTATGGCGCGCTCGCCGGCGTCGCCGGGGTGCTGCTCGGCATGTTTCTCGGCGTCTCCTCCTACAGCGCCGGACCGTTGACCGCGAGCGCGTTCTCGATCGTCGTCCTCGGCGGCCTCGGCAGCGTCTCGGGCTCGCTGATCGCAGCTTACGTCGTCGGCTATCTCGAGACGCTCACCGCCTATCTCGTGTCGCCCGCCTATCGCGCGATTCCCGCGCTCCTGCTCCTGGTCGTGGTGATGTACGTACGGCCGCGCGGATTGATGGGGAGGCGCTAGATCATGCTGCGCCGCGCGCTGCTATCGCCGCCGGTCCTGATCAGCCTGATCGTCGTCGTCGTCGCCTCGACGCTGCCGCTCTACGTGTCGGGCTACGTGCTCGGCCTGCTCACCATCGCCTATTATTTCGGGGTGTTCTCGATGGCCTGGGACCTCCTGTTCGGCTTCGCCAACGAAGTGAACTTCGGCCCCTCGTTCCTGATCGGGCTCGGCGCCTATACCGCCGGCATCCTCGACAGTCTCTATCAGCCGCCGATCGCGCTTTGCGTCGCCGCCGGGGTCATCGCGGCGATGATTGGCGGCCTCGTGCTGGCGCTGCCGGCGCTCAGGGTGCGGGGGCCCTATTTCGGCCTCACCACCCTCGTCGCGGTCTTGATCTTGCAGAACTTCGTCGTCGTCGCGGCGAGCCTCACCGGGGGCGAAATCGGCCTGACGGTGCCGGACGTCATTTCGATCGACGACAAGGTCAACTACTGGATCGCGCTTGGCTTCATGGCCGTGAGCGGCGCGATCCTCTACGGGCTCTCGCGCTCGCCGGTCGGTCTCATCCTAGAGGCGAGCGGCCAGGACCCGGTGCAGGCCGGCGCGCTCGGGTTCAACGTCGTGAAGCACAAGCTCGCGGCGTTCCTGGTCAGCGCGTTCTTCTCCGGCCTCGCCGGCGCGCTGATGGCGTTCTATCTCGGCGCGGCGTCGGTCGGCACGTTCATCGACGTCACTGTCGGGGTGCAGGTGATCATCGGCGCCGTCATCGGCGGCCGGCGCACCATCCTCGGCGCGGCCTTGGGCGCGGTGTTCCTGGTCGCCCTCGGCGAGACGCTGCGGCCGCTGGGCGATCTTGCGACCTTCATTGTCTCGGCGGTCGCGCTCTTCGTCGTTCTTTTCTTCCCGGCCGGGCTTCTCGGCATGGTCAAGGGCGTCCGGGAGGCGACATGAGCGCTCGCGCGCCAAAGCTCGAGGTCGAGGGTCTCCAGAAGCGGTTCGGCGGCCTGACGGCGGTGAGGGACGTCAGCTTTTCGATCCAGGCCGGAGAGATTCTGGGCCTGATCGGACCGAACGGGTCGGGCAAGTCGACGGTGATGAAATCGATCCTCGGCGTCGAGCGGCCGGACGCCGGATCGGTGCGGGTCGACGGCCGCGAGGTCGCGGGCTGGCCGCCGCACCGGATCGCCCGGCTCGGCGTCGGCATGGTGTTCCAGCATTCGCGTCCGCTCTATCGGCAGACGGTGATCGAGAACATCATCCTCGGCCTTCTGCCCGACCGGCTCATGCATCTCCTTCCCCTAGCCGCCACCGACGCGCGGGCGCGGGCGATCGCCGAGCGTGTCGGACTGGCAGGCGTCCTCAACCGGCGCCCCTCGACGCTGCCGTTCGCCGACTTGCGCAAAATGGAGATCGCCAAGGCGATCGCCCGCGATCCGCAGGTGGTGCTGATCGACGAGCCGTTCGCCGGCCTGACGGCGCGCGAGACCGCGTCGTTCGCGGCGCTGATCGCCGAAATGCGCGCCGACGGGCGGGCGGTCCTCATCGTCGACCACAACGTGAAGAGCATCTCCGCGCTGGTCGACCGCATTTACGCCATGCATGTCGGCGAGCGGATCGCCGAGGGCACGGTCGAGGAGGTGATGGCGAACCCGACGGTGCGCAAGGTCTATCTCGGCGGCGCGCTGGAGACGGCGGCGCGGCCGGAGACCGCGTTCGGCGACGCGCAGACTCCGTTTCTCGAAATCGACAACCTGAACGTCGTCTATGGCAAGGCGCAGGCGCTGGAGAACGTTTCGCTCCATGTGCATCAAGGCGAATTCGTCGCGATCGTCGGACTGAACGGCGCCGGCAAGACGACGCTGTTCAACGCTGTCTCGGGCCTCGTCCCCTATGCCGGCGACATTCGCCGCCAAGGGCGGACGCTGCGCGGCAGGACGGCGGCGACGATCGCGCGCGATGGCGTCGTCCAGTCGCCGGAAGGGCGGGAACTGTTCGGGGCGATGACGGTCAGCGAGAATCTGGACATGGGCGGGCACAGGCTCCCCGACAACGTGCGAGCCGAGCGCCGGGAATGGCTGTTCGACCTGTTCCCGGTCCTGAAAGAACGGCGGAGCCAGACCGCGGCGACCCTCTCCGGCGGCGAGCAGCAGATGCTGACCATCGCCCGGGCGCTGATGATGAAGCCCGACCTCTTGATCCTCGACGAGCCGACGCTGGGCCTGGCCCCGGTGATCATGGAGCAGATCTCGAAGGCGCTCGCCCGGCTCAGGCAGGCGACCGAGATGACGGTGCTGCTCGGCGAGCAGAACGTCACCTTCGCCCTGCCCCACGCCGACCGCGTCTACGTGCTCGAACACGGCCGGATCGCCTGGGAGGGCGACCCGAGCCGGTTCGCGGCGGAAGCGGGCGCGCGGTATCTTTAGGTGGGCGGCCTGGCGGCCTCAGATCGGCGTCGTCGGGAGGCCCAGGGCGTCGGCTGCGGAACGCAAGCGGGCATCGAGCGTCGCGAGCGGCAGATCGCGGCGTTGAGCGAGTTCGAGATAGCAGGCGTGATAGACGCTGAGGCCAAACCGGTCCGCAAGGCGGAGCGTCGACGACCATACGCGCGCCTCGCATTCACCGTCGGTCTCAATCGGCAGCAATCGGAGATCGGCGAGGTAATCGTCGCGATAGCGCTTATCGATTCGGTTGCGCCGGATTGCGGACTGGAGGCCGTTTACGGCTTCGAGCCGCCAAAGGGGCGGAACGACTGCGCCGCGGCGTGTAACGACAGCGAGCAGGGAATCGGCGGTTGGGCTCGCTTCGTCTTCGAAATACCAGGCGAGCGTCAGGGAGGCGTCGAGAACCAGGCTCAAGTCCGTCCTTCCGCAATGAGGTCGGTGATCTTCGCGCCGCTGAGCGTAACTCCACGGCGGCGGACGCGAATGCGATCCGCAGCGGCGCTGGCCGCTTCGACGTTGAACGCGCCGCCTGGGGGCGCGAGACGGGCGATGACCTTGCCGCGCCGCGTGATCGCGACGACTTCCCCCGCCTCGACCCAATCGAGTAGCTGGCCAAATTTGTTTTTTGCTTCAAAAGCGCCAATTTCCCGCATCACCGACCTATCAGGCTAGACTGTTAGCTAGACAGAATATGTCTATCGTTCACGAATCTCCAGCGTCGCGAGAGTCGCGCGCTCACCGCGCTCGCGCCCAGCGCCAGATCGCCCATTGCCGACGGAGCGGCGAGACTTCGCTGAGCGGCTCGAACGGGCGCGCGGCGTTGCGGTCGAGCCGATCGAGGTCGAGCCGCAAAGGCCCGAGCGGAATGAACGCGGGCAGGATCGCCGGGTCTGAGCCGTTCAGCCGGCGCTCGGCCTCGGCGAGTTCGTCGCGCGCTAGGCCGCGCAGTTCGGCGCAGGCCGCGATGACGCCCGCGCTCGCGCGGCGAGCGTCGAAATCGGACCCGCTCGCGCCGTGGCGGGCGGCGACGTCGGCGGGAATGAGCGCCTGCGCCGATCCGGCCTTGAACGGCAGCTCGCCGATGAGGCGCGTCAGCGCCAGCGCCATCCCGGCCGGCGCATGCGCATCGGCCTGATCGAGTTCGACCCCGCCGGCCGCGATCAGCGCCGCGAGCCTGAGCCGCGCGCCCTCGCTCTCATCGGCGAAGGCGCGAAACGCGGCGAGGCTGAAGTCGTCCTGCGGCGCGATCTCCTGCAGGCGGGCGTCCAGCATCGCCTCGAGCCAGGCGCGGGGGAGCGCAAAGCCGTCGATCGCGGCGGAAAGCGCGAGCGCGACCGGGTTGCCGGCCGCTTCGTCCTGCCGCTCGCCGGCGATGGCGCCGCGCCACCAGGCCAGCCGCATCGCCGCCAGATTGGGATCGCGCGAGCGCCTCGCCGCATGACGAATTTCGTGATCGAACGCCGCGAGCGCGTTGAGCGCATCGCGCGCGCTTGCCTCCGCATAGAGTGCGCCAAGCCACTGATCGCGACTTTGAGCGCGCGCTAGCGCAGCGCAATATCGGTTGGCCGCGCCGAGCGCGCTGGCGTCCGGCGGTCGGCGCGCGCTCACGTCGCGGCGATCAGCGCCGCCGCGACGCGCCGGTTTTCCGATTGCATGACGTTGTAGACCCGGAGCGCCGGACCGGTCGCCATCGCTTCGAAGCGCAGGCCCGCGCGCTTGAGAGCGTCTTTCAGCGGCCGTCCGATCGGCGCCATTCGCTCGCCTGTCCCGACGATGAGAAACTCGATCGATCCGGGGTGCTCGGCGCATTCGGCCCACAGCGGCGCGAGCGCGGTCGGGTCAAGATCGTCGACGGTCGTCGCCTCGATCGCTCTCACCCCCTGCGGCGTCGCCAGGATCGAGCCCGCATGCAACATGCCGCCGAAAGCGAACGCGCCATGCCCGTACGCCGCGATCGGGTGGCTGCCGGGCGCGAACGCGGGCGGCGGAACCGCCCCGGTCACGCCTTCTCCTTCGCCTTCACGTCCGCGCCGGCGGCTTCCTTTTCCCGCATCCGGTCGAAGGTTTCGGCCCGCACGCCCATATAGATGAGCATCGGCGAGCAGATGAAGATCGACGAATAGGTGGCGACGAAAATGCCCCAGATCATCGCCGCCGAAAACGAGCGGATGACATGGCCGCCGAGGAAGAACAGCGCCAGCAGGGCGAGAAAGACGGTGGTCGCGGTCATGATGGTGCGCGGCAGCACGGCGTTGACCGACATGTCGATGATCTCGGCGGTCGACAGGCGCTTGTATTTGCGCATCACCTCGCGGATGCGGTCGAGCACGACCACCGTCTCGTTGAGCGAATAGCCGACGATGGTGAGGATCGCCGCGATCGAAGTCTGGTTGAACTCGAGCTGGGTGACGCAGAAGAAGCCGACCGTCAGCAGGAGGTCGTGCATCGTGCCGATGATCGCCCCGACCGCGAACTGCCACTCGAACCGGAACCATAAATAGGTCAGGACCGCGATGATGGCGACGACGACGCCGAGCGTGCCGCGCTGGACGAGCTCGGCGGAAATGGTCGGGCCGACCGAATCGACGCTGCGGAACTCGTAGTCGGCGCCGAAAGCGTCCCTGAGCTTGGCGATCGCCGTCTGCTGGCCGGCGTCGCCGCCGGGCTGGACGCCGAGGCGCAGCAGAGCGTCGGATTCGGCGCCGATCCGCTGGACTTCGACCGGCCCCACGCCGAGGCTCTCGGCCTTGCCTCGAATGTCGGCGATGTTGGCTTCGCCGCTCTTGGCGCGCATGTCGACCTGGGTGCCGCCGGCGAAGTCGATGCCGAAATTCATGCCCACGAACAGGAACAGCACGACCGAGACGATCGACAGCGCCGCCGACAGCGGATAGCTCACGCGCCGGAACCGCATGAAGCCGAACTTGGTGTTCTCGGGCGCGAGGCGAAGCAGTTTCATGCCGCAAGATCCGGTTTCAGCGTCGGAGCGCTCATATCGGCAGCCTCGGTCATATCGGGAGGGTCTTCGGCCGCGAGCGGTGATACCAGAGCGCGATCATCATCCGAGTCATGGTGACCGCGGTAATGACCGAGGTCAGGATGCCGAGGCCGAGCGAGACGGCGAAGCCGCGCACCGCGCCCGACCCGAACAGATAGAGGATCAGCGCCGCCACGAACATGGTGACGTTCGAGTCGATGATCGTCGCGAAAGCGCGCCGGAAGCCGGCGTCGAGGGCGGATATGACCGAGCGGCCGAGATGCGCCTCCTCGCGGATGCGCTCGTAGATGAGGACGTTCGAATCGACCGCCATGCCGATGGTGAAGACGATGCCGGCGATGCCGGGCAAGGTGAGCGTCGCTCCGAGGAGCGCCATCGACGCGAAGATCAAGAGAATATGCACCGCGAGCGCGAGATCGGCGAACACGCCGAACACGCCATAGGTCGCGATCATGTAGATGACGACCAGAGTCGCGCCGACATAGGCCGCGCGCTTGCCGGCGTCGATCGAATCCTGGCCCAGGCCGGGGCCGACGGTACGCTCCTCGATCACCGTGAGCTTGGCCGGCAGCGCGCCCGCGCGCAGCAGAATCGCAAGACTGGACGCCTCATCCAGGGTGAAGTTGCCGGTGATCTGGCCGGTGCCCCCGGTGATCGGCGACCGGATGACCGGGGCCGAAATGACCTTGCCGTCGAGCACGATGGCGAACGGGCGGCCGACGTTCTCCGACGTCACCTGGCCGAATTTCTGCCCGCCGCGCAGGTTGAAGCGGAAGGTGACGTCCGGTTCGCCGGTCTGCTGGTCGAAGCTCTGCTGGGCGTCGACCAGATCCTCGCCGTCGACCATGACCCGCCTCTGGACCTGGATCGACCCGCCGCCCTTCTGCATCGGCAGCGTCTCGACCTCGTTCGGCGGATCGCCGGGGTCGGAGACCAGGCGGAACTCGAGCTTGGCGGTCTGGCCGATCATGTTCTTGAGCGCCGTCGTATCCTGGCTGCCCGGCGCCTCGATCAGCACGCGGTTGGGACCCTGCTGCTGGATGACGGTCTCCTTGGTGCCCATCGCATTGATGCGGCGGTTGAGCACCTCGATCGATTGCCCCACCGCGTGGCGCACCTTGTCGGCGATCGCCGCGTCGGTCAGCGTCAGCCGCACGCCGTCGTCGGTTTGCGCCACGTCGAGCGTGCGGCCGTTTCCCGCCGCCAGCGGCCCGCCGATCGGCTGGCTCAACGACTGCAGAAGATCGAGCGCCTTGGCGCGCTCGGCCGGGTCGGCGATGCGGACCATGACGCCGCGCTGCTCAACCGCGATGCCGCCGGAGATGGCGATCTTGCCATCGCGCAACTTCTGCCGCACGTCGTCACGCAGCGCTTCGACCTGGCTCTTGGTCACCGAGGCGGTGTCGACTTCCATCAGGAGATAGGCGCCGCCCTGCAGGTCGAGGCCGAGCACGATCTGGCGCAGGGGAATGAAGCTCGGGAGTCGGGCGGCGAGCGCGTCAACCGCCTGAGCCGGCATGAAGCTTGGCAAGATGACCAGAACCGCAGCCGCAACGAGCGCCAGGACGGAGGCCAATTTCCAGGTCGCGAAACGGAGCATAAGGCTTTCTATCCAGCAATGGACTGAACTCGCGCCCGGGAGCGGGCCGGCGCGCCGTCGTCAAGAATTCGGCGCGTCCTTCTTGGCCGGCGGCGACTTGGCGGGCGGAATCGGGTCCTTGACCGGTTCGCCCTTGGCGCGCACTTCGGAGATGCCGGAGCGGGCCAGGCGTACGCGCACGTTCGGGGCGATCTCGAACTCGACCTCGTTGTCGTCGACCGATTTGGTGACCTTGCCGATCAGGCCGCCGGTGGTGACGACGACGTCGCCGCGCCGAGCCGCCTGCACCATCTCGCGCTGCTCCTTGGCGCGGCGCTGCTGCGGACGCCAGAGCACGAAATAGACGATTCCGATCATGGCGACGATCGGCACCAGCTGAACCAGCGTGTCGCTGGACCCCAACAAGGAGGAGCCGGCGGCTTGTGCGTAGGCGGCGGTGATCAGCACGGGGGCGGTGGCTCCGGCGACGCGAAAACCGCGCCGTTCATCAGGGCGTCATCTAAAAAGGGCGTCGCTTATATAGCCGCAGGCCGCACGAAAGCAACGCCGCGCGGGTGGATGACGCGGAGTGGGCGTTCGCGCATGTTGGGCGCCAAGCCCCTTGCCGGGGTGGGAGCCGTCGCTATAAGGGCGTGCGCCTTCTTTGGCGCGGGCAATGGGAGGGGAACGGAATGAACAAGCAGATCGCTGAATTTGTCGGCACCTTCGCCTTGGTGTTCTTCGGTTGCGGGGCAGCGGTCGTCGGGGGCATGGGGTCGGGGCCGACGGCGGTCGACCTTTTGGGGATCGCGAGCGCCTTCGGCTTCGCCATCGTCGCGATGGCGTACGGCATCGGGCCGATCTCCGGCTGTCATGTCAATCCGGCGGTGAGCTTCGGCGTCTATGTCGCCGGCCGGATGAGCGTGGCCGACATGGTCAGCTACTGGATCGCCCAGATTCTGGGGGCGATCGTCGCCGCGGTGGTGCTCTATCTCATCCTGTCCGGCAAGTCGCAGGGATGGACCGGCGGTCTTGGCCAGAACGGCTGGGGCACGGGCTATCTCGGCGAGTACAACGTCGTTTCCGCCTTCGTTTACGAAGTGGTTGCGACGTTCCTGTTCCTGGTCTGCATTCTCGGCGTCACCCACCCGTTCGCGCCGACCGGCTTCGCTGGCCTCGCGATTGGCCTTACCCTGGTCGCCATTCATCTGGTCGGCATCAACATCACCGGCAC
>PLUH01000302.1 GCA_003164825.1 Hyphomicrobiales bacterium
GGACGAGATTGTCGACGCCGTCGCGCGCGCTTATCGCCAGGCGCTGCGGCGCGGGCGCCGTGCTTTCGAGAGTGACGATCCGGCGGCGCTGCATGCCTTCCGCGCCCGCGTCGTCGACCTGCGCTACCAGCTCGCGCTGCTCGCCTGCGCCTGGCCGGAAGCGCTGAACGCCCAGGCCGAAGGATTGGACGAGCTTCGCGAGGCGCTCGGCGACCATCACGATCTCCATGTGCTGGCGGAATTCGCCGCCGAGCGCGCCGCGCTGGGGCCGGAGGCGCTCGCCGAACTCGCTGGCCGCATGACCGCGAAGCAGAAGAAGCTGCGCCGGCGCGCCAAGGCCGAGTTCGGTCGGCTGTTCGCCGAAACGCCGAGCGCCTTTGCAGCCCGCCTCGCCGCCTATCTCGCCCGGCCGGTGACGAAGCCGCCGGCCGGCGAAGACGAGCCGGTCGCGGCGCAAACCGGCGCCGTCACGCCGCGCGCCTGACCTCGATCGTCAGATGCGAGAGCGACCGGAAGCGCGCGAGCATCGCGCGATAGTCAGCCTCGCAGCGCTCACTGGGCGTGATCACCGACACCACCGCGCCCAGATGGCCCGGACCGAGGCGCCAGAGATGCAGGTCGGCGACCCGATCGCCGTCGCTCTCGATCGTCCGACGCAGATTGTCGGCCATGTCGCGGTCGGGGTTCATGTCCAAAAGGACGGCGCCGGTGTCGCGGATCAGCGCCACTGACCAGCTCGCGATGACGAACGCGCCGACGAGCCCCGCCAGCGGATCCATCCACAGCCATCCGAACAGCCACGCGAGGGTCAGCCCGACGATGACCATCAGCGAGACGGCGGCGTCGGCCATGACATGGACGGTGGCGGCGCGCATGTTGTTGTCGCGCGCCGCCGCGCCATGGGCATGCTCGCGCTCCTCGAAAATGACCGGATGCGCCTCTCCGTTGACGCTCACGTTGGCGATGAATGCATGCGGCTCGGGAATCTCGTCGATCGACTCCAGAACGCCGCCGCGGTCGACGAAGGCGAACGTCCGCCGGGCCCCATCGGAGCGGACGGTTTCGACCGAAACCGCGGACGCCGTCAGCGCTGGTCCGGATTCGGCCCTGAGCCGGAAGCGCGGAGGAACGCCGTCCTCGAACACGTCGAGAACGATCGCGCCGTCCCTGGCCTCGATCCGCTGCGATTGATCGTGGTCATGTGTGGGCTGCGCCGGCCCATGATCGTGACGATGGCGATGACTATGGCCGGGATGCGCGCCGCCGCTCAACAGCCACGCGCTGGCGAGGTTGACGCCAAGGCCAAGGACGGCGATCGGGATCGCCTCGGCAAAGCTGATCGGCGCGGGCGCGATGAGACGGCTCACCGCTTCGTAGCCGATCAGAAGCGCGATCATCGCCAGGATGATGGCGCTGGTGTAGCCGGCAAGATCGCCAAATTTGCCGGCCCCGAAAGTGAAGCGCGGGTCGTCCGCGTGGCGCCGCGCGAAGGTGTAGGCGAGCGCCGCCAGCAGCAATGCGCCGGCATGGGTGCTCATGTGCAGGCCGTCGGCGATGAGCGCGATCGAGCCGAACAGCCAGCCGCCGACGATTTCGGCCGCCATCATGGCGGCGCAAAGCCAGATCACCGCCCAGGTCCGGCGTTCGCTCTTTTCGTGGCCTTCGCCAAGGAAGACGTGGCTGTGGAACGACGGTTGGGCGCCGGCGGCGCTTTTGCCCTCACTCACGGAGGTCCTCCGGTGATTCGAGACGGATCTGGACGGCGTCGACAAGCTGTGCGACCGCGAGCTTCAGCCTGTCCCGGATGGTTTGGGTCATCCGAGCTATATAATATACCCCACGGCGGCCGGACTTGCCTTTGCGATCTACGGAATTATTCCCCGACCCGGGTGGGCGTTGGGCTAAGTCGGGAACGGCGTGACAGCGACTGCGCTGAGCCTTCAGCCTGCGCGATGATCCCCGCCGCGACCGGCCTTGACACCGGCCGCGCGCCGGCCTCATTTGTTTCGATCCAAGCATCCCACTTCCCACAACTCGCGACGCGCCCAGGGTCCGCCTTGCGGACGCTTTCCTGCGCCGCTTGCGCCAATCTTCGAGGATTGTCCCCATGGAATTCCGCCGCCTCGGTTCGTCCGGCTTCAAGGTTCCCCTGCTCAGCTTCGGCACCGGCACGTTCGGCGGCAAGGGCATGCTGAAGGCCTGGGGCGCGTCGGACGTCAAGGAGGCGCGACGTCTGATCGATATCTGCCTCGAGGCGGGTCTCAACATGTTCGACAGCGCCGACGTCTATTCGTCCGGCGAGGCCGAGCGGGTGCTGGGCGGGGCGATCAAGGGGCTCAGCCGCGAAGATCTCATCATTTCCACCAAGGCCACCTTCCGCAGCGGCGCGCGCGCAAACGACGTCGGCTCGTCGCGCTATCACCTGACCCAGGCGGTCGAGGGCTCGCTGAAGCGGCTTGGAACCGATTACATCGACCTTTTCCAACTGCACGCCTTCGACGCGCAAACGACGGTCGAGGAAGTTCTCTCGACGCTCGACGACTTTGTTCGCGCCGGCAAGATCCGCTACATCGGCTGCTCGAACTTCTCCGGCTGGCACCTGATGAAGTCGCTCGCCGCCTCGGACCGCTACGGCTGGTCGCGCTATGTGGCGCATCAGGCCTACTATTCGCTCATCGGCCGCGACTACGAATGGGAGCTCATGCCGCTCGCGCTCGACCAGGGCGTGGGGGCGGTCGTGTGGAGCCCGCTGGGATGGGGCCGCCTGACCGGCAGGATTCGCCGCGGCCAGCCGCTGCCGAAGGTGAGCCGGCTGCACGAAACCGCCGCCAACGGTCCGCCGGTCGACGACGAGCGCCTCTATCGGGTGGTGGACGCCCTTGACGCCGTGGCCGGCGAGGTCGGCAAGACCATCCCGCAGGTGGCGCTGAACTGGCNNACGGTGATCATCGGGGCGCGCGACGAGAAGCAGCTCAAGGACAATCTCGGCGCGGTGGGATGGAGCCTCGACTCCGAACAGGTCGCAAGGCTCGAGGCGGCGAGCGCGGTCACTCCGGCTTATCCCTACTGGCACCAGACCGAGTTCGTCGAGCGCAACCCGAAGCCGGTTTAGCGGCGGCCGATTTGGCGCGCC
>PLUH01000072.1:0-126 GCA_003164825.1 Hyphomicrobiales bacterium
GTTCAACCGGTTTCAATCGACGGCAAAACGCGGAACGCGTGACTGCGATCTACCGGGAAAGCTACGCCGCCGCCTACGCGAGCTTGTATGTCGAACCCTGGCGTCGGAAGCATGAATTAAACCTGC
>PLUH01000072.1:134-4906 GCA_003164825.1 Hyphomicrobiales bacterium
GAGGCCCGATGCGCTACCTTGTTTGAGAAATGCGGGTTAGCGCTCCAACCGCCGCTTTTGTCTGCGCGGATATGGTCGAGGCCCCTTTTTTGTACGGGTCGTTCGACTTGGTAACGATGTTCTGGGCAGGCTATTGTTATCTGGATAGCGCCGAACGCACCGAAGCGTTGGTGCGTAACGCTATGCGCTGGCTCCGACCTGGCGGTATGCTGTATATCGAGGTGCTACTCGCTCGCGATCTCGCTTCCTTCAACGAGTCGCACTTCTCGCGTATGAACGGGTTCACTGTAACACCCCGAACGAGGGACTACGAGCAGTGGGTCTACGACGATTTCGGAGGCAGGCACTGGATGACTAGTCCGCCACTCCCATTCTTTCTTAACATCGTTACTCCGGAATCTGAAGAGATCGAAGCAAAGCACGACGCTGATTTCATGGTCCACTTGATAGCAAGCAAGCGCAGATAGCATCAAATATTTGCGGGTCTTTGCGGCAAGTGCGCGACAAACGCTAGATCGGTTAGCGGATTCGTCGGATCGTTGTTTTCTACGTTTTTGTAAATCGCGCTCGCAAGCGAATCCATTTGCTCGAGCAGCGCTTCATAGGTCATCGTGTATTGCTGGCCAGGATTGCTGGGAACGAAGTTAGACATGTTCGCACCCCAGGGATCGTTGATGTAGACGGTATCCTGATCCATATCGAATCCCGTAATCACACGCGCGTGATTGGCGATCTGCGAGTCCGTGCCGACGTTTGCCGCGATGAATATTGGCCCATATTGGTTCAGCAGATCCAGAAATCCTTGCGCCGTATAGTCCTGCGGCGCCTCGGTAACGAGGCCCCACGTCGTCAGGGCGTTTCTTGCGCTTGTGAGATCCAATCCATTGCGCTCGTATGCGTCCTGAAAGCCCGGTATGTCGGTGAGCGTCGCCGGATCGATGCACGTCTGCTGCGCCCAGCTTTGTATCATCGTCACACTCGCAGCCCAACAACTCATAGCTGTCTGTTGAGGAACCAGATCGACCACAAAGGTTGTCATCATCGCCTCCTAATTTCGGTGAACCGAGACAAACCCTGAACCGCCTGAGCTTACGCATCGTGCTGCAGAATTCGAGAAGCGAGGCAGTTTGACGAACCACGATGCAGAGATCGATGCTACACGTTCCGAAGATTCACCTCCATCGAGAAAATTACCCATATGCAATGCTTCCTTCCACGTTCGGGTTCGAGATCGAGGAAGAGATTGCCCGACCGATAAGCGTCACGCCGAACGCGGCGGCTGAGGGAAGCTGCGCCGCGCTCGTATCGGCCTTCCTCACGCGGATAAGCCTTAATTCGCATCCGCCAGTTTGAGGGGAGTCCGAAGGCTTGGCAGCTCGGCCGCCACGGCGTGTCGGAGCCCACGTGCCTGGCCCATTCGTCGTTCGTAAAATTGCGGCCGGCGCGAAGACAGAGGGCAGCGTGCAGCTTTCGCTCGTCGACAAGCCAAAGCTTGATCTTGCCTTCCAGGCCGCCGCTGGCCAGCCGCCCGTCCGGCAGCACCGCCAGCGACCAACCATGCTGGAGGACTACCGGCTCGCCCATACCCTCCCTCGGCCAGAGCTTGATCGTGCCGTCGCCCGCCACCGCTGGCAAGCCGTCCGTCCGCCAAAGCCGCGAGCGCGGAGACCGAACTGCCATGCGTGAGAACCACCGGCGCGCCGGCGCCCCCTTTCGGCCAAAGCTTGATCTTGCCATCGTAACCGCCGCTCGCTAGCCGCCCATCCGGCAGCGCCCCTTGGCTGAGACTTTAGCGTCTCGCTCGGCGGTCATTTTATGTAACCTATTGATTTCATTGGNNACTGAGCTACGGAGCCGAACCGGGGCTGGATATGGCGCTAAAGCCGGTCAATGCGACCAGGGAACGACACGGTTAGGCGAGAAATTATCGGAATAGGACAGGATCTTGCGGGCGACCGGCTTCGGCTCCTCGACCCGGTAGGGAACGCCGTTGCGTTCGGCGTAGGCGATCGCCTCCTCCTTGGTGTCGAAGTGGAGCTTCACCTGCGACTTCATGTCGGCCGAGCTCGTCCAGCCCATCAACGGCTCGATCTCGCGCGGCTTCTCGGGCTCATATTCGAGCATCCACTTATCTTTCCCCTGCCCCGACTGCATGGCGCTGCGGGCGGGCTGATAAATGCGAGCGGTCATGACGGCCCCTAAGGTCTTGTCCTCATTGCGATGGTCGGGGCAGCAGGATTTGAACCTGCGACCTGAAGTACCCAAAACTTCCGCGCTACCAGGCTGCGCTATACCCCGAATTCCTGACCGATTCGCTATCATGCGGCGCTGCACATGGACAAGCCCAAGACGGGCGACTGCGCAATGCCTGGACGACGCGGCGCTCACTTCTCCGGCAGGACGTTGCGAATGTGCAGCTCACGCAACTGCTTCGGCGTCGCCGGCGCGGGCGCGCCCATTAAGAGGTCCTCGGCGCGCTGGTTCATCGGGAACAGCGCCACCTCGCGCAGGTTCTGCTCGCCCGCGAGCAGCATCACGATGCGGTCGACGCCCGCCGCCATGCCGCCATGCGGCGGCGCGCCATAGTGAAAGGCGCGGTACATGCCGCCAAAGCGCTCGATCACCGTCTGCTCTCCGTAGCCGGCGATCTCGAAGGCCTTCACCATCGCCTCTGGCCTGTGATTGCGAATCCCGCCAGAGGCGAGTTCGTAGCCATTACAGGCGACGTCGTACTGGAAAGCCTTGATGGTCAGCGGATCCTTGCTTGTGAGCGCTTCAAGGCCGCCCTGCGGCATCGAGAACGGATTGTGCGAGAAGTCGAGCTTCTTCTCCTCCTCGTTCCACTCGAACATCGGAAAATCGACGATCCAGCAGAACTCAAACCGGCCTTCGTCGACGAGCTTGAGTTCCTGCCCCACTTTCGTGCGCGCAAGGCCGGCGAATTTGGCGAATTTTTCCGGATCGCCGGCGACGAAAAACGCCGCGTCGCCCGCCTTGAGCGCGAGCGCCGTTCGGATCGCCTCGGCGCGCTCCGGGCCGATGTTGTTGGCGAGCGGACCACGCGCCCCCACACCCGTCGCATTTGGGTCAGCGGCGAGCGTCGTCTCGTCCTTGGCGCGATCGAAGAACAGGATATAGCCGAGCCCCGGCTGGCCTTCGCTCTGCGCCCAGGAATTCATCCGGTCGGCGAAGGTGCGCTGGCCACCTCCCGGAGCCGGAAGCGCCCAGACTTCGTTCTTCTCGGTCTCAAGCAGGCGCGCAAACAGCTTGAAGCCTGAACCGCGGAAATGCTCGGAGACGTTCTGCATGACCAGCGGGTTCCGCAAGTCCGGCTTGTCGGAACCAAATTTACGCATCGCCTCGGCGTAAGGTATCCGCGCCCAGGGCGACGGCGTCACCGGCTTGCCGCTCGAGAACTCCTCGAACACGCCGCGCAGCACCGGCTCCATCGCTGTGAACACGTCGTTTTGCTCGACGAAGCTCATCTCGACATCGAGCTGGTAGAACTCGCCCGGCAGGCGGTCGGCGCGCGGGTCCTCGTCGCGGAAACACGGCGCGATCTGGAAATAGCGGTCGAAGCCCGCCATCATCAAAAGCTGCTTGTACTGCTGGGGCGCCTGCGGCAGGGCGTAGAATTTGCCCGGATGGAGGCGCGAAGGCACGAGGAAGTCGCGCGCGCCTTCCGGGCTCGAGGCGGTGAGGATCGGGGTCTGGAATTCGAAGAACCCCTGCCCTTTCATCCGTCTGCGAAGCGAATCAATGATTTGCCCGCGCAGCATGATGTTCTGGTGCAGCTTCTCGCGACGCAGATCGAGGAAGCGGTACCGGAGCCGGGTGTCTTCGGGATAGGGCTGGTCGCCGAACACCGGCAGCGGCAGATCGCCCGCCGGGCCCAAAACTTCGATCTCGCGCACATAGACCTCGACGAGGCCGGTCGACATCTCGGGGTTTTCGGTGCCCGGCGGGCGCTTGCGCACCCTGCCGTCGACACGAATGACGAATTCCGAGCGCAGTTTCTCCGCCTCGGCGAAGGCAGGCGAATCCGGGTCGACGACGCACTGGGTGAGACCGTAATGGTCGCGCAGATCGATGAACAGCAAGCCGCCGTGATCGCGGATGCGGTGGCACCAGCCTGAAAGCCGGACGTCGGCGCCATCCTCGGCGAGGGTCAGGGCGCCGCAGGTATGGGTGCGGTAGCGATGCATGAAATTCGGTCTTTTTCGCTTTGAGCGGGGTTGCGTAGACGAAAACGGGCGGAGGGGAAAGCGCCAAGTCCGGCTCCGGCTCCGGCGCCGCGTAACGAGAATGACGCGCTTTCCACGACACTAGAATATAATTTGCAAATCCGCTTATAGGCTTGACAGCCTGTAAATTGTTAACCAATAATGCCCTCGTTCACGAATTCGTGATCGACCAAGTTGCGTCACCGCCAGCGTCCCCCGAGCCGAGCGCTCGGGCGTTCGCTGGTCCCCTTCGCCGGCCTCGGCAACGCCGCACACGACCGAGGTCGAAACGACCAGCTCCAGGTCGGCGATCGCATAAGCATAGCGTGAGCCCGAGATTCAGGGCCGCCTTCGGGCGGCCCTTTTTCGATGCGCACGGCTCGACGGCCAACGAACCGTCTCCGTGAACATACTTTTGCCGCCCGGTCACGCTGGATTTGAGCCGGCGGGCGGCGCCTCGTCCATTTACTGTCCCGGTCAACGCAAGTACCCTCTCAAGCTGCGCCGCCGGGCGCCACAAACGGGAAGAGCCTATGACCGCTTCGTCAG
>PLUH01000072.1:4924-6114 GCA_003164825.1 Hyphomicrobiales bacterium
GCGCTCGACGACATCGCCAATGACAACAAGGCGCGCGTCGTCGTGCTCGCCGGCGCCGGACAGGCGCTCAGCGCCGGCCACGACCTCAAGGAGATGCAGGCGCATCGCAACGATTGCGACCGAGGCCGCGATTATTACGTCGAGCTGTTTGCGCGCTGCGCGGCGCTCATGCAGGCGGTCGTGGCGTTGCCGAAGCCAGTCATCGCGGCGGTCGAGGGGATCGCGACCGCGGCGGGCTGCCAGCTGGTCGCCGCCTGCGATCTTGCGGTCGCCGGAGAGAATGCGCGCTTCGGCCTTTCGGGGGTGAATTATGGGCTCTTCTGCTCGACCCCGTTGGTGGCGGTCGGCCGCGCCGTGCCGCGCAAGCAGGCGATGGAGATGGCGCTGACCGGCAGCCTCTACTCCGCGCAAGAGGCCGAACGGTTCGGCCTCGTCAACCGCGTGGTTCCCGAAGGCGGCGCGCTCGAGGAAGCCCTTGCGCTCGCCAGGACGATCGCAAGCCACTCGGCCCCGACGCTGGCGATCGGCAAGCGCGCGTTCTACGCCCAGATCGAGCGGCCGCTCGACGAGGCCTACGCGCTCGCGTCGGTGGCGATGATCGACAATCTCGCCGAGCCGGATTCGGTCGAAGGCCTCGGCGCCTTCCTCGATAAGCGGCGGCCGGTCTGGGGCTCGTGACTTGCCGGCGATCGACGGCGTCAGCGACGATGAGGCGCGGTCGATCCTGACCAGCGTCTCCACGATCGCCGTCGTCGGCGCCTCGCCCAATCCGGCCCGTCCGTCCAACGACATTCTCGGGTTTCTCATCGCCAAGGGTTTCGAGACCTATCCGGTCAATCCGGGCCACGCCGGCGGCCTCATTCGCGGCCGGCCGGCCTTCGCCCGGCTTGCCGACGTCCCGGCCCGGATCGACATGGTCGACGTCTTCCGCAGATCCTCCGCCGCCGGCGGGGTGGTCGACGAAGCCTTGCGCCTCGACCCCCTGCCCCGCGTGATCTGGATGCAGCTTGGCGTCGTCGACGAAGAGGCGGCCAAGCGAGGACGGGCGAAAGGCGTGACGGTCGTCATGAACCGCTGCCCGAGGATCGAATTCCGGCGGCTCTTCAGCGGACCGCAAGTCATGGCGCGCTGAATTCGGGCGGAAGGGCCACCGCAGGCGGCCCGGAGCCAAAATCCAAGCCAGCCGCAAC
>PLUH01000075.1:0-1098 GCA_003164825.1 Hyphomicrobiales bacterium
CCCCCGCCGCGATCCGGGCGGCTGCCGGTGTGCTCCGCGACCGACTGCGCGGCGCCGGCCCGATCCGGTTCGTGCGCACCGTAGACCTGGTCACGGTGCCGTATCCCGCGCAGCTGGCGCTGGGTGGATCCGGGCGGATCGCCCGACCATTGATCTCGCTGGTGGGGCGGTTCGTGATCGTGGGGTTTGAGGCGTTCTCGGGGGAGCTGCGAACGCTCGCCTGGGAGCCGACACGCGCCGAGAGCCTGATGGCGACCGGCTTCTACTCCCGCCTGTCCAGTCGCTACGGCTTCGGACCGGCGCGGCCGTTCGCGCCCCGGCAGCTGTACACCGTGTTCGCCGCGCTCGCTCGCTGCGGCCTACGGACGGACGATGTCGACTTCGTGGCCTTCGGCGACCTCCGCGGCCACGACCTCCGCACGGTTGCGGGCACGGCCCGTCCGCCGGTCGACGCCCAGCAGCCGCGCGCGCCGCTGTTCGCGAACGCGCGCGTGCTGATCCAGCGACTCGAGCTCGAGACGGTCGGCGCCCCGCACCCGGTGCAGGAGCAGTGGTACCTGCCAAGCCTGCTCGACGACGTCGCCGAGAGTCGGATCGTCGCGCTCGACGGCGACGTAGAGCTCGGCGTGGGTGTCGCGATCATCGCCACACCGGGACGCACGATCGGCCACCAGTCGCTCGTGCTGAGGACGCCCGACGGGATCTGGGTCGTGTCGGGGAACGGCGTCGCTTCCGACTGCTGGCAGCCATTGCTGTCGAAGATCCCGGGGGTGCGGAGTGGGGCGGAAGTCGACGGACGCGAGGCGATCCTCGACGCCGCCGCCGAGAGCATGCTCGACCTGCACGACTCGATGGTCAAGGAGAAGTCGCTCGCCGGCGTCAGCCGCGTCGATCCACGCTGGCAGACGATCCTGCCCGCGCGAGAGGTTGTGGGCTCGCGGCGGCAGTGGCCCCTGGTGCCGACGTTTTCGCATGGTGGGGTTGCGGGCGGGGACTACCCCTCGTAGCTGAAGAATCCGTCGCCTGTGTACCGGCCGAGGCGGCCTGACCAGACCAGGTGCCTCAGTGTGGGCGCGGCTCGGTAGCGCTCCTCGCCGT
>PLUH01000075.1:1129-8234 GCA_003164825.1 Hyphomicrobiales bacterium
CTGGCAGACGATGCGCCCGAGCACGAGGCCGGGGGCGTCTCGGACCCAGGCCACATGCTTGCCGAGTGAGCGGAAGAACTGCTCGGTGGCGGTCGCGGCCGGCTGGGTTGTGTCCGGACCGCGGGTCAGCTCGACGAGCGAGACCGCTTGCAGTGGCGGCACTGCGTGGAAGCCGGCCGCGGCGCCGCNNTCGTGCAGTCGAGGATCAGGAAGGGGACCTCGCCGCCGGCCTCGGCCGGCGTGCGGACCTCCCAGCCGGCGGCGGCCGCCGTGCTCGCGAGCTCGCCGGCGAGAACCGTGTCGCCGGCGATCACGATCAGGCCCTCGCCGCCCCTCACCGCTGGCGGCTCGGGATCCTCGGGCCGGTGCGGGCCCGACGTGTAGTCGTAGTAGCCGCGCCCGGCCTTGCGGCCGAGCCGTCCGGCGGCGACCATCTTCGTCGCGATCGGCGAGGGGCGCCAGNNCGCCGAAGCTCTGCTCGTAGAAGGAGCGCGAGACGTCGAGGCCGACGTCGACGCCGACGAGATCCATCAGCTCGAACGGGCCCATGCGAAAGCCGCCGCCGAGGCGGCAGATGCGGTCGATCTCCGCTAGCGGCGCGACCCCTTCCTGGAGGAGCTTGAGCGCCTCGAGCGCGAACGGGCGGTTGCAACGATTGACGAGGAAGCCGGGGCCGTCGGCCGCGAGGATGACGTCCTTGTCCATCGCCGCGCCGGCGGCGCGGGCGAGCGCGAGGGACCGCTCGTTCGACTGCTCACCGGCCACTACCTCGAGCAGTCGCATCACAGGCGCCGGATTGAAGAAGTGCATCCCCACCACGCGCTCGGGGTGGGTCGCCATGGCGGCGATCGCGGTCACGAGGAGCGACGAGGTGTTGGTGGCGAGCACGCAGTCCGGGCGCACGACCGCCTCGACCTCGGCGAAGACCCGCTGCTTGACCGACGTCTCCTCGAACACGGCCTCGATCACGAAGTCGGCGTCCGCGAACGCGTCCTTGGTCAGCGACCCGCTGACCAGCCCGGTCAGCCGGGCGGCGGCGTCCGCGCTGATCCGGCCGCGGCTCGCCAGCTTGGCGATCTCGGCCTGCACGTGACCAACCCCGGCGTCGAGCCGCGCCTGGTCCAGGTCGGTCAGCACCACCGGCATCTCGAGCCGCCGCGCGAACAGCAGCGCGATCTGCGCGGCCATCAGGCCCGCGCCGACGACGCCGACCTTGGTCACCGGCCGCGCCAGTGACTTGTCCGGGGCGCCCGCGACATGACGGGCCCGCTTCTGGGTGAGGTCGAACGCGTACAGCCCGGCCCGCAACTCGTCGCTTACCAGCAGGTCGGCCAGCGCCTCGTCCTCGGCGGCGAACCCCTCGTCACGGCTGCGGTCCCGGGCCGCGGCCACCAGGTCGATGGCCCGGTAGGGAGCGGGAGCGGCGCCGTGCAGCTTGCCGTCAGTGAACAAGCGAGCAGCCGCGGCCGCCTGAGCCCACACCGACGGTTCCGCGAGATCATCTCTGCGGACCGTCACCGAACCGTCGAGGACCCGGGCGGCCCAGCGGAGCGACTCGGCCAGGAAGTCGGCGGGCTCGAACATGGCGTCCGCGATCCCGAGGGCGTGCGCCTGCGGTCCGCGCAGCATGCGGTTCTGGCTGAGCGGGTTCTCGATGATGACCTTCAGCGCGTCCGCCGGGCCGATCAGGCGTGGCAGCAGGTAGGTGCCGCCCCAGCCGGGCAGCAGGCCCAGGAAGCACTCGGGGAACGCGACCGCCGGGACGCCGGAGGAGATCGTCCGGTAAGAGCAGTGCAGCGCGAGCTCGAGGCCGCCGCCGAGGGCCGCGCCGTTGACGAACGCGAACGACGGCACGCCGAGCTCGCCGAACCGCCGGAAGACGGAGTGCCCGAGCCTGCCGATGGCCAGCGCTTCCTCCCGCGAGCCGATCAGCGCGGCGCCGGTCAGGTCGGCGCCGACCGCGAAGATGAACGGCTTGCCGGTCACGCCGACGGCGGCGACATCCGCCGGAGAAGCGCCGCTCGAGCGCATGAGTTCGCGCACGATCTCGCCGACGTTCGCCCACCATTGCTCCGGGTCTTCCTCCGCCCAGCCGACATGGTCCGAGCGCAAGGCGACCGGCCGCGAGGCGAGGGCGAGCGTCTGATCGGGCGGGCGGATGAGGACCCCGATCGTCGAGGTGGTGCCGATGTCGAGGCCGAGAACGCAGCGCATGCCTTGTCATACCCGCAGAGGCGGGGCGGCTGCCCTGGATTGCCGCATTCGCGGGAATGACAGAGTGCTTCTGGACGCCATCACCGAAGCTTCGCCACGACGTCCATGAAGCGCTTCACCCGCTTCGCCTCAACCGGATTCCAGGTCTGGCCATCGACCTTGAAATGGGTGCCGATCACCACGCCGTCGGCGATGGCGAGGATTTCGCCGACATTGTCGATGGTGACGCCGGTGTTGGCCAAGACCGGGACGCTCCGGACGGCCTCGCGAACGCTCATCAGGTTCGATCGGTCGACGGGCTCCCCGGTCAGCGGTCCGGAGACCAGGATCGCGTCGGCCAGCGAGGAGAAGACGGCGCTTTTGGCGCGGAGGGCGATCGGGCGCTCGTCGAGCGAATGGGCGAACTCCGCGTTGATGTTGAAGAGGAGCTTCATGTCGTCGCGGCCGAGCTGGCGGCGCAGGCGCAGAGCGCCTGCGGCATCGGGGCGCCAAAGCCCCATGTCGGAGGCGAAGACGCCGGTGAAGATCTCGCGCACGAAGCTCGCTCCGGTCGTCGCGCCGATGGCGACGCTGGCGACCGGGTCCCAGAGATAATTGACGCCGAAGGGGACCCTGAGATGGGGCTTCGCGGCCTCGACCACCGCGGTCATCGCCGCCACCCCCTCGGGCGGCGCCGTGAAGACGTAGGGGCGGTCGTTCTCATTGCCGAACATGATCGCATCGACGCCGCCCGCCTGCAGATTGTCGATGTCGGCGATGACGCCTTCGATCAGCTTCGCGACGCCGCCGTCCGCGTCATAGAGCGGCGCGCCGGGGAGGGCGCCGATGTGGGCCATGGCGATGACGACTTTCGTCTTGTCGCCGAGGAAGTCGAAAACCATGGATAGAGTCCTCAGGCGTCAAGGCCGCTCGACAGCCTGCGCGATGACTTCGCCAGAATTGCGCGAAGCACGGAAGCTAACGTGGAGATCGACATTATCAAACAAAATGCGGTTTCGCGGCTTTCGATTTTTTTGATATGCGTCGCCGCCTGGGCGCGGGAGGGACAATGCCGGCCGCCGGTACGCTTTATTCCGAACTCGTGGGCAAGCGCGCGTTTGTCACCGGCGGCGCGCAGGGCATCGGGCGCGCCATCGCCGCGGCGCTTGGCGGATGCGGCGTGAAGCCTGTTGTCGCCGATATCGACGTCGAGGCCGCGCGGCGGACGGCGGACGAGATCGGCGGCGGGGCGGTCGCCGTCGAGGTCGACGTGCGCGAGCGCGCGTCGGTCGAGCGGGCGTTCGGCGAGTCGCTGGCGCGATTGGGCGGCTGCGACATCCTCATCGCCAACGCCGGCGTCTCGACCATGCAGCACGCGCTTGAGCTGACCGATGCGGATTGGGACTTCAATTTCGCCGTCAACGCCCGCGGCGTGTTCTTGGCCAACCAGATCGCCGCCCGGCATTTCGTCGCCCAGGGCTCAGGCTGCATCGTCAACACCGCTTCGCTCGCCGCCAAGGTCGGCGCGCCGCTGCTCGCGCACTATTCGGCGTCGAAATTCGCCGTGCTTGGCTGGACGCAGGCGCTGGCGCGCGAGCTCGCCCCGCGCGGCATCCGGGTCAACGCGGTATGCCCGGGCTTCGTCAAGACCGGCATGCAGGCGCGCGAGATCGAGTGGGAGGCCCGCCTGCGCCAGGTCTCGCCGGAGCGGGTCGTCGACGAGTATGTCGCCCAGACGCCGCTCGGCCGCCTCGAACTGCCGGAGGACGTCGCCGATGTCGTCGTGTTCCTGTGCTCGGACCAGGCGCGCTTCATGACTGGGCAGGGCGTCAACGTCACCGGCGGCGTGTACATGACGTGAGGCGACGCGTCGCCGTTATCGCGCGGACCGAAACCCTCGCATTGCGTCTCGAAGCACGCGATCGAGGAATCCGAGGTGGTCAATACCCGAGCGCCGCGCCATCCTTGCGCGGGTCCGAGCCGCCGATGAGGACGCCACGGTCCCCGTCGATGCCGATCGCCTGGCCGCCGCCGAGCGGGCGCACGACTTCCGTCACCTTGTGCCCGAGCGCGGAAAGCCGCTCGCGCATCACGGGCGTTACTCGCCGCTCCACCTCGACCTCGCCCATGTATGGGCAGACGCGGGGAAATTCGAGCGCCTCTTGAATGTCCATTCCGTATTCCAGCGCGTTGGTGAGGAGCCAGGTCTGGCCCATCGGCTGGTAATGCTCGCCCATCACGCCAAAGCACATCGCCGGCCGCCCGTCTCGCGTCGCCATCCCGGGCATGATGGTGTGCGCGGGCCGCGCGTTGGGGCTGAGGCTGTTCGGATGGCCGCGCTCGAAGGAGAAGCACAAGCCGCGATTCTGCATCAGCACGCCGGAGCGTTCCGCGACGATGCCGCTGCCCATGGGTTGATAGATCGAGTTGATGAGGCTGCAGGCATTGCCGTCGCGGTCGACGACCGAGAGGGTGACCGTGTCGCCGTTCGCCGTCAGCGCGCTCTCCCCCGGCGCGGGCAAGACGGGGAGAGTGCTGTCGTCGTCGATGAGCCGGGCAAGGGCGGCGAGGTAGTCGGGCGAGATAAGCCGGCTGACCGGCGTTTCGCGGCGGCGCGGGTCGGCGACAAACGCGTCGCGGTCACGGTAAGCCAGGCGCGCGGCCTCGATATGCCGGTGGTGCCGCGTCACGCCGTCCGGTCCGTCGCGGGCGGGACCGAGCGCTTCGAGCTGGCCCAGAATCATCAGGGCGACAATGCCCGGGCCGTTCGGCGGGCACTGCCAGACGTCGAGGCCCCGCCAGCTGAGGCGGATCGGCTCGACGAACTCGGCGCCAAAGCGGCCGTTGGCGAAATCCTCTTCCGTCTGCACGCCGCCCGCGCTCTTAAGCGTCGCCGCCATGTCGGCCGCGACCGGCCCGGTATAGAAGGCGTCCGCGCCGCGCGCGGCGATCGCGCGCAGCGTGCCGGCGAGCGCCGTCTGGACGAAAAGCTCGCCCTCCTGCGGCGCCCGGCCGCCGGGGAGGAAGAGCTTGTTTCCGGCGCGGCTGAGCTTCTCGACCTGCAGCGACCAATCCCACGCCACGCGCGAGTGCACTGGAAAGCCGTCCTCCGCGCAGCGGATCGCAGGCTGCAACAATTCGTCGAAACCCTTGGTCCCATGCGCATCCAGCAGCAACTGCCAGCCGGAAACGGCGCCGGGAATGGTGACGGCATGGGGCGAGACATTCTCGCGCGCGGCGGGACCGGCGGCTTCGATCGCATCGATCGAGGCGGCGGCGGCCGAATGGCCGGAGCCGTTGACCGCGACAACCTTGCCGCCGCCGGCGGGGGCGTAGAGGCAGAAGCAGTCGCCGCCGAGTCCGGTCGACTGGGGTTCGACGACCGCGAGCACGGCGCAGGCCGCAACCGCCGCGTCGACGGCGTTGCCGCCGGCGCGCAGGATCTCGATGGCGGTCAGCGAGGCGATCGGCATCGAGGTCGCCGCCATGCCGTTTGCGGCGTAGACGGGGCTGCGTCCGTTCTGATGGAAATCCCGCACAGGCGCTCCGCTTTGGCTGACGTAGAAACAGGCCTACGATGATAGCCCATAGGTTAAGCCGGCTCGCGCGCAGCTTTGCAACATCCGNNCGCGCCCGGCGGCATCGGAGACGTGGCGATGGAATTTGATCTCATCATTCGCGGCGGAACCGTCGTCACGGCGGCCGACGTCGGCAGAAGCGACATCGGGGTCAAGGACGGCCGCATCGTCGCCTTGGCCGACAACCTGCCGCGCGCCGCCTCCGAGATCGATGCGTCGGGCCTCCTGGTGCTTCCCGGCGGCATCGACAGCCACGTCCATTTCGACCAGCCGATGGGTCCGGGCATCGTGATGGCGGACGGGTTCGAGAGCGGCACCCGCAGCGCCGCGGCCGGCGGCAACACCACCGTGCTCTCGTTCGCCCTGCAGCCGCGCGGCCAGTCGCTCCGCCAGAGCGTCGAGGACTACCATAAGAAGGCGAAGGGGCAGAGCTACGTCGACTACGGGTTCCACCTCATCGTCACCGATCCGACGCCGGCGGTGCTTGGCCAGGAGCTTCCGGCGCTGGTGAGCTCGGGCTACCCGTCGTTCAAGGTGTTCATGACCTACGACGACCTGGTTCTGACCGACCGGCAATTGCTCGAAGTGTTCAGCGTCGCGCGCGAGCACGGCGCGTTGGTGATGGTCCATGCGGAAGGCTACGACCAGATCAAGTTCATGACCGACCGGCTCGAGCGCGAAGGCAAGACCCATTCCTACTATCACGCGGAATCGCGTCCCGAATTGGTCGAGCGGGAGGCGACCCATCGGGCGATCTCGCACGCCGAATTGATCGGCATCCCGATCATGATCGTGCATGTCTCGGGCCGCGAGGCGATGGAGCAGATCCAGTGGGCGCGCGGACGGGGGATGAAGATCTACGCTGAAACCTGCCCGCAATATCTCGTGCTGACCGCCGACGACCTCAAGGGCCTCAACATGGATATGAGCGGGGCAAAGTATGTCTGTTCGCCGCCGCCGCGCGACCGCGCCTCGCAGGACGCGATCTGGCGCGGACTCGAGGGCGGCGTGTTCCAGACCTTCTCCTCCGACCACTGCCCGTTCCGGTTCGACGACGAAGCCGGGAAGAAGCATCCGAAGGCGCGGACCTCGTTCCGCTGGGTGCCCAACGGCATTCCCGGCGTCGCCGCGCGGCTGCCGATCCTGTTCTCCGAAGGGGTTGCGAAGGGCCGCATCAGNNCATGATCGGCGCCGACGCCGACATCGTCCTGTGGGACGCGGACAAGAAGGTGACGCTGACCCAGGATCTGATGCAGCACGGCAGCGACTACACGCCTTACGAAGGCATGGAAGTGACCGGATGGCCGATCAAGACGCTGCTGCGGGGCCAGCTC
>PLUH01000396.1:0-16778 GCA_003164825.1 Hyphomicrobiales bacterium
GCCGGGCGCGCCGCGCGGCGCTCGGCTCGCGACCATTCCCGGGGCGCCGCCGGCCGCGCCCGAACATCGCGCGGGCTGTCCGTTCGCCGGCCGATGCGCGCTCACCCTTGACCAATGCTGGACCACGCCTCCACCTCAGGTCGCATTCGGCGCGAACCATATGTCGCGCTGTCACCGGGCGGGCGATGTNNGAGTCGGGCTGCGGCAAGACCACCCTGATCCGTACGCTCGTCCGGCTCATCCCCTCAACCGGGGGCTCGATCCGCTTCCGTGGCGACGACATCACGACGGCGGGCCATAGGCAGCTCGCGCCGATCCGCCGGGAGATGCAGATGGTCTTCCAGGATCCTTACGGTTCGCTCGACCCGCGCCAGCGGATCGGAAAAATCGTCGCCGAACCGCTGGCGGCGCTGGGCGGAGCGGGCCGGGCCGAGCGGCGCGCGCGCGTGCGAGCCTCGCTCGAGGCGGTCGGCCTCAAGGCTTCGGACGCCCTGAAGCATCCGCATGAGTTTTCCGGCGGCCAGCGCCAGCGCATCGCCATCGCGCGGGCGCTCATCACCCGGCCAAAGCTGGTGGTCGCCGACGAGCCGGTGTCGGCGCTCGACGTCTCGGTGCAGGCGCAGGCGCTGAACTTGATGAGCGATCTCGAGCGCGAAGCGGGCGTGACCTTTCTCCTGATCAGCCACGATCTCGCCGTCGTCGCCCACATCTGCGAGACGACGGCGGTGATGTACCGCGGGCGCATCGTCGAGATCGGCAGGACCGAGGACTTGTTCGCCAGCCCTGCGCACCCTTACACGCGCGAACTGGTCGATGCGACGCCGCGCCTCGATCGGCCGACGCGGGTTGAGCCGCTCGCGGCCCTGAACGGCGGGCCGGAAGCGACCGGTGGCTGCCCGTACGCTGGGCGCTGCGCATTCGTCCGTCCCCGCTGCCGGAACGAGGCGCCAATTCTTGAGTCGAAGGGAGATGGAAGCCGCGAGGTCGCGTGCCACTATCCTCTTGGTTAGGTCAGCGACATTGACATTAATGTAATGCTCTTTTACATTCGACGGCTCTTGTGCGCCGCTTGGCGACTCCCAATCTGACAGGCGCGCGAGCGATCGCCGCTGCAGGCGTCGCCGGCATGAGGACACGGAGGCTCATCATGGGCACGGCGGATAATGCGATGGGTGGTTCGTACGGAGCGCGGGAATTTGGCCCGAGCGAGTGGGCGGGCGCCCGTTGGCGGCGCGGCTCACGGTGGAGTGCGTTTGAGATCATCGCCATGATTCTCGGCTTCGTCGTCTTCTGGCCGATCGGTCTGGCGATCCTCGGCTACAAGTTCTGGCAGAGCCGCTACGGCGGGCCCGATCTGCAGACGCTTGCGACCAACAAGTGGCAGGATGCACGCACCATGATGAGCTCGAATTCCAGTTGGGCGTGCGGCGGCGCAGCGCGGCGGGCGAGCCGTTTTTATGCCGCTCCGACCGGCAACGCCGCTTTCGACGACTGGCGGACGGCGGAGCTCGCGCGCCTCGATGAAGAGCGCCGCAAGTTGGACGACGCGCAGCGCGAGTTCGCTGAATATTCCGACGCGATCCGGCGCGCCAAGGATCGCGAGGAATTCGAGCGCTTCATGGCCGAACGCCGCGCCCGCCCGGCCGGCGGCGACGGGCGCCCGGCCTGATCGACCTTCCCTCTTTTGTGCGAATTGGAACCCCCTTCGTCGATGGACGAAGGGGGTTTTTCTTTCTTGACCGTCGCCGCTCCTGCGATGGTATGGTCGAACGCCCATCCCACCCCCTGGAGCGTCTTCATGCGCCGCGTCTCTCGATTCGCCTTCATTCTGGGCGTCGCCCTTTGCGCCGCGCCCGGCTTCGCCTTCGCCAAGGACAGCGTCACGATCGGCATGGTGCTCGAGCCGCCGGGGCTCGATCCGACCAGTGCGCCGGCGGCGGCGATTGGCGAAGTGACGCACTACAACATCTTCGAGGGACTGACGAAGATCAACGAAGACTTCTCGGTCACGCCGCTACTGGCCGAAAAGTGGGACTTCTCGCCCGATCTCAAGACCCTGACCTTCACCCTCAAGCCGAACGTCAAGTTCCAGGACGACGAGCCCTTCTCCTCGAAGGACGTCAAATATTCGTTCGAGCGGTTTGCGGCGAAGGACTCGACCAACAAGGACAAGGGGTTCTTCGCGTCGATTGATTCGATCGAGACGCCCGACCCGATGACGGTGGTGCTCAAGTTCAAGGACCCAAGCTTCGAGGCGCTGTTTCACCTCGGCATGGATACGGCGGTCATCCTCGACGAGAAAAGCGCCGCCGGCGAAGCGACCAGCCCGGTCGGCACCGGACCCTACAAGCTCTCCTCGTGGACCAAGGGCTCATCGCTGACGCTCGACAAATGGGACGGCTTCCGCGACGCGGCGAAGATCCCGCTAACGCGCGCTACGTTCCGCTTCATCTCCGATCCCTCCGCCGCGGTCGCCGCGATGCTCGCCGGGGACGTCGATGCGTTCCCCCGCTTCGCCAATGTCGAGGCGCTCGGCCAGTTCAAGAGCGATCCGCGCTTCCAGGTTCTGGTCGGCGGCACCGAGGGCAAGACGATCCTCGCGATGAACAACAAGAAGAAGCCGCTCGACGATCTCAAGGTGCGGCAGGCGATCGCCTATGCGATCGACCGCAAAGCGATCATCGACGGCGCCATGGATGGCCTCGGAACGCCGATCGGCAGCCATCTCACCCCGAACGATCCCGGCTACATCGACCTCACCGGGATGTATCCGCATGATCCCGAGAAGGCGAAGGCGCTGCTGAAAGAGGCGGGCGTCACGACGCCGCTCGAACTCAGCCTTACCCTTCCGCCGCCGCCCTATGCGCGTCAGAGCGGCGAGATCATCGCCGCCGAACTTGCCGAGGTCGGGATCAACGCCAAGATCCAGGATGTCGAATGGGCGCAGTGGCTGAGCGGCGTCTACAAGGACAAGAATTACGACTTGACCATCATCAGCCATGTCGAGCCGCTGGACATCGGCATCTACGCCAATCCGAACTACTACTATCAGTATGACAGCCAGGCATTCCGTGACATTTACGCCAAGATCGTGTCCGCGCCCAATCTCGAAGCGTACAAGGCGGCGCTCGGCGAAGCGCAGAAGAAACTCGCCGAGGATAGCGTCAACGCCTTCCTGTTCCAGTTGCCGAACGTGACGGTCGCTGACGCCAAGCTCAAGGGCTTGTGGAAGAACGCGCCGATCTTCGTCAATGATATTTCGGCCATGTCGTGGCAGTGAGCGAACGCGCAAGGGCGGCGAAAGGCTGAGCCATGCAGCCGTTCCGGATGTCGGCGCTGGAGCTGCTCGGCGCCTACCGGCGGCGCGCCCTGTCGCCGGTCGAGGCGATGGCTTCGGTGATCGAACGCGTCGAAGCCTTCGAACCCCATATTCATGCGACCTGGCTTTATGCGCCGGAGCGTGCGCTGAAGGAGGCGCGCGCGTCCGAAGCGCGCTGGGCGAAGGGGGAGCCGATCGGGCCGCTCGACGGCGTGCCGGTCACGGTCAAGGACAATATCGCCACCCGCGGCGACCCGACCCCGGTCGGCACCGCGGCGAGCGATTTAACTCCGGCCAAGGCCGACGCGCCGCCGGCGGCGCGGCTGCGCGAGGCCGGCGCCATCATCTTCACCAAGACGACGATGCCCGATTACGGCATGCTCTCATCGGGCCTTTCGAGCCATCACGCGCTGGCGCGCAATCCGTGGAAGCTCGATCGCAATCCCGGCGGATCGTCGGCGGGCGCCGGCGCAGCGGCGGCGGCGCTCTATGGCCCGCTGCATCTCGGCACCGATATCGGCGGCTCGGTGCGCCTGCCGGCCGGCTGGTGCGGAATTCTCGGCCTCAAGCCCAGCGCCGGACGGATTCCAATCGATCCGCCGTACATCGGCCGCGTCGCCGGCCCGATGACCCGCGATGCAGCCGACGCCGCGCTGATGATGGCGACATTGTCGCTGGCCGATGTCCGCGACTATACGAGCCTCAGGTACGAGGCGCTCGATTGGAAGATCGGACCCGAGCCGCTCAAGGGCCTGCGCGTCGGCCTGATGATTGAGGCCGGGTGCGGCGCTCGGCCGACGCCTGAAGTGAGCGCCGCCGTCCAGCGCGCGGCGCGGGATTTCGAAGCGGCGGGCGCGCATGTTGAGCCGCTCGCGCCGTTCCTGACTCAGGACATGCTCGACGGCCTCGATCATTTCTGGCGCACGCGGGCGCTGATCGACCTCAGGGCGCTCAGTCCCGGCAAGCGCGCCGCAGTACTGCCCTTCATCCGCGACTGGGCCGAATCGGCGGACGGCTTTTCGGGCGAGCGCGTGTTCCGAGGCTACAGCCAGATCCCGGCGATGCGGAAGGCGGCGGTCGAGGCGACGGTCAATTTCGACTTCGTGCTGTCGCCGACCGCGCCGATGACCGCCTTTCCGGCGGAATGGGCCTCGCCCAGCTGCGATCCGCTCAATCCGTTTCCGCACATCGGCTTCACCGTCGCTTTCAACATGTCGGAGCAGCCGGCGGCGTCGGTCAATTGCGGTTACGACAATGAGGGCCTGCCGATCGGGCTGCAGATCGTCGGGCGCCGGTTCGACGATGTCGGCGTGCTGCGAACCGCGCGCGCCTTCGAGGCGATGCGGGCGGGGGAGGCGAGGCCATGGCCCGAGCCGCCGGGGGCGTGACAATGCGTGTTGCCGACAGGCGCGAGGGCGCCGTTTTCAGCCGGGTCCGGAGAGCCGTGGCCGTCGCCGCGATCACAGCCGCGGTCGGCGGCGCGAGCGCGCGCGCCGAGGACTGCGGCAAGAACGGCGAAGGATTCAGCAAATGGCTGAGCTCGTTCAAGCAAGTGGCGACGCTCGACGGCGTCTCAGCCCAAGCGTTCGACGCTGCGCTTGGGGGCGTTTCCTACGACCCGGAAGTTAAGCGGCACGACGGCGGCGTCGCCATGTTCGGGCATAACTTCGCCGGATTCGCCGCGAGCCACGTCACGCCGGGAATGGTCGCGCGGGGCAAGGCGGAACTGAAGCGGTACGCCGAGCCGCTCGCCAAGATCGAGCAGCGTTTCGGCGTGCCCGGGCCGGTGCTGGTGGCGATCTGGGGCCAGGAAACCAGCTTCGGCGGCGACAACGGCTCGTTTCCGACGTACACCGCACTCGCCACGCTGGCCTATGATTGCCGGCGGGCGGAGCGGTATCGCGCTGAACTCATCGATGCGCTGATGCTGGTGGAGCGCGGCATCGTCCAGCATCCGAGTCAATTGCGCGGCGCCTGGGCGGGCGAGATCGGACAGACGCAGCTCATGCCCTCCGCTTATCTCATGTTTGCGACGACGCCCGACGGGACAGGAACGCCGGACCTCGTCCATGATGGCGCCGACGCTCTTGCCTCGACCGCTAATTTCCTGAAGGCGCACGGCTGGCAGCAGGGCGCGGGCTGGGACGAAGGCGAGCCGAACTTCGCCGCCATCCTGCAATGGAACTCGGCCGAGATTTACGCCAAAACAGTCGCGCTGTTCGCCGACCGGCTGGCTGGGCGGTAGCTGCCGGAGGGACTGGCCGCGCCGCCCCATCCTGTGGCGGCTCTGCGCAAGCAGGGCTCTCGAAGGACGCTTCCGATGGAGCGGAGTCGCGCGCAAAACCTTAACCGTCTTCCCCTATTCGTCTCCGAATGTCCGTCATTGACCGGCGCGCGCTTGCGCCCCCCGCCTTGTCCGGGAAGCGGTGGGTCGCCGCCCTGGCCGGCCTCGCGCTCACGGCGTCGACCGCGCTTCTCCTGTGGCGCCTTGCGCCCGCCGCGCCAGCGATCGTCCCGATCGCCCTTGCGGGCCTCTCCGGACTTTCGGCGGGCGCGCTCGCCCTCGCGCTCGAGGAAGAGTCGCTTTCGAACCTGGCGCAGGGCGTTCTGGCGGGCGCCGGCCTCATCGTCCTTGGCGCGTTCGCCGAGCCGGAGGCGAGGCTCAGACTGTTCAGTTTCGCCTCGCCGGCGTTCGGGGTCGGGCTCGTCCTATGGCTTACGTGGGCGCGAAAGCGGCGGCGCTTATCGTTCGCCCTGGCGGCCCTCTACACGGCCGCGCTCGCCGGCCTTTGCGCCTACGCCGCCACTCTCGTGCTCGTCTCGCGCGATCTGATGATCGCGGACTTCATGACCTATCGCGGGATCTCGATCATGATCGCCCGATTGGCCGATGCGGGCGAGTGGCCGCTGCTGGCCTCGGCCGCCACCCAGTCGATCACGCAGGATTATGCCTGGGGGCCCGCGCTGGTTCCGGGCCTCGCGCTGGCGCTGACCCAGCCGACCTCGCGCGCAGTCTACACGTTCGCGCTGCTCGCGCTCTACGCCGCGCCGGCGCTGCTCGCGCTGGCGATCCTGGCGCGCGACCTCGCCCGCCGCGCCGGCCTGCGCCGCTTGCCCTCACCCCAACCCTCTCCCGTANNGGGGCGACTCCCTTCTCCCGTTCACGCGAGAGGGTGGACCGAAGGGCCGGATGAGGGAATCGGAAGAGGGCAGTCTGCCGCTCGCCGTCGCCGCCACTTTTTTCGCCTACCCGGCCGCAATGGCGGTCGCGGCGCGCGGCATGCCGGATGTCGGCGGACTTGTGCTCACCGTCTGCGCGCTTCGACTGGCCGAGCGCCTCGCTCGCCTGCTGGCGCTGGGACCAGGCCACGACGCGCGGATCGCGCCGATGACCCGCCGCGTCGCCTTGGCGTTGGCGCTGACGCTGTTTGCGATGTTCGCCTTCCGGCGCTGGTATGCGCTGGCCGCGGCGGGAATAGCGATCATGTTGGCGATCGAGGTTGGCTCGGTCGCGTTCAGCAGACGTGCGAGATTTCGCTGGAAGGACGCTGCCGCGGCGGGCGCGCTCGGGGTCCTCACGCTGCTNNCTTCCTGCATCAGCTCGGCGACTGGATCGGGCTTCTGCCCGCGCTCGCCGCCTTGGGCGGGGCGGCGTTGCTGTGGAGGCGCTCGGCGGATCGGCGCCTGTTGCGGCTGACGCTGGGCAGCGCGGCGATCGCCGCGGCGCTCTTCCTGCGCATCCAGACGCCGTATATCCATCATCTTTATCTCATCGCGCCGGCGATCGCCGCGCCTGTCGCCGCCTCGCTGATGCTCGCCTTCGCGAGCCGGCCGCGCGCAGCCCTGGCGGCGTTGGCCGCGCTGGGCGCGATCACGCTCTCGCCGCTTGCCGCAGCGCTCAGTCCCTTGGCGTTAGCGCCGATCGCTGGGCTGCCGCGTGCGCCGCGCGCCGACCTCGACGAGCTCGAGCGGCTCAAGGGTTGGGTCGATCAGCGAGCGCGGCCGGACGCCAGAGTCTGCGGGCTCGGCTCCAGCTACACGTTCAGCGGTCAGCTGATTGGCGAATTGTGGCAATTGCATCCGGAGCGGGAGACGCGCTTCCGGCCGAAGACGGATGTCAAGATGCCAGACGTCGATGCGGTCGATGGACCGCCCTCGGCAGGCCTGAAGGACTGCGCCATTATCATCGTCGGCGATCCGGTCCAGACCCACCTCAATCCCGACGATCAGCAGACGGTCGTCGTGCCGTCGCGGGAGATGCTGACCGGGCAGGGGATCGGGGCGAAGTTCCGCCGCACCGGCGAGGTGTTCCATCTGGAAAATGGCGTCAGCGCGATCGTGTTCGAGCGCCTGGCCCCGCTCGACGACGCCGACATCGCCGCGCTCCAGTCGCGCTGGCGCGCGGCTCGCGCTGCGCTCGGATTCGACGAGGGCGGGAGACGGTAAGAACGACGACTGCCGCCCCCGCCAGGCGCCCCGCGGGGCGGTTGGCCGGTTTGCGAGAGCGACGACATCACGACCCGGGAGCAGGTGTTCGACGCGGAGAAATATCTCGGAACGCCAAGGGCGGAGATCGAGAAGAAACTGGTCCCCGGCGGCCATATCGGCCTGTTCATGGGATCGCGGACGCTGAAAGAGTCTTGGCCCTCGATCGCAGGATGGATGAGGAACGGCGGCAGGCCATGATCCGGCGCCCGAACCGGGAAAACTTCTTGCTTTCAATATGACCCCGGAAGCAATTCGGTCTCTTTAGTCGGTGACGCCCGCCGTCCTCACCGTGTGCTCGGCGATCATGAGTTCCTCGTTGGTCGGGATGATGAAGACGGTCGTCGGCGAATGCTTGGCGCTGATGATCTGGGCGTTGGCGCGGTTCGCTTCGACGTCGAGATGGATTCCCATCCACTCCATTCCGTTGAGCACCGCTTCGCGCACTTTCCACGAGTTTTCGCCGATGCCCGCGGTGAAGACGACGGCTTCGACGCCGTCGACGGTCGCAGCAAGTCCGGCGAGTTCGCGTCGGATACGGGAGACGAAATAGGCGATCGCGTCCCGGGCCGCCGGGCTGTCGGACGCCTCAAGCTCGCGCATGTCCTGGGAAATGCCCGACATGCCCTTGAGGCCGGAGTTCTTCCAAAGAAGATCGGATATTTCGTCCGCGTTCATCTTCTTTTCGGTCATGAGGTAGAGCACCACGCCCGGATCGAGCTGCCCGCAGCGCGTGCCCATCGACAGGCCGTCGAGCGCGGTGAAGCCCATGGTCGTGGCGACCGCTCGGCCGTCATGGACGGCGCACATCGAGGCGCCGTTGCCGAGATGCGCGATGACGACGTCCTCGCGGGCGACCTGCGGCGCTATTTTGCCCAGCTTTCGCGTGATGTACTCATAGGAAAGTCCGTGGAAGCCATATCGGCGCACGCCCTCGTCGTAATAGGAGCGCGGCAGCGCGAATGTGTCATCGACAAACGGATGGCTGCGATGGAAGGCGGTGTCGAAGCAGGCGACCTGCGGCGTCGACGGGAAGGCCTTCATCGCCGCCAGGATCCCGGCGAGATTGTGCGGTTCGTGCAGCGGCGCAAGCGGAATGAGCCCCTTCAGCGTCGCGATCACGGATTCGTCGATCAGCTTCGGCTCGACGAGGTGCAGGCCGCCGTGCACGACGCGGTGGCCGACTGCGGCGACGGAGGAGTCATAGCCGGCCTGCCGCAGCCAGCCGAGAATGGCGTCCATCGCGACTTGATGGTCGACGCGGCGGAGCGAGGGATCGAACGTGAGATCGCTTTTTTCGCCCGCGGCGGTCTTGACGCTGCCTTGGGCCGTGGCGCCGATGCCCTCGATCTGCCCCGAAGCGAGTTGGCTCGGTTCGGCGCCCTTCACCAGCGCGAAGGCGGCGAATTTGAGCGACGACGAACCCGCGTTCAAAGTCAGGATCACCGGACCCAAATGCGTCACTCCGCCGCCTTGGCGACCGTTTCTTGATCGCAAAACGCGTGGCCTTCGCGACGCCAGTATTCGTAAAGCTGCGCCGGCGCGCAGGAAGCGAGCCGGGCGCGATCCTTGTCGGCCCGGCTCGTCAGGATCACCGGTGCTTTGGCCCCAAGCACCAGTCCCGCCGCTTCCGCCCGCGCGACGAAGGTCAGCTCCTTGGCGAGCATGTTTCCCGCTTCCAGATTGGGCACGATCAGCACATTCGCGCGGCCGGCGACCAGCGAGGTGATGCCTTTGGTGCGGCGTCGCCGACCTTGAGCTCGGCCCAGGTTCTGTTGCGGATTGCGGGTTTGGCGTTCACGTTCGAATTCCTCGATTCGAAGCGGCGATTTGTCCTATGGCGCGCCGCAGCACCGATCGGAAAGCGTAACCGTCGCTATCCACGGCCGGCAGCGCCGCGACCCACAAACGTAGTTGCACGCAATGACAGCCAAATGAAGAGCGTCTAGCGCGGCGAAATGCCGCCAATCCTGATGCCGATCCGCGCCGGCGCGGCCGACTTGATTCTGACACCAGTATGCTGTCTTAAGCTTTCGCTCAGGGGGACGCCAGCCCGCGACCCAATCGCCGGGACCCACAGGGAATCCGGAAGGACGCCCGTCTGGTGACGGGTTATGGGGCGTCAAGAAGGGCGCCCGTCTGACGACGGGCTTAGAGGCGATGAACTTTTCCCAACGTCTGACCTTTTTGTTCTCGGCGCCGGTGTTCGACGCCGACGATCTCGAAGGCCTCAGGGTCAGCCAGATCATAACCGCCATCGAGCGGCTCGGCTTTCAGGTGATCAAGGCGCGCCGCGTCGAGGACGCCGAGATCGCCGTGCAGACCGACGCCGCGATCGGCTGCATGGTCGTCGACTGGGGCAAGAAAGGCATCGAGGGCAAGGCCGCCTCGCTCATCAACTTGATGCGCAAGCGCGGCCTCGACATGCCGATTGTCGTCCTCATCAGGCGCAAGCGCTTCGAGGACATTCCGGTCGAGGTGCTCGACTTCATCGACGGCTACGTCTTCCTGGCCGAGGAGACGCCCGAATTCATCGCCCGCAACCTCGTCTCGCGCCTCAAGCAATATGCCGACACGCTCAAGACCCCATTCTTCGGCGCGCTCGTCGACTACCAGGAGGAAGGCAATCAGCTCTGGACTTGCCCGGGCCACAACGGCGGCGTCTTCTACAGCCGCAGCCCGATCGGCCGCATCTTCGTCGAGCATCTGGGCGAGGCGATCTTTCGCGACGACCTCGACAATTCGATCCTCGAGCTCGGCGACCTTTTGACCCACGAGGGGCCTGCTCTGCAGGCGCAGAAAGAGGCCGCCGCCATCTTCGGCGCCGAGAAGACCTATTTCGTCCTCAACGGCACCTCGTCCTCGAACAAGATCGTGCTGACCAACCTGATCGCCGAGGGCGACCTGGTGCTGTTCGACCGCAACAACCACAAGGCCGCGCATCAGGGCGCGCTGCTCATGGGAGGCGGGATCCCGGTCTATCTTTCGACCGACCGCAACGCCCACGGACTCATCGGTCCGATTCGCCCCGAGGAGCTCGACGAGACGGCGATCCGCGAGCGCATCCGCGACCACCCGCTGATCAAGGATCCGGATGCGTGGAAGCGCGAGCGGCCGTTCCGGGTCGCGGTGATCGAGCAATGCACCTACGACGGCACGATCTACAACGCCGAGCGCATTGTCGAGCGCATCGGCGGCCTTTGCGAATACATCATGTTCGATGAGGCCTGGGCGGGCTTCATGAAGTTTCATCCGCTCTATGAGCGCCGTTTCGCGATGGGCCTTCGGAACCTTGGCGAAGCTTCGCCCGGCATCGTCGCCACCCAGTCGGCGCACAAGCAGCTGGCCAGCTTCTCGCAGGCCTCGCAGATCCATGTGCGCGACCGGCACATCAAGGGCCAGCGGCGGCGCGTCGAGCATCGCCGCTTCAACGAAGGCTTCATGCAGTTCGCCTCGACCTCGCCGTTCTATCCGCTGTTCGCCTCGCTCGACGTCGGCGCGCAGATGATGAAGGGCCGATCTGGCGAGGTCCTGTGGGACGACACGATTCGGCTCGGGATCGAACTGCGCAAGAAGCTCCGCGCGGTCAGGCGCGAATTCGAGGAGAAGGAGAGGGACCCGGCGCGGCGCTGGTTCTTCGATCCCTTCGTCCCGGAGCGGGTCTCGATCCGCGACGCGGCGCTCGAGGGCGCGACCCACGAAGTTCCGTGGGAGCACGTGTCGACCGATCTCCTCGCCCGCGATCCCCGGTTTTGGGCGCTCGCGCCGGGCGCGTCCTGGCACGGCTTCACGTCGCTCGAACAGGGCTTCGCGATGACCGATCCGGCCAAGCTCACGCTGCTGACCCCGGGTTTCGACCGCGCGACCGGCGCTTACGAGGCGCATGGCGTTCCCGCGCCGGTGGTGGCGCAATATTTGCGCGAGAACCGGGTGGTGGCGGAGAAGTTCGATCTCAACTCGCTGCTTTTCCTGTTGACCCCCGGCGTCGAGTCGAGCAAGGCGGGCACTCTTGTTTCGGCCCTTGCTGCCTTCAAGCGGCTGCACGACGACAATGTTCTGCTCGAAGACGTCATGCCCGAATTCGTCGCCAAGCGGCCGGCGCGCTATCATGGGCGCCGACTCAAGGATCTGTGCGGCGAGATGCACGCTTTTTTTCGCGACGCCGGCGTCAGCCAATTGCAGCGGGCCCAATTCGCCGCCAAGCATTTGCCGGAGATGGTCATGACGCCGCGCGAGGCCTCACGCCATCTGGTGCGCAACAATGTCGATTACCTGCCGCTCGCGGCGCTGGAGGGCCGCGTCGCGACCACCTTGTTCGTCGTCTATCCGCCGGGCATCGCGACCGTCGTTCCCGGCGAACGGCTCAGCGAGCGGGCCCGGCCAATGATCGAATATCTCAAGATGTTCGAGCGCGGCGCCAACGTGTTCCCGGGCTTCGAAGCCGAGATCCAGGGCCTCTATCGCGAGGTCGACGCTTCCGGGGCGATCCGATTTTATACCTACGTGGTTCGCGAGACGCCCGGCTGAACCGTCCTCGGGCCTTGCAAGCGTGTCGTCAACACCGTCCCAGAACGATCCGACGTCGCGTCGGGCGGGGCGAGCCCATGCCGGTCGGGCGAAGGGGAGCGACAGGGAGTACCGCGCGGAGGGGATTTCGCGTAAAGGGCGTCCCATGGACACGACGAACAGGGCCGCCCCGGGCGAAGCAGACGAACGGACCGACCTTCCTCGGATTTTAGTCCGCAACTCGCGCGACGGCGATGTGCCGGGGATGCTCGCCATCTATCTCCATCACATCCGCCGCGGCGTCGATCCAGGCGTCGAGGAGAACGAGTTCGAACCGCCCGACGCCGAGGACCTCAAGCGCCGCCGCAAGTCGATGAACCGGCGCAAAATGCCGCATCTGGTCGCAGAGGAAGCGGGAACGGTGGTCGGCTACGCCTACGCCGTGCCATTCCGCAAGCGCCCCGCTTATCGCTATACGATCAAGCATTCGATCTACGTCCGCAGCGATCGGCTGCACGCCGGGATCGGGCGCCGGCTGATGACCGCGCTCATCGACGCCTGCGCCGCAGCCGGCTTTCGCCAGATGATTGGCTATATCGACGCCGCCAACGTCGCCTCGCTCAAACTGCACGAGGGGTTCGGCTTCCGCCAGGTCGGGCATCTGCCCTCGGTCGGCTACAAATTCGGCCACTGGACGGATACGGTGATGGTGCAGCGCTCGCTCGGACCCGGCGCGACCGAGCCGCCGGCGGCGTGAGGAGGCGAACGGAGAAACCCTCCATTGACGAGCTCCGTACAGCGCCGTACAGTTAGCGCAGCAGTGGAGGCGTGGACATGACGGCGCGGAAAGGCGCGGAAGAGGCCCGAAATCGGCTTCCCGAGCTTCTGGAAGCGGCGGAGAAGGGCCGTGCGACGATTATCACCAAGCGAGGCCGCCCGGTCGCGGTTCTGGCCCCGATTGCCGTCTATGGGGCCGGCGCACGCCAGCGCGCGCTGACGCCTGTTGTCGGGTCCGGGCCGGGATTGTGGGGCGCTGACAGCGCTCGTAGGCTCCGCAAGTTGCGCGACGAATGGAGCCGGTAAATCTCGAAAGTCTGCCTGAAGACGCTCTGCTCATGGTCGACTCGGCGCCCATCATTTATATGCTCGAGGGTCACCCTGCGTTCATGCCGCGTTTCAGGCCGCTCTTCGACGCCCACGCGGCCGGGCGGCTGCGCTTCGCCGTAACGACGCTCGCGATTGCTGAAGTGCTGACCGGCCCGCTCAAGGCAGGCGACGAAGCGCTCGCGCGGCGCTATCGCGCCATCCTCGAATCATGGGGGCCTGTCGCTCTCGACGGCGCCATTGCGGAAAGCGCCGCGCGACTCCGGGCTTCGTTCAAACTGAAATTGGCCGACGCTGTTCAAGCCGCGAGCGCCCTCGCCGTGGACGCCGCGGCCTTGGTGACACACGACCGCGACTTCTCGCGCGTCCGATCGTTGCGCATCATTTCCTGAGCGATTCAAGAGGCGAAATACCGGGCGCGGCTGGGCGCGACCAAGTCGCCGACGGCATGAGAAACGGCTCATCGTGAGGAGTAACAGATGGCGACCCATACAGCAGACATAAGATGGACGCTGAAGGACGGCGACGACGTCGCAAAGGGCCGCTTCAGCCGCGGACATGAGGTGCGCTTCGATGGCGGGGTAACAGTCCCTGCGTCCGCTTCGCCGCACGTCGTCGGCAAATGGGCGGTCGAGGCGGCGGTCGATCCGGAAGAGATGCTGGTCGCCGCCCTCTCCAGCTGCCATATGCTGTCGTTCTTGCATGTCGCCCGGCTGGCTGGCTTTGCCGTCGCCGCCTATGCCGACCATGCGGAGGGGGTAACGGGGGACATCGCCCCAGGGCGTGTGGCGGTGACAAAGGTGGTGTTGCACCCGCGAATCGAGTGGACGGGCTCTGCTCCGGACAAGGAGAAACTGGAGCATCTGCACCACCAGGCGCACGACATCTGCTTCATCGCCAATTCGGTGACGACGCAAGTGACGGTGGAATAGGTCTCCTCGCCGCCGCTCATGAAGCCGCTGGCGTCTGCGCGTCGAGCAACGCGGCGAGATCGGCCGCCCGGGCGACGCTCCGCGCCTTCATCCGAGCATCGCGGCCGCGCGGGTCGACATCGTGCGCCGGCAGGTCGTCGGGGCCGAAGCCGGCGCGTTCATAGACCTCCTCGGACATTACGACCTCGCAGCCGAACGCCTTGGTCATTTCCTCGGGGCGGGCGGCGACGTTGACCGCATCGCCGATCACCGTGAATTGGGCATGGCGCTCGTAACCGATATTGCCGGCGATGGTGATGCCGGCGTGGATGCCGATGCCGAAGCGGATCGGCTCGAGCAGCGCGTAAGCCAGCGCGCTGTTCAGCGTCTCAACCCTAGCGGCGATCGCAGCGCAGGCGACGATCGCCTGCCGGCACCCGGCTTCGGGCCGCGCGCCCATGCCGAACAGCGCCAAAAGCCCGTCGCCCAGGATCTGGTTCGGCTCCCCGCCGGCGCTAAGGACCGCGCCGCTCACCGCGTTGAGGAACTGGTTGATGACGAACACGGTGTCGAACGGCAGGCGCCCTTCGGCCATCCGGCTCGATCCCCGCATGTCGACGAACATGATGACGACGTAACGTTCGACCCCCGAATAGGCCGATCCGGTCCGATAGGCGTCGACCGTCGTCGCGTGCGGCGACAGCATCGGCACGAAGGCGATGTCCGCGGTCGGGCGAAGCTGGCAGGCGAGCCTGACGCCGGGCTCTGCGTGGACTCGTTCGAGCACCGCTTGCTCCTCTGCGCTCGGGGCGGGCAGCGCGCTGATGTCGCTCAAGACCCGGACGCGGCAGGTGGAGCAGCGGCCGCGTCCGCCGCATACATGCGCGTGGGGGATGTTGTTGATGAGACTCGCCTCGAGCACGCTGAAGCCTCGCGGCGCACGAATCGTGCGGTCGGGATAGGTCAGGCTGATCGAGCCGACGCGATGCTCGCGCCACCGGCGGAAGCTCCTGGCGAGGAGTGTGGCGGCAAGCGCCGCAGCGAGGACGACGAGCGTGCCCGTACGATCGTCCACGAGAACGGCGTTCTGAGCCTCGGTTCCGATCCGCTCGGCGGATGCGTGGACCGCCAGCCAGGCCGGGTCTTGAACAGACTTCAGCGTCTGCTTGCCGCCCTGATAGAAGCCTAACAGCGCGAGCGCCGGCAGCAGGACGGCAATCGATAGCAGGAGGTCGGCGACGCGCGGATAAAACGGCTTGAGGCGGAGCCAGAAATGAATTCCGAGACAGCCGTGAATCCAAACGATGAGCAACGCCGCCGCCTGCAGGGCGCCGCTCACCGGCGAGCGGACCCAGAACTTCAGCAGTTCTTCGGCGTAGCCTTTGTCCAGCCCGAACAGGCTGAACGACAACCGGGAGCCGATCAGGTGATCGGCCAACAGGAATGGAATGGAAAGGCCGAGCGCGAGTTGGGTCGCCTCGAGCCGGGTCCAGCGGAGACGGCGCCGCGCAAAAAGCGCCCAGAAGCCCAGGCTCATGTGGGTGAGGAGCGACAGATAGAGGATCGCCGTGCCCGGCGGCGAGCGCCAAATCAGCTTCTGAATGACAACGCCGTCCTCCATCGCCTCGACCGAAATGTTGCCGAGCGCGTGATTGGCGAAATGCAGCGTCACATAGGTGAAGAGAACGAGGCCGGTCGCGAGCCTGGTCTGGCGAAGGCTGGGCATTGCGGCTCCATCGGCGCCATAGCGGCGCTTGCCGATCACGTGAACGCCCGGGTCAAGGACTTCGGGTCGCCCTCTTTTAAGTCCGCTGGCGCGCTGATTGACGGGGAAGAAAGATCCTGACGACTGTCCCCTTGCCCAACGCGCTTTCGATCTGAACCTGCCCGGAGGATTGGCGGGCGAAGCCGTAAACCTGACTGAGGCCGAGGCCGGTGCCTTTGCCGATCTCCTTGGTGGTAAAGAAGGGATCAAACGCACGCTTGCGCGTGTCTTCATCCATGCCGCCGCCGGTGTCCGAAACCGCGACCATGACATACTCGCCCGGCTCGATCCGTTCCGGCAGCGAGCCGATGGTGGCGGCGTCGAGAAAGCGATTTGCCGTTTCAATAACCAGCTTGCCGCCGCGCGGCATGGNNGCGATCTGCTCGCCGAGCGTTTGTTGCAGCAAATCGCAGATGCCGCCAACCAGCGTATTGGCGTTGACGGCCTGCGGCGCGAGCGCCTGTTGGCGTGAAAAGGCGAGCAACCGGTCGGTCAGCGCCTGCGCGCGCTGCACGCCCTGAAGCGCCATAGCCTTGGCGCGCGCGATTCGTGCGGTCGCCGGAGCATCCGGCAGACCGCCGAGCTGACGGTCGATGGTGTCGAGGCCGCCGAGCACCAATGTCAACATGTTGTTGAAATCGTGAGCCACTCCGCCTGTGAGTTGGCCAAGCGCCTCCATTTTTTGCGA
>PLUH01000396.1:16857-17054 GCA_003164825.1 Hyphomicrobiales bacterium
ACCGCAGCGCCCATCTCCGGGCCAAGCACATCCGCGGTTCTGCGCCCGACAACCTCGTCTCTGCCCATTCCGTAGAGTCGAAGCGTCGCCGGATTGACCTCCTGGTATCGGAATCCGCCATCCTCCTCGACCAGGATGGCGTGGCACTCCGACGAATGCTCGAAGAACGTGCCGACGAGCGCCTCGGTGGCGGCCAG
>PLUH01000065.1:0-13141 GCA_003164825.1 Hyphomicrobiales bacterium
AACCCGAGTTCGTGGCCCTGACCGGCGCGATCGCGATATGGACTTACGCATTCTTTTGCTTCAGCTTCAATCCCACGTCGCCCGCCTTCCCCTGGCCTCGGTCATGAAGATCGCGACTTTCAACATCAACAACGTGAACCGTCGCTTGGCCAATCTGACGGACTGGCTCAAGTCCTCGAAGCCCGATGTCGTATGCCTGCAGGAACTCAAATGCGCCGACGCCGACTTTCCCGCCGCCGCGATCGAGGCGGCGGGCTATGCAGCGGTTTGGCGTGGACAGAAGTNNCACGCGGGGCGCCGGTGCAAACCAGCGCTGCGCTGCCGGGCGATCCGGCTGACAAAGAGGCCCGGTACATCGAAGCCGCGGTTGAAGGGATTCTCGTCGGCTGTCTCTACCTGCCGAACGGCAATCCGCAGCCCGGCCCGAAGTTCGACTACAAGCTTGCCTGGTTTCAGCGGCTGGAAAAGCACGCGAGGCGGTTGTTGCACACAGACGCCCCGGTAGTCCTGTGTGGCGATTTCAACGTCGCGCCGACTTCGCTCGACATCTACCCGACCACGTCATGGGACGACGATGCGCTGATCCATCCGAAAAGCCGCGCCGCGTTCGCGCGTCTGGTCAAGCAAGGCTGGACAGACGCTGTTCGTGAAAAGCATCCCAACGATCGCCTCTACACGTTTTGGCATTACATGCGTCATCGGTGGGAGCGCGACGCCGGGCTTCGGCTCGACCACCTGCTGGTGAGCCCGTCGCTGGCGCCGAGGCTGAAAGAGGCGGGTGTGGACCGCATGGTGCGAGGACGGGAGGGCGCAAGCGATCACGCCCCCGTATGGATAACGCTCAGCGAGATGCGACAGTAATCGGCCGGCGGACGCCGCTAGCGCCGCCGCCCTTCGTCTAAGTGTAAGGCCGCTTGGTCGCGCGCGTCCGCCAAGAGCGAGCGCGCGACTTGCTTGCGGCATGTCGCGATTGGGAGCGTCCGCTCCGCTCTCCGCCTCGGCCTCGGCCTCGTCCTGAGCCGCCGGCTCGAAGGGCNNTCGAGACGCGCCTTCGGCGCTCCTCAGGACGAGGAGGCGGCGCTATTCCAACCAACTGCGACTCGTTTTAGCAGGCGTCCCAGAAGCCGCTGCGGTAGCTGGGATCGGTGTAATACCAGCACAGGCCCGGGGCTGGCGGCTGGCCCGCATAGGCAATGGCGGCGCCGGTGGCCAAGACGCCGATCGCGGCGCCGGCCGCGATCGCGCCGCCGGGGCCCCAGCGATACCAGCCGGGTCGGGCCCAGCCGCCGTAGCCGCCGTGATAGACTCCGCCATGATATCCATACCCGCCGCGATAGACCCCACCGCCGGGTCCATGGCCATAGACCCCCCCGCCCGGCCCGCGGTAGACCCCGCCGCCGTAGCGGCCGTGCACACCGACGCCGCCGGCGGGTCCGTGACGGACGATGACGGCGCCGGCGGGCGGCGCGCTGAAACCGGAGAGCGCTATCGCCACGCAGACGCTTTTGACCAGACTCGACCGAACCATGGTGTTCCTCCTTGTTCGCGCCACGCGCTCCAACCCAATCGCCGATGCTGGCTTATGGCACAAAACCGGCGTCGAGGCTAAGGCGGGATGGCGCCAATATTAACGCCCTTTTCGACGCCCTCGATCGCTTGCGCCGGCGACCGCGCCGTCATGGGACGCAACAGAACGCCGGCCGGCGGTACAGGTTCCCAAGCGAGGCTGGGGAATTGACCCGTTCTCCTCGATCGGACGGCCGCTCAGAATGTGAAGGCGTAGACCTTGCCGCCGCCGGTGACATAAAGCCTGCCGTCGGCGGCGATGAGGGTCTGATACTTGGTCGTGCCGAGCAAGGGTTGCGGCGGGGCGAGAAGCTCGCCGGTGTCGCCCCGGTAGGCGTAGAGCCGGTTGTCGCCGTGGGCGCCAAGGCCGAAGACGATCGGATCCGAGCGTCCGTCGGTGGTGGTGACGATCGGCGCGCCGCCATAGCTGACAACCTTGTTGCACCAGGCGGTCGAGATCGCCGGCGCCGGGTCGGCGCTGATCTTCAGAACGAGAAGTCCCTTCCCCGACGGATCGGGCGGGCAATTCGCGCCATCCACCTCGAGCGCGACAAAGACGCCGTCGCCGGCGCTCCAAACGGCTGGGGACGCGATGGCCCGCATCGGGGTCACATGGGCGCTCGCGAGCTCGCCGCCGATGCCGCCGAGGTTGTCGCGATCGAGCAGATAGGCGTTGCCGTCTTTTCCGATGGCGAGGATCAGCTTCCGGACGCCCCTGGCGCTCGGGACGTCGAGGGGAATCGGCGCGGTGCTGCCGAGATCGAGGTCGTGGTCGTCGAGATCTTTCCAGTTCGACGGGGCGAAATAGTCGCGCTCGGCGACCGGGCGGGCGAGGTCGGGACCGAAACGCAGCACCGCTTCGCCGTCGCCCCATTCCTTGTTGTATGCGGTGTTGCCGGTCGCGGCGAACAGCGACTTTCCGTCGCCGGTGACGCCTCCTTGCGCCCAGATGCCGCCGGCTCGCGCGCGCGTCGAGAAGCTCACGACCTTGCCGGGCTCTGCAGTCGAAAAACCGATGACCCTCCCGTAATAGACGCCGCAATCGCCGGCGAGGCCGCTATAGGGAATAAAGACCCGCCCGCCAAACAGGGCCAGCGCGCCGCGCTGGTTCTGCGTCATCGGGTCGAAGCTTCCGTCGAGCGCGGTCGCCACGTCGACCGGCCAGCCGGACTCGACCGACCCGTCGGCGAGCGAAACGGCGTAGACTTCGTGCCGCGGATGGTTGTCGCGCATGACCATTGCGTCGAGATAAAGGGTCGCGCGCGCTTTATCGATGACCGGCGTACCGGTCACGCCGAGCGGCCAGATATCGCCGCAGCGGAACCCGGCGCTGCGAAAGTCCGCGATGGGCTCGCCGAGCGTCCGCATCCAGATTTGGGCGCCGGTCGTCTCGTCGAACGCGTAGACTTCGTCCTCCTCGGTCGCCACGATCAGCACGCCTGCGCCGGTCTTGGGGTCACGCCACAGCAGCGGCTGCGCATAGACCTCGCCGCGATAGGCCGCGTTGAACGTGAGGTCGGGGCGCAAGCCCCGCGCGCGCTCATAGGTGAGGCCCGGCATGACATACCTGCCGGAGCGGTCGAGCGCGCCGTGGTAGGTGAGGATGGTCGAATCAGCCGCAGCCGGAACGGAAGCAACGAGCGTTGCGGCGAGCGCGCCGGCGAGCATTACAATGCGCATGTTGGTCTCGCGTGCGGCGTGAACGGCCGCTCGGCCATTATCCGCTCGCGGTTTCAAAGGGCAAGCGAGCGTCCGCGCTCACGCGACGCGTTTCGCGAATGCTCTCTCGGAAAGGCTCCTTTCGATGAAACGGCTTGGCGCCTTCCTTCCCCAGCCTTGCTGGGGAAGGCGGCCCGGAGGGCCGGATGGGGTCTGGCTCGCCGCCGCGACGCGGGTCGGATTGCAAAACCATCCGTGCGAATCTGAATCGATGCAGCCCTGCTTTCCGCACCCCATCCGGCGCCATNNGCGTCTCTCGACGCCCTATGGCGCCACCTTCCCCGCTTCGCGGAGAAGGGGAAACTGGCCGGGCAGTCGAGGCCCGCGAACGCGCGAACCGTTCCGGGTCGCCCGGTCAGCCGGCGGAGAGGGGCAACCGTTCGAGATCGGCGATCAGGGTGGGGCCGGTCGGGCGCCATCCGAGCTTTTTCCGCGTTTGCTCGCTCGAGGCGGGCATGTCGCGCGCCGCCAGATGGGCGAGCCAGCCGAAATAAGCGGGAGCCTCTTCCGCGGCGACGGATTTGACCGGGAGCTTCAGGCGCCGGCCAATGGTCTCGGCGATGTCACGCGCCGCGACGCCTTCCTCCGCAACCGCGTTATAGATCGCGCCCGATTCCGCCCTCTCGATCGCGAGCCGGTAAAGCCGGGCGACGTCCAGGATGTGCGCGGCGGGCCAGCGGTTATGCCCGTTTCCGACATAAGCGAACACGCCCTTTTCCCGAGCGATCCCGATCCACGGGCTGATCAGCCCCTGCCGCTCCGGGTCGTGAACCTGGGGCAGGCGGACGACGGATACGTTGACCCCGTGCGCCGCGGCGGCGTCGGCGGCCGCCTCTTCCGAAGCGGCGCGGGGGAAGTCGCTGGAGGTGACCCTCGGCGCGTCCTCCTTGGCGAGTTCGCCAGGCGGAACCTTGGCGATCGCGGTCCCGGAGGTCACGATCAGCGGCCGGTCGGACCCGGCGAGGACTGAGCCGAGCGCGCTGATGACGCGTCGATCGGTTTCGCAATTCGCCATGAACTGGGAGAAGTCGTGGTTGAATGCGAGGTGCACGACGCCGTCCGAGCGCGCGGCGCCATCCTTGAGGCCGTCCGGGTCGTCGATCGATCCACGATAGACTTCGGCGCCGGCGGCGGCCAAAGCCGGCGCCTTCTCTTCGGAACGATAGACGCCGGTGACCTGATGGCCTGCCGCGATCAACTCCTTGACGAGGGCCGAGCCGATGAATCCGGTAGCGCCGGTGACGAATACGCGCATGATGAAGTCCTCTGATGATTTTCGTTCAAGCCGGTAATGTCTGGTGTGCGAAGTAGGCCTCGATGTCGGCGACGAGCCCGGGGCCGGCAGGCCGCCAGCCGAGCAGCGAGCGGGTGCGATCGCTGGCGGCCGGGCAGTCGACGGCCGCGAAGCGGGCGAACCAGCCGAAATGCTCCGCCGCCTCTTCCGGCGACTGCGAGACGACCGGGACGTTCAGCCGCCGCCCGATCACCGTCGCGATCTCCTTGAACGGCAGGCCTTCCTCGGCGACCGCATGGAAGGGTCCCCCTTCCGCTCCGCGCTCGATGGCGAGCCGGTAAACGCGCGCCGCGTCGGTTCGATGGGCCGCCGGCCAGCGGTTGAGCCCGTCGCCGATATAAGGGGAGACGCCCTTCTCCCGGGCAAGAGCAATGACGAGGGAAACGAACCCATGCTCGCCGAGGCCATGCACGGAGACGGGAAGCCGCACCGTCGTCGCCCGGACGCCTTGCTTCGCCAGGGTCGCGACGGCGGCCTCGGGATTGCGCGGAAAGGCGGGAGAGTCCTGAGGGGGCGGGGTCAGTTCGGTCGCGACCTGGCCGGGGGCGAGCGCGGCCATGCCGTTCGTCGCAATGAGCGGGCGGTCGGAGCGCAGGAGCGCGGCGCCGATCGCCTCGATCGCGCGTCGCTCGTCGGCGCCGTTCTCCGCGAATTTTGAGAAGTCATGGTTGAAAGCGAGGTGGATCACCCCATCCGACTGCGCAACGCCGCTCTTGAGGCTCTCCAGATCCTGAAGCGAGCCTCGATGGACTTTCGCGCCCGCAGCGGCGAGAACCGTAGCCTTCTCGTCCGAACGACAAAGGCCGAGCACTTGATCTCCGGCGTCGATCAGGTCCTTGACGACGGCGGACCCGACCCAGCCGGTCGCGCCGGTGACGAACACACGCATGAGCAAAAGTCTCCTGCTTTGGCTGGAGACAAGCTTCCTCTTTTGCGCTATTGTAGTAAAGTAGTGATCTTATCGTATTATAATGGCTAACAGGATGGACGCGCGCGTCACGCCCGAGAACCGGCTCGGGATCTATCTGAAGGACCGTCGCACGAAGCTCGATCCGGCCTCGTTCGGCTTGTCTGCCGGGCGTCGACGCACGCCCGGCCTGCGCCGCGAGGAAGTCGCGCAGCGCGCCAATATCAGCCCGACCTGGTACACATGGCTCGAGCAGGGGCGCGGCGGCGCGCCGTCGGCCGAGGTCCTCGACCGGATCTCGCGCGCGCTCATGCTGACGGATGTCGAGCGCGAGCATGTCTTCCTTGTCGCCCTCGGCCGGCCGCCCGAGGCCCGCTACCACGCGGCCGGGGGCGTGACGCCGCGGCTGCAACGCGTTCTCGATGCGCTGGACCCGAGCCCCGCCGTGATCAGGACCGCGATCTGGGACGTCGTCGCGTGGAACCGGGCGGCGACCGTGATATTCGGGGACTATGGATCGGCGCCGCCGGAGCAGCGCAACATCCTGCGCTACTTCTTCCTCGACCCGCGCGCCCGCGCTGCGCAATACGACTGGGAAAGCGTGGCCCGGTTCGTGCTCGGCGCGTTCAGGGCGGATGCGGTCCGCGCGGGCGCCGCGGCCGAAGTTGAGCCCCTCATCGACGAGCTCTGCCGCCTCAGTCCGGAGTTCGGCGCGATGTGGCGCGATAACGACGTTCGCGGCCATCACGGCGAAGCCGTGAAGCACATCAAACACCCGACGCTCGGCCCGCTCGCCATCGAATATTCGGCGTTCGCGGTCGATGGCCGAACGGACCTCACGATGGTGATCTACAATCCGGCGACGCCGGAGGACGCGGAACGGATCAAGTCGCTCCTGCCCTGACGCCGCCTCGCTGTAGGGCGGCTCGCTGGGCCCGCTGGCCGGGTCGGCGACCCGGCCCTACAAGGTCAGCCCGCGCTCCCTCACCCGATCGCGATCTTGCGCGGCTGGGCGTGCTTCGCCTTGGGCAGCGTCAGCGTCAGGACTCCATCTTCGAGATTGGCGCTGATCTTCTCCCGGTCGACTTTGTTCGAAAGGGTGAACGAGCGCGCGTAGTGGCCGACGTTGTATTCAGTATAGACCGGCTCCATGTCCTTGTACTTGGTGAAATCGATCTGCCCGTCCACCCTCAGCACGTCGTTCTCGAGCGCGATGTCGAGGTCCTTCTTCTCGACCCCGGGCATTTCCAGAACGACGGCGAGCGCGTCGTCCGTCTCGTGGATGTCGGCGTACGGCACGTAGTAGCGGCCGGGGATCGTCTTCTCCTCCTTCGCCACCAGCTCTTTCTTCTCACGCACGCTCAATTCCTGTTTCTCGGCCATTGTCGTTTCCCGCTTGGTCCTCTGTTGTGCGGACATGTCACGCCACCTTGATCGACTTCGGCTTCTCGCTCTCTGCTCGCGGCAGGAACAACGCCAGGACGCCGTCGCGATATTCGGCCTTGACCCCGTCGGGGTTGATGTCGACCGGCATGGTGACCGCCCGGTCGAACTTGCCTGCCAGGCGCTCGCGCCGATGCAGCGCCGACTTGTCCGGGTAGCTCACGGTCTTGGCTCCGGTGAGCCGGATGGTGCGGCCTTTGACCTGCACGTCCAGATCGGACTTCTTCACGCCAGCAACCTCGGCGATGATGATGAAGTCGTCGCCTTTTCTGAACACGTTGACCGGCGGATAGGCGCCGCCGCCGCTTACGCTCGAATCGAGCCACCCGCTCGTCCGATAGGCGTCCAGAGCCTGCTGAAAGCTGGTGAGCGCGTCGAACGGATCCATCAATAACGCCATTGTCTCCTCCTTCCCGCTCGCAAGCGGGCGGCGCCGAGCCCCGCCTCGATCGCGCCCATGCTCCGGCGCTCGATCCCTCTGGGGCTTTTTGGCGCTCACCCGCTTCGAGTGCCAATCAACTGGGAAGCACCCGCCGAGCCGTCAAGGGGGGTGCGGCTAACCGGCGCGGGTCCGGCGCAGGCCTCGGGCCGTCACAACACGGTCGCGTCAACGCGTGACCTTGTCCCGCATCGGATGGATCAGGGCGCGTGTTGACCGGCCCTCCGCCGTTGCCTACGTTCCGCGCCCAAACGAGAGGGAGGAATCACATGGAACGACGGACGTTTCTGACCGGGGCCGGCGTGGCTGCGCTCCTGCCGGTCGCGGGCGGAGCCGCCGCCAAGGACCAAGGCCTTGGCGATGGCGAAACCGCCGCCCGTCTGGCTCCCGACCTCTCCGCGGCCCTGCAGAGATTTCGCGCCACGATCCCCAGCCATTTCGATCGCGAGTACGTCAACAACGCCGTCGTCCCGTTTTTTCTCGGCAGCATCTTTGCCGGCGAGCGGCCGATCCTGCCGATGATCGATCTGCCGCTCACCAAGCAGGACGCGATCCCCTGGGATTTCTGGGGCATGCTCTACGAAGACTGGAAGCCGACCCCTTCGGACGGTGTGACGGTTTTCCTCGAGGGGCTGGAGAACCGCGGCGACAACAATCTGCGCAAGCGCATCTATTTCGCCGGAGTCACGCCCGACCTGTACGCTCCGAAATATCAGGCCAAGGTCGTCGACTTCTTCGACAAGCTTCTCGATCCGAAGTTCGCCGACAAGCCGTTCATGCGCCACTACCTCGACTATTACTGGGACATCTATTGGGATCTGCATCTCGGCGTGAAGGGCGACAAGGTGCCGCCCCAGGTCCGCACGATCGGCGAGGCCTTTAACACGGTGCTCGCGTACCGCAACCCGCTGAACGAGATTGTCTACGAAAACTACATGACCGTGAGGGCGCTGCGGCCGTTCCTGACGAAATGGATCGACGAAAGGCTCGACGACATCGCGAATGGGCGGGTCGCCGATCCCGACAAGACCATCGCCTATTATTGGCTCAAGAACGCGGGCGACGGAAAATATTTCGCCAAGCGGGACGTCGTCTTCGAATGCTTCCACAATTTCGTGGCGTTCAGCCAATGGGGCAATTCCATTTTCGGCGTCATGAATCGGCTCAATGAAAATGGCGGCGACGCGACGGTGCGCGCGGCCTTCCAAAAGACGATGAGCGGGAGCTTCGACAACGCCAATGGAGCGCCGTATACGCCGCTCGAGCTTCTGGTGATGGAGCTCTTCCGCACCATCTCGCCGAACGGCGGCAGCATTTCCGCGATCACCGACCGTCGGGCTTCTTCGTTCTACGGCGGTTCGCCCTTCGCCCAGTTCGGCGTGCCTTACGAGCGGCACTCCTACATGAACACGCCGCACACCGAGACGAGCTTCGACCCGCGGCTTTGGAAGGAGCCTCAGCGTTTCGACCCCGAGCGTTACCTGAGCGTCCCGACAAGCGCCGAGGTCGATGAGGCGAAATGCAAGCAGATCGGGCTGCCGCGCTGCCCATTCGACATTACCACGCTTCCGGTCGCCGACGGGCGCAAGACGGGCATAACCAACAGCGGCTTTGGCACGGTGTTCGCGGTGGCGGACGGGAAGCCGGACCCGGTCTGCGACTATGCCGGATTCGCCCCGTTCGGCTTCGGCTATCGTCGGTGCCCGGGCGAGCAACTGACGATCGACGTGTTCGCGGATTTCCTACGCAAGGTGTGGCGCGACAAGATCGTCTTCCACAATCTCAATCAGCCTAGACCGGGCAGGGTTCCGGTTGGGCCGGGCGCAGTGATCGACGACGACATCGGGTTCGCGCGGCAGGGCTGAGCGTGGGCGAAGGCGGGCGCCGCATCGACCGCGTTGGATTTCTCGCGTCCTTGATCGGGCTCGCGGGATCGCTGGCCCTGTTGAGCGAAGCGCGCGCCGGCTCGGCGCGCGACTATCTGAACGCGCCGGTCGACTCCTGGCTCGCGGTGTATAACGCCGGCTATACCAGCGCGGTCACGCCTGAGGATGGCGACGATCTCGTGCCGGGCGTCCGCTCGAACGTGTTCGCCCAGTCGCTCGTCCTGACGAGGATCATGGACTATTGGGGCCGCACCGGCGGCTTATCGATCGTGCTGCCTTATGCGGTTATCGACACGAGCGCCGGCCCATTCCGCGCCAGCACGAACGGCGTTTCCGATGTCGGCTTCCTCTGGCAGATGAACATTTTCGGCGGGCCGGCGCTGACCCGCGCTGAGTTCCAGTCGTTCATTCCGCAAACGTTCTCGAGCTTTCATCTCCTGGTGACGACGCCGCTCGGCACATACAATTCAACCTCGCCGATCAATCCGAGCGCGAACCGCTGGATGGTCTCTCCGACCCTGAATTTCAGCTACACGCCGGACCAGGGCTGGAGCTGGATCGAGACCTATGTCTCGGGGCGATTTTTCACCGACAACAACAATTACCTGGTTAATGGCGCGCAGACGCTGTCCCAAAAGCCGATCCTCCGCCTCGAGGAACACGTGAGCCGCAATGTAACGGACGCGCTCTGGCTGTCGCTGGACGCCTTCTACAACCTTGGCGGGGAGACGAGCATCGACGAATTTGGCCAGGACAACATGGCGAACACCTTGAGGATCGGCGCCGGCTTGGGCATGCGCCTGTGGCGCGGCGCCGACCTTGGCCTCAACTATGAGCGGGTGGTCGCCAAGCCCGCTGGCGAGCCCGATTCGCAGACCGTGCGCTTCACCCTGCGGCAATTATGGTGAAGGCCCGAAGCTCAATCGCCCCACGTCGCAAACATGCCGATCGCGGCCGCCGCCATCACCGCCGTCGCCAGCCAGCCGAAGGTCTTGAGGCCAGGCCCCAGGGCGAACTGACCCATGACCGCCCGGCGCGAGCTTAGGATCATGATCATGATCATGATCGGCACGGCCGCCACGCCATTGATCACGGCGCTCCAGAAAAGCGCCTTGATCGGATCGAGCGGACTGAAGTTGAGGGTGGCGCCGACGAACGTCGCCACGGCGATGGCGCCGTAAAACGCCTTCGCGCGCCCTGGCTTCTGCGACAGTCCGACCTTCCAGCGCAACGCTTCGCCGATCGCGTAGGCCGCGCTCCCGGCGAGCACCGGCACGGCGAGCATCCCGGTGCCGACGATGCCGAGCGCGAACACGGCGAACGCGAATTCGCCGGCGATCGGCCGCAACGCCTCGGCGGCCTGCGAGGACGTTTGAATGTCCTTTATTCCGTGCGCGTTCAACGTCGCTGCGGTCGTCAAGACGATGAACAGCGCAATGACATTGGAAAAGCCCATGCCGACGAGCGTGTCGAGGCGGATCCGCGCAAGCTGGCGCGGCGCCTGCTCAGGCGTCTCGACGAGGGGTTTCGCCTGCGGGTCCTCTTCTTCGTCCTCGACCTCCTCCGAGGCCTGCCAAAAGAAAAGATAGGGGCTGATGGTCGTGCCGAAAACGGCGACCACGACGGTCAGATAGGCGCCCGAGGATTCGAGATGGGGCAAAACAAGATAGCGCGCGACCGTCAGCCAGGGGACGCCGACCACAAACACTGTCGCCACATAAGCGAAGAGCGACAGGGTCAGCCACCGCAAGACCGAAGCATAACGGGCGTAGCTCACGAACACTTCGAGCACGACCGTGACGATTGCAAAACCGCCGATATAGAGGACGGCCGGGCCCGGCACGAGCAGGCGCAAGGCGGCGGCCATCGCGCCGAGGTCTGCGCCAAGATTGATCGTGTTGGCGACAACCAGGAGGCCGACCAGGAGATAAAGCACGGGGGCCGGATAATAGCGGCGCATGTTTTCGGCGAGGCCATATCCGGTGACCCGTCCGACCCGGGCGCTGATCATCTGGATCGCGCACATCAACGGATAGGTCAGCAAGAGCGTCCAACCCAGCGTATAGCCAAATTGCGCCCCGGCCTGAGAATAAGTGGCGATGCCGCTTGGGTCGTCGTCCGAGGCTCCAGTGATCAAGCCCGGGCCTAGGACGTCCCGGAATCTGGGTCCGTCTTGCGGTTTGATTGCGGCGGGCGACCGTGAAACTTCCATATTCACCGCGGTATCCTCCTGGCCCGCAAACCTCAAGCCCTGCGCCCGCGGCTTTGTTCCAGGCGAGCAAAGGAAATACTGCGAGGCTCCTCGAGCTGACCCGCGCCATAGAAACTGCGCGAACCGGCGATATGAACCGAGCGGACTTCGAAAATTCCACAGCGAAGTCGGGAGGCGCAGATGTCACAGACAGTAGCCACTATTTTGGTCGACGCGCTCGAAAAGATTGGCGTCAAGCACATTTTCGGTCTCATTGCCGATTCGCTTAATCCGATCGGCGACGTCGTGCGCCAGAGCAAAATTGAATGGATCGGCGTCCGCCACGAAGAAGGGGCCGCGCTCGCGGCCGCCGGCCAAGCAAAGCTCACCGGTCGGCTCGGCGTCTGCTGCGGATCAACCGGACCCGGCAGCACCCATCTCATTGCTGGCCTTTATGAGGCAAGTCGCGACCATGCCCCGGTTCTTGCGATCTCCGGGGACATGCCGCGCCAGCTGGAGGGCATCGACTATTTTCAAGCGACAGATACAAACACGCTGTTCCGTGATGTCTCGCTCTATACCGAGACCATTTCCTCGCCGGGGCAGGCGCCAGCCCTCATCCATCAGGCCATCGCCGCCGCCTATGCGGGCCGTGGCGTTGCGCATTTGACAGTGCCGGTGGACGTCCTCACCGCAAAGGCCGACGGCGGCGTCGCGAGTATCGGCACGCTCAAGCCGAGTCCGGAAATCTCGGCCAGTGAAGACGATATTGCCGAGGCGGGCCGCCGCATCGACGGAGCCGGCGCCATCGTGATCATGTGCGGCGCCGGATGTCATGGCGCGGCCGAAGAATTGCGTGCGCTCTCCGATCGGCTCAAGGCGCCCTTGATCCATTCGGTCAAAGGCAAGGACATCATGCCTTACGACGACCCGCGCTGGATGGGCGGCATCGGCATGATTGGAACCAAGGCGGACTATCACGCCGTCATGCACTGCGATCTGTTTTTGATGCTCGGCACCGACTATCCCTATTCGGAATTCTTGCCCCGCAAGAGCGTCGTCGTCCAGGTGGATGAGCGGGCGCGGGTGATCGGCCGCCGCGCGCCGACCGAGCTCGGCGTTATCGGTTCGGTGCGACCGACGGTCAAATCGCTGCTCGACCGGGTGAAGCCGAAGAGCGACAGCGGGTTCTTCGATCGCGTAACCGCCGAGCGCAAGGCGTGGGACGAGAAGCTGGACAAACAGTGCGATCTTGCGCGCAGCAAAGACCGCATTCATCCGCAGGCCGTGGCGCGTGCAGTGAGCGACGTTGCGGCGCGCGATGCCGTGTTCGTTATCGATACCGGGCTCAACACGCTCTGGTCAGGCAACTGGATTCGCCAGAACGGCCAGCAGCGGATCATCGGCTCGTTCAACAATGGCGCCGTCGGCGCCGCCCTTGGCCAGGCCAACGGCATCCAGGCGCTCGACCGTTCGCGCCAGGTCATCGCGCTTTGCGGCGACGGCGGTTTCAACATGCTGATGTGCGAATTCCTTACCGCCGTGCATCATAAGCTGCCGGTAAAAGCCGTGGTCTATAACAATTCGTCGCTTGGACTGATCAGGCTCGAGGCCGAGTCGATGGGGCTGCCGGCCTGGAAAGCCATGGACTTCCCCAATCCGGATTATGTTGCGCTGGCGCGCGCTTGCGGCGGGG
>PLUH01000065.1:13150-13287 GCA_003164825.1 Hyphomicrobiales bacterium
CGCCGAGGCAAAAATCAAGGAAGCGATACTCGCAGTTACCGGCGGGTGACGAGGGACCAATAAGAAGGTCGAGGTCGAGGGCGTCTGAGGCGCTCGCCCCTCGCCCACAACCCAAACCTCTCCCGTGGACGGGAGAG
>PLUH01000374.1:0-11961 GCA_003164825.1 Hyphomicrobiales bacterium
CCTCGGCTTCGCGGGCTATCGGGCGCGCAAAAGGAAGATCGGCACGAGGCTGTTGATGAAAATACCAGCTTAGATTTGTGGCAAAGTCCTTGTGGAACCGTTTGGCGGGCCGGACGGCGAAAAAATGCTCGAGCGGCGCGAAGATCGCGACCATGAGCGCCAGCCAGATGCAGCCCCGCAGGACCAGTAGCAGAAAGGCTCCGATATGATGATGTGAAGCGAGATACGCTTGCATCGATAGTTCTTACCCTATCGAGCCGGAAATTCTTGCCGTGCGATGACCGCTTCAGCCCATGAACACTACCGCGCTGGCCGTGATTCCGCCAAGCCGGATCAAACGAAGAGGGAGTGAGCGGGCGCAAGGTTCGTTCGGCGGGCAGGGGCGTGCTATGAGTTCGCCTTCGCCAGCCGCAGAATGACGTCGCTGTAGGACTCACCCGGCCCGAGCAGCGCGCGCGGCCGAGGACAGCCGCATTGCGTCCCTGAACCTCCCGGCTCTTCTTTCGCCATCGTTGGTCGCCATGCTCACGCACGCAGCTCGTCGGCTCGAGCGCCGGGAGGAGATTCATGAGGAGGCGGATCATCTTGGCCGTCACGATCGCGGCGGCGCTGTTCGGCGATGTCGCGGCGCCGGCCCTCGCACAGTCGGAGTCGGCGCCGGCCGCGCCGATGAAATCCAAGCCCAAGACGCTGGCGGGCGGCACAGTCACGGTGAAGGTGATAAACTGGCGCATGGCCGATCTCGTCGAGCTGCAGGCGGCCGAGAGCGGCTCGGCAAACTGGAAGAAGGTGCTGGGCGCGCTCAAAGCCGGCCAATGGACGACGGCTAAAGTACCGCAGGGCAAGAATTGTCACGTGGATCTGCGCGGGAAATACGCCGACGGCCAGTCGGCGGATGTGTCCAATGTCGATATCTGCGCGGACAAGACAGTCAACCTGACCAACTAACGCGCCAGAAGCTCCCAACCCAAGGCGACGCCGGTCATTCTGACGACGCCGGCGGAGGTCGACCTTTGGCTCGCGGCTGATGCGCTCCAAGGCCATCGAGTTGCGGCGGCCCCTGCCCGAGGACGCGCTGAGGATCCGTCGCCAGCGGCGAGCAGCAGGACGGAGCGCCCGTCCTGGTTTGAGTGGATTTCCGGGCGGTTGCCGCATCACCGGAACAGGGCGCCCGACGGTCCGTTTATAGCTATGATCGCAATCACAATCACGCCGGAAGCCTACGACGCGATCAAACCAAGGTTGCCTGAGACAGACCTCGCGCCGTCCAAAGGCGCGGATGGCCTGATTCGTCTCTGGCTCGATAGCATATTCGTCGACCAGCTTGCCCAGATGCGAGCCAAGGGCGAGAGCTACAGCGATGTCATTCTGCGGCTGGCGAAGGCGTGAAAGCGCTCCGGCATGGTGTTCAACGCGGCGGCGTCATGGTGGCCTTCAAGATCGATGGCAACCTCGTCGTTCGCCAGGGCCGGCGGCTTCAGTGACGTGTCGACGTACGGGTCAGGATGCCTAAAGACCCCACGCCCGCGATCCCCAAGCTCGAAGCCGTCATGCGGGCCTTTGCGTTTGGGGGACAGAATGCGCGCCCTCGTGGATGCGCCATCCGGCGGCCAAGGCCTCGCGCGGGTGCATCAGGCCGACGAGTCCATGGCAGATCGCCGCCGAGAAGATCGTCGAGCACTTGGAGCAATCGCGCTTCGTAGTCATGAAGAAGCCGGCGCTCGGCGGTCATTCGGCGCTCGGCCGGGGCTTCGAGGGCTAATACCCCATCGCGGTTGCAATTCGCGAACGCAATGGCAACAAATACGGCTAGCGCCGTGTCCGTACGCTCAGGCGGAGGCCCCCCTCCGCGCTGTCCGATAGCCCGCGAAGCCGAGGCCCGCGAAGCCGAGCAGCATCATCGCCCAGGTCGAAGGCTCGGGGACCGCCGGTGTTCCGAACACGTAGGTCTCGCCGCTACGCATTGCCTCGAACGACACGTCGAACGAGGTGGACGTCGAGGTCAGGCTGGTGATCGAGGAGAGCGGACCGCCCAGAGCCGTGCAGGGAAAGTTGCCTGAGGGCGCGCAACTGTAACTGTCTAAACCTAGAATGGCCCCATTAGTATAGCCAGAAAGGTCAACAGTGACAAGGTTGGATGGGCCGCCAATATTTCCGTCACCTGTCCCCGTCCACCCCACAATGACTTCGGTCGAAAGGACTTGGAGCGTAACGTTCCAAGTATCATCGAAATTATCCTGCATGACGCCATCAAAAGTCCCCGGCGCAGTGATAGGAGACGTAAACTGAGTGGTCACCGACATGTCGGGACCTGCGATGAGAGCGCCGTCAACGGTCTGGCCGATGAAACTCGCTGCCTGGGCGCCGACCGCAGCAGCCACGAATAGGCTCGCCGCGGCGATGACCTGAAATACTTTCATGAATTTGCCCCCGTTTCGCGGAACCGATTATCGTAGGCGAAAGCCGGAACACTCTGAAAGCGAAACCCCATGCTCGCGCTGGCAGCCATCGCCAACTTTTTCATAGCCATCCCCCAAAATCCTAAAGCCCCGTGGCACCTGGATGGGGCACACCACCGCCCGGCGCAACCCGGTAACTCTACCTATCACATTACGATTTTGTAACTAATAAAATTGGGGGATGAGGTCCAAGACGAGACGCGGTTACGACGTCTCGCCCGCCCGCCGCAAGATCACGTCGCTGTAGCTCTCGCCCGGCCCGCGCATCTGGCCGAGCCGGTCGACGAATTCACGATCGAGCCATAGGCGCACATCGCCCCGGCCGTCCGGCTGAGGCGGAAAGGAGTCCGAGCCTTCGGGCAGCGTGGCCCGAATGGCCCAATAGGCTTCCGCGGTGATCGAGATCGCGATAATCGGCGCTCGTTGCTCTCGGACTCTTAACAGAAGGCCGCCTCGCGGGCGGCCCATCCGACATTCGATGTTGCCGGCGATCAGGCGCCGGTCGCTACGGCCTTGCGGGTTCTCCGATAGCCTGCGAAGCCAAGGCCCGCGAATCCGAGCAGCATCATCGCCCACGTTGACGGCTCGGGGACGGCCGAACCAGTCACGGAGACATCGTCCACTAGCCACTCGGACGGATTGGTTTGGGCAGCGATCACCAGGGTGTCAGACCCGGTGCCAACGAACGTGAAGGTGCCTTCCGTGTATATAGCAACGGTATCGTCGAAGGTCTCGCTCGCCGAGCCAACAGAGACTTTCAGATAAGCGTTTGGGTCGAAGTTGGCGCCGCCATCATAGGCCCAGAATGACACCGTATAAGTGTCCCCGGCCACATCGCTAAAGGTTTGGGTCAACGTCGCTAACGGTTCACTGTCGGTATTGCCGATCAACAGAGAGAAATCGCCGCTGTGGGCGTATTCCTCGCCGACCTTGTTGTAGTTTGGATACGAATCAAAGGCTGCCGTCGAATCCCAGTCGTTGGGAACGTTAGGGTTCCCGCCGCTGGTGTAGACGCCGTCTTCAAAGCCGCCATTGAGTAGGAGGCTTGCGGCTTGGGCGCCGGCCGCCCCGAAGATGATGCCAGTCGCGACGGCCAAGGCTCGTACTGATGCTTTTTGCATGGCTAGCCCCTTCGTGTGCTGTCCGATCAACTCACTCCATTCAGATGCAAAATTGACGCACCAACAAGCGGCAGTGTCAAGCCCCTCGAGTCATTCCGAGGGCGCGGGTTTCGTTGCCATTCGTATTTCCGCGGGGCGGGATCACCGTTTCGGGTCTGCGGAAAGAGGCGGCCAAGGGCCGGCTCATAATCGAGCGGATTGCAGGCAAGGATTTCGTAACGCTCGCGGCCATCAACGCCATGCGGACTCAGTGTCGGATGGACGATTTGAAGCGGTCCCGAAGCGGTCCAGGCCCCTCCAAAACGTCGACCAGCCAAGGCGCCCTCGACTCGTTGCTTTTAAACGTGAAGCGGCAGACAGGCGCTATGTCCGGGCGCAAACTGGCGTCTTGAGCCAAAGCGATCCCGAAGCGGTCCCAAAACCTCGTTTGCGGCTCCGGATTTTCCGCTAAGTCTTTGGAAAGTTTGGTCGGAGAGAGAGTCCGATCACTTGGCGTCCGGGGATGGCAACCTCATCGTTCGCCGTGGCCGGCGGCTTCAGTGACGAGTTTCTGGGGCTGGCGAAAACCAGTTCGAGCCCAGCATGATCGGCGCAAGCGTCTCGACGTACGGGTCAGGATGCCTAAAGACCGCACGTCCGCGATCCCAAAGCTCGAAGCCGTCATGCGGGCCCTTGCGTTTGGAGGACAGAATGTGCGCCCTCGCAATCGCGTCTCCGTCCGAGAAGCCGGGTGGCAGCATCTCGACACCGGCAAGGTGTCCATCGCGCAGGAAATAGCAGAGCATGAACTGCTATCCGGGTTTTGGGGCGCGAGGAAAAGCGTCGGAAACTACTCACGGCCGCCGAGTCCCGCCTAGAGCCCTACGCCGGTGCGCGCTTGGCGACAGGCGGCGGCTCGAGAATGAGGTTGACCCGGCGATTGCCGCACCGCGGGCGCATCATCCGCTCCCGCAGGCCGGAAAGAGGCATGTTGCGCCCTCGCGTCCAGGCCAGCGTCTCAAGGCTTAGCTCGACCCGGTGACGGCGCTTCGCCGTCGAGCGCGTGTTGTCGACGATGCCCCCGAGGCAGCGCGCGTGAATGCGCCATCCGGCGGCCAAGGCCTCGCGGATCGAGAACGCTCGGCCGCGCTGTCAAGCGCTTGCCGCTCATTCAGTGATTGGCGGGGTGATGATGATAGCGCGCTTTCGCACGCTGTTGACGGCGATATTCCGCCCCAGCTCTCGCCCGATCCTTGCTTTCGTTGGCGCGGTTCCACGACCGGTCGAAACTCGACGTGGACGGAGCGCCGGGTTTGACGCCGTAACCCGTCTGCGCAACGGCCAATATGGGGGACAGGCAAAGGGCCGCACCGACGGCGATCGAGGCAAGGGTCTTGAGCATGGCGTTGTCTCCTTGCCTCAAGCGTCAAGCCGGCCAAAAGAAAGAACAATTGTAGGACTTGATTTCGCTTTCGGTTCGAACTGTTAGCGAAAACAATAGGTTAGGCTGATAAATGGTCGGAGTGAGAGGATTCGAACCTCCGACCCCATCGTCCCGAACGATGTGCGCTACCAGGCTGCGCTACACTCCGACATCGCGGACCTTCAAGGTCAGCGAGCAGGCCTTATAGGGGCGCGGCGGGCGCGGCGCAAGGGCTCGTTCGCGCGCCGCGTCGAGGCTGCGGCAAAAGCGCGCCGGCGCTTGCCCCTTCGATCGCTCGAAGGCTAAGCTTGAGACTTCGGGAGCGGCCGGGTTCGAGCCGCGCGAGGCCGCGAGCGGCGGCCGGCGGAGGCTCCCAACTAAAGGTTCAAGAGGAGCGCCCATGAGCTTTCGCCTCAGATTTTTCGCCCTTGCCGCCGCGCTCATCGCCTCCGCCGGGGCTGCGGCCGCGGACGATCTCAAGATCGCCCTCATCTATGGCCTGACCGGGCCGTTGCAGGCCTACGCCAAGCAGACCGAGACCGGCCTAAGGCTCGGCTTCGAATATGCGACCAAGGGGACGATGGAGGTCGACGGACGCAAGATCGTCATCATCACCAAGGACGATCAGGGCAAGCCCGACCTCGCCAAGAGCGCGCTCGCCGAGGCCTATGAGGACGACGGCGTCGACATCGCCGTCGGGACCACTTCCTCCGCCGCGGCGATCGCGATGCTGCCGGTCGCGGAGGAGCACAAGAAGATCCTCATCGTCGAACCGGCGGTCGCCGACCAGATCACCGGTGACAAGTGGAACCGCTACATTTTCCGCACCGCGCGCAATTCCACCCAGGACGCGATCTCGAACGCGATCGCGATCGGCAAGCCGGACGTGCATATCGCCACCCTGGCGCAGGATTACGCGTTCGGACGCGACGGCGTCGCCGCGTTCAAGGCGGCGCTCGCCAAGACCGGGGCGACGCTCGAGGCCGAGGAATATGCGCCGGTCAACACCACCGACTTCACCGCCCCCGCGCAACGCCTGTTCGACGCGCTGAAGGACAAGCCGGGCAAGAAGCTGATCTGGGTCGTCTGGGCCGGCGGCGTCAATCCGCTGGACAAGCTCGCCGATCTCGACCCCGGCCGCTACGGCATCGAACTCTCGACCGGCGGCAACATCTTACCCGCCCTTGCCGCCTACAAGCGCTTCCCCGGCCTCGAAGGCGCGGCCTATTATTACTACGAAATCCCCAAGAACCCGGTGAACGACTGGCTCGTCGCCGAGCATAAGAAGCGCTTCAACGCGCCGCCGGATTTCTTCACCGCCGGCGGCTTCGCCGCGGCGATGGCGATCGTCACTGCGGTCGAGAAGGCCAAGTCGACCGATACGGAAAAGCTCATTGCGACCATGGAAGGCATGGAGTTCGACACCCCCAAGGGCAAGATGATCTTCCGCAAGGAGGACCATCAGGCGCTGCAGTCGATGTACGCGTTCAAGATCAGGGTCGATCCGAACGTCGCCTGGGCGATCCCCGAGCTCACCCGCGAGATCAAAATCGAGGACATGGACATCCCGATCCGCAACAAACGATGACGTCTTTGGGCCTCGTCCTGAGGAGCCGCGCAACGCGCGCCATCTCGAAGGACGCTCCAGAGCGCGCGGCGGTCGATGCGGGCTGGACCATCCTTCGAGGCCCTTTGTGTTTGACAAAGGGCGCCTCAGGATGAGGGCGGTGCAAGGGGTCTCCGAACAGGGACGGCGCAAGTGACCCCTTCGCTCGAGACGCGCGATCTCACGATCCGCTTCGGCGGCCATGTCGCGGTCGATCACGTCTCCTGCGCATTCCGGCCCGGCGAGCTCACCGCCATCGTCGGGCCGAACGGGGCCGGCAAGACCACCTATTTCAACCTGATGTCGGGCCAGTTGGCTGCGTCCGACGGCGCCGTCCTGATCGAGGGTCAGGACGTGACGCGCATGAGCGCGCCCCAGCGCACGCGGCTCGGCATCGGGCGGGCGTTCCAGCTCACCAACCTTTTCCCTCGCCTCAGCGTCGGCGAGAACGTGCGGCTCGCGACCCAGGCCAGGGCCGGTGTTCACTACGACATGCGCCGGCCGTGGCGGGCGAGCGCCGATCTCATCGGCCGGGCCGACGCTGTCCTCGATTCGGTCGGCCTCCTCAATAAGCGCGATGCGCTCGCGTCCGCTTTGCCGCACGGCGATCAGCGCAAGCTCGAAGTGGCGATGATGATGGCGCTCGAGCCGTTAATCTTCATGTTCGACGAGCCGACCGCGGGCATGAGCGTCGATGAGGTTCCGGTGGTCCTCGACCTCATCGCCAGACTCAAGACCGACAAGACCAAGACCATCCTTCTGGTCGAGCACAAGATGGACGTGGTGCGTTCGCTCGCCGACCGCATCATCGTGCTCACCAACGGCCAGCTGGCGGCCGACGGCGAGCCCGCGGCGGTGATCGCTTCGCCGGTCGTGCAGGAGGCCTATCTCGGCTTGAGCCCCGGGGCGCGAGGATGAGCGCCGCGCTCACGCTTCAAGGCGTGCACACCCATATCGGCCGCTATCACATCCTGCAGGGCGTGGACTTGGACGCGCCGGCGGGCCTGACGACCATGCTGCTCGGCCGCAACGGCGCCGGCAAGACGACTACGCTCCGCACCATCATGGGCCTGTGGCGGGCCTCGAAGGGACGGATCGCGCTCGGCGCGACGCCGCTCGAGAGCATGGCCGCGAGCGATGTCGCGCGGCTTGGCGTCGGCTATGCGCCGGAGACGATGGCGGTGTTCTCCGATCTCACGGTCAAGGAGAACCTGGTGCTCGGCGCGCGCGCCCGCCCGCTCGACGACGCGCGTCTCGCCTGGATCTTCGGCTTCTTTCCGGCGCTGAAGAAATTCTGGCTCACGCGCGCCGGGGCGCTGTCGGGCGGGCAGAAGCAGATGCTGTCGATCGCCCGCGCGATCGTCGAGCCGCGCGAACTCCTGCTGATCGACGAGCCGACCAAGGGCCTCTCGCCGGCGATCGTCGGCTCGCTCATCGCTTGCCTCAACGAGATCAAGGCGACCGGGGTCACGATCCTCATGGTCGAGCAGAATTTTCGCGTCGCGCGCGAGGTCGGCGACGAGGTTCGCGTCATGGACAACGGCCGCGTCGTCCATCGCGGCAGGATGGCTGAGCTCGCCGCCGACAGCGGCTTACAAAACCGCCTGCTGGGCCTCAGCTTGGATTCACATCAATGAGCGTGCTCGACGCCGGCGCCGCGCTGCCGCGGCGAAGGACGGACATTCTGCCCGCGCTGACGCCGCTCGCCGTTGCGCTCGTCGCCGCGCCATTCATCGGCTCGCCCTCGACATTCGTGACCCTGACCGCGGCGGGCCTCGCGATGGGGATGATGATCTTCACCATGGCCTCGGGCCTGACGCTTGTCTTCGGCATGATGGACGTGCTCAATTTCGGCCACGGCGCCTTCATTGCGCTTGGCGCTTATGCCGCAAACCTCGTGCTGCTGCCTCTGGCCGGCTGGTCGAGCGCCGATTCGTTTGCCTTGAACCTCGCCGTCTTTGTCCTCGCGGTCGTCGTCGCGACGCTGGTCTGCGGCGTCTTCGGCTGGGTGTTCGAGCGGCTGATCGTCAAGCCCGTCTATGGCCAGCACTTGAAGCAGATTCTGGCCACCATTGGCGGCTCGATCATCGCCGAGCAATTGCTCTATGCCGTGTTCGGCCCGGCGCAGATCCCGCTCAGCGTGCCGAAGACATTCGAAGGCTCGTTCGTCATCGGCCAGGCGGCGATCGAGAAATATCGGGTGCTGGCGACATGCGTCGGCCTCCTGGTGTTCGCGGCCGAGATGCTGGTCCTCAACCGCACCAAGATCGGCCTCCTGATCCGCGCCGGGGTTGAGAACCGCGAGATGGTCGAGGCGCTCGGCTATCGCGTCGACCGGCTGTTCGTGGCTGTGTTCATGGCCGGCTCAGCGCTGGCGGGACTGGGCGGAGCGATGATGGCGCTTTACCGCGGCCAGGTTCACGCGACGATCGGCGGCGAGTTCCTGGTGCTGTGCTTCATCGTCATCATCATCGGCGGCCTGGGCTCGGTCGGCGGCTCGTTCGTCGCCTCGATCCTGGTCGCGCTGATCGCCAATTACGCCGGCTTTCTCGCCCCGAAGCTGGCGCTGGTGTCGAACATCCTGGCGATGGTCGCCGTGCTGCTGTGGCGCCCGCGCGGGCTCTATCCGGTCAGCGGGCGATGAACCTTCGGGCGATGAACCTTCTCTCGGGCGATCCGCCGCGCGGGCGGGCGCTGCAGGCGATCCTCATCCTCGTCATCCTCGCGCTTGTCGCGGCGCCGTTCCTGTTCCCGGGCGCAAAGGCCCTCAATGTCGCCGCCAAGACCTGCGTGATGATCCTGCTCGCCGCATCTTACGACCTTTTGCTCGGCTATGCCGGCATCGTGTCGTTCGCGCATGTGATGTTCTTCGGCGTCGGCGCCTATGGCGTTGGCCTGGCGCTTTACGGGCTCGGCGCGGGCTGGGGCGCGCTTGGCGTCGGGCTCGTCGTTGCCGCGGCGCTGTCGCTCGCGCTTGCGCTGGCGATCGGCCTGTTCTCGCTCAGGGTGCAGTCGATCTTCTTCGCCATGGTGACGCTCGCGGTCGCCTATGCCTTCAACGTACTGGCGTCACAGCTCTCGTGGCTCACCGGCGGCGAGGACGGGCGTTCGTTCAAGGTTCCGGACGTGTTGCAGCCGGGCTTCAGGCTCATCGAGGGCAAGGTGTTCGGCGTTGCGATCAGTGGCAAGATCCTGACCTATTATCTGGTGCTGGTCGTCGCCGCCGCCGCCTTCCTGGTGTTGCTCAGGGTGGTGAACTCGCCATTCGGCCGGGTGTTGCAGGCGATCCGGGAGAACCCGTTCCGCGCCGAGGCGCTGGGCTACCGCACCGTCGTCCATCGTACGCTCGCCACCTGCATCTCCGCCCTCGGCGCAACGCTCGCCGGGGCGTTGAGCGCCCTCTGGCTGCGCTATGTCGGGCCGGACACCGCGCTCTCGTTTTCGATCCAGGTCGACGTCCTGGTGATGGTCGTCGTCGGCGGCATGGGGTCGCTCTATGGCGCGATTCTCGGCGCCGCTTTGTTCGTGTTCGCCGAGAGCTACCTGCAGGACGCGATGGGGGCGCTCTCCCAAGTCGCCGCCGACGCGCGCCTGCCGCTGCTGCCGGCGCTCTTTCATCCTGACCGCTGGCTGCTGTGGCTCGGCCTCGCCTTCGTGCTCGCGGTCTATTTCGCCCCGAGCGGCATCGTCGGCGCGCTCAAGGGAAGCGAGGCGAAGGCGAATTGACGCATAGGCAGGGGCGCGGGACGGGCCGCCCTTGTGGGCGTGACGGGCCCGCCATAGCTAGCTCCTCAGGCGGTCCAGAACAGGAGAATGAGGATGAAAGTCGGCATTGTCGGCTCAGGCGTGGTCGCGCAGGCATTGGGCGCCGGATTCCTCAAGCATGGTCACGAGGTCGCGCTCGGCACCCGCGATTCCGCCAAGCTCACGGACTGGGCGGCGAAGCATAAGGGCGCGGCGGTCAAGTCGTTNNGTTGACCGGGGCGGGCGGGCTCGCCGGCAAGACGGTGATCGACGCGACCAATCCGATCGGCGGCGGGCCGCCGGTCAACGGCGTGCTGTCGTATTTCACGCCCCAGAACGAGTCGCTGATGGAACGGTTGCAGAAGGCCTATCCGGCCGCGCATTTCGTCAAGGCGTTCAATTCGGTCGGCCACGGGCAGATGATCAATCCGCATTTCGCCGGCGGACGGCCGACGATGTTCATTTGCGGCGACGACGCGGACGCAAAGAAAACCGTGGCGCAGATCCTCGACCAGTTCGGCTGGGAGACCGAGGACATGGGCGCGGTCGAGGCGGCGCGCGCGATCGAGCCCTTGTGCAGGCTCTGGTGCATCCCCGGCATAGGCAAGGGCGACTGGTCGGCGCACGCGTTCAAGCTCTTGCGCTGATCGTCATCGCGAATCGAGCCGTTCGCTCGGGCGCTTCAAACCTTCGCCCCAGCATCGAGCACGGCGCGCAGTTTTTGCGCAAGATCCTGCTGGGTATAGGGCTTGGCGAGAAATTGCACGTCCGGGTCGAGCCGCCCGTCATGTATAATGGCGTTTCGGGCGTAGCCGGTGGTGAAAAGGACGGGCAGAGTGGGGCGCAGCGCCGCCGCCTCGATGGCGAGAGCCCGCCCGTTCATGCCCTGCGGAAGAACGACATCGGTGAACAGGATGTCGACTCGCTCGCTCCCTCGAAGCTGCGCGAGCGCTGCGGCGCCGTTGCGGGCGGCGAGGACGGAATAGCCCAACTCGCGGAGCAAGGTGACGGTCGAATCGAGCACGTCCTCGTCGTCCTCGACCATCAGGACGACTTCGCCTGGGCGGGCCGTCGGCGATTGCGCGCTTTCCCCGCGTGCGGCCGCCGGAACGGATTTGGCCCGCGCGGCGCCGATCATGCGCGGCAGATAGATCTTGGCGGTGGTCCCATGGCCGACCTCGCTATAGATGCGGATGTGGCCTTTCGACTGCTTGACGAAGCCGTAGATCATCGCAAGTCCAAGCCCGGTGCGCATCGAAGCGCTCTTGGTGGTGAAGAACGGCTCGAACACCTTGCTCAGGTGCTCCGGCGAGATGCCCGTCCCGGTATCGGAGACCGAGAGCAGGGCATACTGGCCGGGCGCCACGTCGCCAAATTGCCGGCAATAGGCCTCGTCGAGCGATGCATTGGCGGTTTCAATGGTGATGCGGCCGCCGTCCGGCATGGCGTCGCGCGCATTCACNNGCGTCGCGCGCGTTGACGACCAGATTGACGATGGCGTTCTCGAGCTGGCTCACGTCCACGAATGTCGGCCACAGGCCGCTGCCGAGGATGGTTTCGACCGCGATCGTCTCCCCCACCGTGCGGGTCAGCATCTCCGATAGGCTGGCGACCAATCGGTTCAAATCG
>PLUH01000374.1:12021-12242 GCA_003164825.1 Hyphomicrobiales bacterium
GCCTGTGCATCCTTGCGGACGCGTGTTTCCTCGGCCAGCGCTTCCGTACGCTGGCGCAATTCCCGGATCAGGGCGCCGCTCAACAAGAGCGCCCCCAGAGCGGCTCCCGCGGCGCTTGCAAGGATGATCAGGACCATGCCGAGCATGATCGCACGCGCGGTCGCTTCGGCTGCTTCCCGCTTTTTGAGAAGATCGCTTTCCGCGGCGTTAAATTCGTCGAC
>PLUH01000328.1 GCA_003164825.1 Hyphomicrobiales bacterium
GGGGGCGCCGCTGGAGAAAGCTTTGGCTCAGCTCAGGGTCGAGGGCGGACCCAGCGGCCGTCCCGAAAGAAGCTGCGGACGCGTCAGTTCGCGGACTCGCTTGTTTGCAGATGAGCTGTTGTTTGCCGAGCTGGCCGCGCTGACGACTGTCGGCATGAGCACGAAGGGTGGAACGAAAATGACTTCTGCGTCCGGAGTTTTCTAGTGGGCTCGGCGCTCGCCACGTTGTCGCTGCTCGGCCAAAGCCGGACGCGGAAGATTCGAACGAGCGGGGACCGCTTGGGGCACAGGCCGACGAACAATCGTTGGATCTGAATGGCTGCCTTCGCGCAATTGAAGAACCTCAGACGCTCTGTCGGCTATCGCAGCGATCAGTGTGACGACGAACACGGCAAGCGACAGGCCGAGCGCGATTTCGCCTGCAACGAACATCGGGGGATGGTCCAGGAACAGCGCTAACATAGGTTCTCGCCTCTAACGCGGTGCTTGATTGTGTAGGCAAGAAACGTGGCCACCGACGCCTTTGTTCCGCGTGACAGGCGTTAGCCGTCTCGCAGTGGCTTTGGGCGGCGCGAGAACGACGCCGTCGCACGGGTCGTTGGGCAAACATCGCGCCGAAGATTCGCGCCTAGGTCGTTGGCCGGCGCGACGCGGGGGCAATCCGGAACGTTCCGNNGACGCCGAGGAGATCATGGTCGGCGCCCCGTCGCATTTAGCCCGCTTGCGGGATGGGACGGAGCGCCGTCCACGTCATCAAAAGCCGACCTGACGTCCAGCAGCTTCGGCCCTCCCCGTGCCGACATTGGCCGGCGCGACGTCCGCTAGCCATGTTGGATTCCTTTTGAATAGCAGCCAGCGAATAGCTCCGTACAAGGCAAGACCTGGGGGAGCTGTTCCGCGTAGTGGTTGCGATGGGCGCTGCTGTGTCAATGGTTCAGAGCCAGCGGCGGGAGTATCGTTCCTCGCCTATTTCGTGACAATCATATTCGGGTTGACGCCGATCATACGTTTGATCTTACTGCCTCATCGCGAAAGATGAAGAACTGCTGCGCCTACCTCAGCGGGTTGCGCACCTGCCTGGAGCGTTCGCTGTGCGATGAGGCCTTTCCCGACGTCTGATCGATCGCCTCGGGTCGAAAGCGGACAGCGCGTCGGACCTCATCGAAAGCGTTCCTTCAAATCGATACGTATAACAATGACATAGGAGTGCCCAGTTTCATCCTGTCGGGCGCGTCAATGACGCCCGAGCGCGGAAACCTCATCTGAAGCGGCCTCCGTTTTTTGTGTCCCGCGCGAGGATCTTCGGCGCGTCGCCGGTGAGCGGTCGATCTGGCGGCGATCGCAGGGAAGCGTCGAGAAACTCGAGCAGTCGCTCGCGATAAGCGTGGCCGCCCGCAAACGACAGGTCGATATGCTGCGCTCCGGGCATTTCCCAGTAGCTCTTCGGCGGATTGGCCGCAGCGAACAGCGCCCGGCCTTCGGCGACCGTCGTCTTTTGATCCTCGGCTCCAGTCATGACGAAGATCGGCTTGTGAAGACGGGCTATTCCCTCAATTGGACGCAGCTTCGAGACGTCGATTCCGCTGGCGATGCGCATCCCTCCCAGCACGAATGGCGTAAAGAGCCGGGCGAGCTGGCCGAACCTGAGCGCCAGGCGGTTCGAAACGGCGGCGACGGAATCGAGAGCGACGGATTCGACGATCACGGCGTCGGCCTCGATCGGTTGTCCGATAAGCGTCGCTGAGCCGCCCATCGATACCCCAAGCACCGCCACGGGTTCGCCGGGCAAACGCGCGCGGAGCCACTTGAGCGCCGACCGCGCGTCCAGGGATTCGAGCTGACCCATCGTGATTCGATCGCCGGTGCTTTCGCCGTGCGCTTGAAAATCGATCGCCAGCGTTGAGTAGCCGGCGCCCCGCAAGAATCGCATGCGCTCCACCAGCACGAGCCGATTGGACTTGGCGCCGTGAAGCAGAAGAACGGCGCCGCGACCCGCTCCAGGCAGAAACCAGCCGGCAAGCCTCGCTCCCGAGCTCGACGGGATCGCGACAGCTTCGACCGGCAATCCCGTCGCCGCGGGGTCAAGCCGCGCGCGCCGCGGCCTGAGCTCGTAGCGTATGAATGCGAGAAATGAGCCTGCCGCCAGCGCGAGCGCGGCGACCGCGAGCATGGCCGCCCGCGCCATCATGCCTGAGGGCGCCCTTTGGCGAGGTTAGGGAGCTTACGCATTGTCCGCCGACTATGCGGCGGCAAGGCGACGAGCGAAAGCCGGATGACCCGGCAATGCCGCGCCTGGCTCCGAGAGATGGGAGACCGACGGCTGGTAAGCTCGGGTTAGACCTGGGTCCGCTCGCCGCCCGGTCCCTGGGCGCCGCAGCATAGAATCTCAGCAGCAATATCCACACGATGAGCAACCGTGTCCCAGCGTCCGCGGATATAGCGGAAATTGGTCAGCACGGAAATCTCCGGGTCGCCAATTCCTCCGACATTTCATCCAGTCGAGGAAATCGCGCCGTTGCCGAACGATTCGCCGTCGCGCTTCCACGAACCTTGTCATGGAAGCCACTGCGGCCGCGGCGCCGCCGATCGTTGGCCACGCGCTTCCTTCGCCGAAGGACGAGGACGCCGCCCCTTTGTGACGGCCGTGCGCGTCGAGGCGACAGGCATGTTCCTTGCGTGCGTAGTGGCGACAAGCCGTCAGGCGGGGACCGAAAATGTCGAACGCGGAATTCGGGCCGGCGCGATCGGGACGATCATCGCCGCCCTGCAGCCTCAAGAAACAGCGGCGCCGCTTATGAGTAAGACGGTGGACCTTGCGGCCGAACCATACGCTTTCACGCTCAGCCCCGGGCATTGCGCGCTCCTGATCATCGACATGCAGCGGGATTTTCTCGAGCCTGGCGGCTTTGGGGAAATGCTCGGCAACGACGTTTCGCAATTGCGCCGGACCATCGAACCCAATCGCCGGCTTTTGGCGGCTTGGCGCGCCGCCGGTCTTCCCGCCCTCCATACAAGGGAGGGCCATCGGCCCGACCTGTCCGATTTGCCGCCGGCGAAGAAAGTCCGCGGCCGCAGCGCGACGACGATCGGCGACGCTGGGCCGATGGGCCGCATTCTGGTGCGCGGCGAAGCGGGTCACGACATCATTCCGGAGCTTTACCCCGCGCCGGGCGAACCGGTTATCGACAAGCCGGGCAAGGGCGCGTTCCATGCCACTGATCTGCACTCCATCCTACAGCACCGGGACGTGAAGCAGCTCGTCGTGACCGGCGTGACGACCGAAGTCTGCGTCAACACCACGGTCCGCGAGGCCAACGACCGCGGCTACGACTGCCTCGTGCTTGAGGACTGCTGCGGCTCCTACTTTCCCGAATTCCACGCCATGGGTTTGAAGATGATCAAGGCTCAGGGCGGCATCTTCGGTTGGGTCGCCCATTCGGACGGGCTGGTCGAAGCCTTGGCCGGGCTCAAATANNGGGAGAAAGCGATGTCAACAGCGACGGTGGCTACAGGGCGCGAGCGCTATTGGGTTCCGGGCGACTGGAACGCCTTCTTTGGTTTCGGCACCAACATCCTGGTCAATTTTCTCGTCTTGAGCGCACTGCTGCGCTTCGTGCTCAAAATGCCGGACGACCTCGTGTTCGGCAGAATTCTTCCGGCCACCGGGCTGATGCTGTTTCTGAGCACGGTGTACTACGCTTGGCTCGCCTATCGTTTGGCCCAGAAGACCGGCCGCACCGACGTCACCGCCCTGCCGTCGGGCACCAGCGTGCCGCATATGTTCGTCGTCACCTTCGTGGTCATGCTGCCGATCCTCGCCGTGACCAAGGATCCCGTCCAGGCCTGGGAGGCGGGTCTCACCTGGGTGTTTGTGCAGAGCTTCGTCTTGATGATCGGCGGCTTCATCGGCCCGGCGATCCGCAGGATCACGCCACGGGCGGCGCTCCTGGGTTCGCTGGCCGGCATTTCCATCACCTTCATTTCGATGCGGCCCGGCCTGCAGGTGTTCGAGACGCCCGTCATCGGTATCATCTGCTTCGCGGTCATTCTGGCCAATTGGTTCGGCGGGGTGCGCTATTTCCAGGGCGTGCCGGGCGGACTGGTCGCGATCGCGGCGGGTACGTTCATCGCCTGGGGATCGAACATTTTTGGCCTCGGTTACGGCGGCTTGAGCGTCGGCGCCGTCGGCGACGCCTTTTCGCACTTCGGCTTCTCGTTTCCCATACCGGCGGTCGGTCACGTCTTTTCAGGCTTCAAGTTCCTCGGCGTGATCCTGGTCACCGCGATTCCCTTCGGCATCTACGATCTCGTCGAGGCGATGGACAACGTCGAGAGCGCCGCCGCGGCGGGCGACTCGTTTCCCACGACCCAGGTGCTCACGGCCGACGGGGTCATCAGCCTGATCGGCTGCCTCATGGGCAATCCGTTCATCAACGCCGTCTACATCGGCCATCCCGGCTGGAAGGCGATGGGCGGGCGGATCGGCTATTCCGCCGCGACCGGTGTGATGGTGCTGGTGCTGTCGTGGCTCGGCATCGTCGCGCTCATCAGCAGTCTGATCCCGGTGGTCGCGCTGCTGCCGATCCTGCTCTATATCGGCATGCTGATCGGCTCGCAGGCGTTCCAGGAATCGCCGAGGAGCCACGCCCCGGCGATCATCCTGGCGATGGTTCCGCAGATCGCCGCCTGGGGCAAGAGCCAGATAGACGGGGCGCTGCATGCGGCAGGCACCGACGCCTCGGTCCTCGGCTACGACAAGCTCGTAACCCAGGGCGTGCTTTACAAAGGTCTGGCGACGCTCGGCGGCGGCGCCACGCTCGCCGGCATCGTTTTGGGCGCTGTCACGGTGTTCATCATCGACCGCCAACTGGAGAAGGCCGCCTGGTTCGCGTTGGCCGGCGCCGTGTTCACGTTCTTCGGCCTGATCCATGCCGAGGATCTCGGCATCGCGCAGTCGCCGGCGGTTGCCTTCAGCTACATCTGCGTCGCGGTGATGCTCTATTGCTTCGCAAAATTCGCCCATGTCGCGCCGGCCGCGATCGAGTCGCACGGCCATGGTGAAATGAGCGAGCAACCGGCGGAATAGGTCAATAGCCGTTGGGCGCCGACGCTTGGTAGAGACGGTCGGCGCCCTCGGGGGGGCTTCGAAAGAAGATGCTCGGGTCGAGTTTGGCGACGCCGTCCCAGCCGCCGAGCGCGAGCGCGCGATCGATCTCGCGCCGGAAGAGGTCGAGCACCCAGAACACTCCGTCCTCGCCCGCGCAGGCGACGCCCCAGAGGTGGGGGCGGCCGATCAGGACCGCGCGCGCGCCGAGCGCCAGCGCCTTGACGACATCGACGCCGCGGCGAAAGCCGCCATCGATCAGGACCGGCGCTCGCCCGCCGACCGCTTCGACCACCCCCGGCAGCGCGCGGATCGTCGCGACCGCGCCGTCGAGCTGGCGGCCGCCGTGGTTGGAGTCGGCCGTCACCGCGGCGCCGGTCTTGGCGGCGGCAATGATGAACGCGAGCAGACGCTCAACCNNTCGGGATCGAGCTGCTCGGCCATCAGGGGACCGAAGTCGATGATCGAGGTCCGCTTGCCGTAATTGACGAACGTCGGCTGCGGCGTTTGCGCCATCCGCATGAGCCAGCCCGGCCGGCTCATGAGGTCGAGCATGCTGCGCGGGCCCCAACGCAGCGGAAAGGTCATGCCGTTGCGAGCGTCGCGGTCGCGGCCCGCCACAACCTGGTTGTCGACGGTGAGGATGAGCGCCTTGTAACCGGCCGCCGCCGCGCGCGCCGCGAATTCCGCGGTGAGGCCGCGATCCTTATAAAGAAACACCTGCATCCATTTTGGCCGCGGCGTCGCCGCGCCGATCTCCTCGATGGTCGCGGTCGAAGCGTGGCTGGTGCAGTAGACAGTCCCGAACCGCGCCGCCGCGCGGGCCGCGGCGAGTTCGGCGTGCGGCCACAACAGCCCCGCGAGGCCGGTCGGGCCGATGATGACCGGCGAGTGGAGCTTGGCGCCGAAAAGCTCGACCGACTGGTCGCGCGTCGGCGCGCCCTCGAGCAGCTTCGGCGCGAGCTC
>PLUH01000380.1:0-2295 GCA_003164825.1 Hyphomicrobiales bacterium
GACGGCGACGAATCGGCGCGGCGCAAGGCGGCGATGGCCCTGTTCGGGTTCTCGATCCTGTACCTGTTCGTCCTGTTCGCGGCGATGCTGGCGGAAGCGATGCTGCGGGCGCGGGTTTAGCCGTGCCGTCCGTCAACCCGAACCAGAGGCGGCGCAACTTGATCGTGCTCGTTCTCCTCGCCGCGCTGGCTGCGTTCCTCTATGTCAGCGTGGTGCTCAAGATCTCCAACCACGGGTTCTGAGGCCGCCATGATCGCCATTCGCGACTTGCCTCACGTGCTCGCCGTCATCAATGCGGCGACCATCGTGGTGCTGTTGCGCGCCTATTACCTCATCCGCGCCCGCGACCGCGAGGGCCACCGGCGCACGATGTTCGTCGCCATCGGCCTCGGCGTCGCCTTTCTCGCCGTCTATCTTGTCTATCACGCCTTCGCCGGGCTGGCGAAGTTCGGCGGCTACGGTCCGATCCGACCGATCTATTTCACTCTCCTCGCCGTTCACGTCTTCATGGCGTTCGTCGTCGCTGTGCTGGTGCCGATCACGTTCTACAACGCCATGAAGCAACGGTTCGCCATCCACCGCCGGTTCGCGCGGGTGACCATGCCGGCGTGGCTGTTCGTCGCCGTCTCGGGACTGGTGGTGTACGTCATGGCGATCCACCTCTATCCGATGGCCGGCAGTTGATGTTTGCGTTGAACTGCGGCGCGCTTAGACGGCAGCCTTGCCGTCATTGCGAGCGCAGCGAAGCAATCCAGGGGAACGTCGGGCGCTCTACGGCCCCTGGATTGCTTCGTCGCCATAGCCCGTCGAAAGACGGGCGTTCTTCCGAACGCCCTTTGGCTCCTCGCAATGACGCCTCAGCCTCGATCGTTCCATGACCGAGGCAGCGCACACGACAATCATCGACCGCGCGCGCTCCACCGCCGGCGCCGGGAGCGCCGTGAGGCGCGAGCTCCTGGGATGGGCATGGCTCGCCGTCGGCGCGCTGGCGGTCGCCGGGGTGTTCGCGATCCTGCTGGCGCTGTCACGGATTCCGGGGATGGAGAAGACGCCGTTCTGGCCGATCGACTTCTTCTACAAGGGCCTCGTCATCCACGTCATATTCTCGCTGGTGATCTGGCTTCAGGGCGTTTTCGCCTTCCTCGTCGCCGTCGCGACCCTGAAGCTCGCCGGCGACGACGTGCGCGCCGCCCCGCTCGGGCGGATCGGGCAGGGCGCCGTTCTGGTCGCATTCCCTTGTCTGTTCGCGCCCGCCTTCCTCGACGCGACCCAGCCGGCGCTCGACAATTACATTCCGCTCATCCTCCATCCGGCCTATGACGCCGGACTTCTGGCGTTGGCGCTCGGCGTTCTGGCGCCCGTCGTTCGGCTCCTGATCAATCTGCCGGGACGGCCGGCCTCGCCGCCGCCGCTCGCAGTTGCGATGGCGCTTGCCGGCTTCATCTACATCCTCGCGTTGACGTGCTTCGGCGTCGCCGGGGTGCTGCTTGCCGGCGAGGGCGGCCTCGCGTGGTCGCGCGACCAGCTCTTCTGGGGCGGCGGCCATCTGCTCCAATTCGTCTACGCCGCACTCATGGTCACGAACTGGTCGATCCTCGCCCGGATGAGCCTCGGCGATGAGGCGGTCGACAACCGCGTCTTCCTCGGTTGCGTTCTCCTCATCGCGTTCATCGCTCTCCCGGCGCCAGCGTTTTACGCCGCCTTCGAACCGTTCGCGAGCGGCCAGCATGAGGCGTTTCGGCTGCTGCAGTTCGGGATCGCCGCGCCGACGCTGATCTTCGCCGCCTCTCTCGTCGCCCGCGCGCTTCGTTCGCCCTCCCCGTGGCCGTGGCGCGATCCGGCGTTCTTCGCGCTGGCGACGTCGCTGGCGCTGTTCGCGCTCGGCGGCGTGATGGGCTTCCTGATCACCGGCTCGGATACTCGCACGCCCGCGCATTATCACGCGGTCATCACCGCGGTCAGCGTCTCGAGCGCCGGGATGCTGCTGACCTTCGGCCTCAAGGAGCTGGGGCGAGCGCCGGCGCCGCCGCGCGCGACCCGCATCCTCATCGGTCTGTACGGCGGCGGCCAGTTCGTCGCCTCGATCGCCATGTTCGTCGCCGGCGGCTACGGCGCCCTGCGCAAGACTCCCTCCGGCGCCGGCTCGCTCGACGCCGTTGCTGCGACCGGCATGGCGGTGCACGGGATCGCCTCCATCTTCACGATCATCGGCGGCGCGGCCTTCGTCGTGATCGCGATCCGGGCGCTCATGCGGCCCGATGCGGTTCGATCGGCCGCGTGAGGCCACTGGCGGCA
>PLUH01000380.1:2349-12431 GCA_003164825.1 Hyphomicrobiales bacterium
TGCACCGGGGAATCGTACAAGGAGGTCGTCAAGCTCACCTTCGCTCGCGGCGCCTCGATCGAAGACCCGAAGCAGCTCTTCAATTCGAGCCTCGAAGGGAACACCCGGCGTGCGATCGACCTGCGCCAGGGGGAGACCATCGACGAACCCGCCTTCAAGCAACTCATCCGCGCCGCCGCGGCGGCCAACTCCGCCGCGCGCGCTCAACGGGCCAAGAAGAAGTAGGCCCGGCGTGGACTCGCTCCCCGCCCCCCTTGTGTGGGGTAGGGGGGAGGAGGACCGCGGGTCAATCTGGATGCAACGCGCCCTAGCGCAGAATATGACCGACGACGAGTAAGAGGATCAGCCAGATAAAAGCCGTGACCATGGGCTTGTAGGTCTCAGTGAGGCCCGGCTGCCGTTCATGGGCGGAGTCGTTCTGGATTATGATGACGCGGGGCGCGAAAATCGAGCGGAGCGATCCCGCTATGCCTCGGACCACGAGCATTGCGACGCCAAGAAAAAACAAGAAGACGCCCAGGCCGCCTAGCAATATTCGGATCAGTATATCCGTCATGTCCGTCTCCCCTGCGAGGTCGACCGCATAGTCCGCGCCCGCGCGCGAAGCGGCGATAATCCCGTTTCTAGCATGTTTTCTCTCGCCTCGAGGACGCGGGCGCGCTGGCTCGGTCGAAAAGCAGACCAGCAAACGTCTCTAACCCGTCATGGCGAAAGCAAAAAAACAGTCAGTCAAGCCTGAGCCAGCTAAGAGTCTCAATCCTCGACCAGCCTGAACGTCTGCGTCCGCCCGGTGAAGAACAGATCCCAAAGCGCTTGTCCTCCGATCGCGCGCGCGACCTCCCGGATGCCAAAAAAGGGAATCAGAACGACAAAAAAGATCGCGCCCAACGTCAGGAATCCGGCGAGGGTCCCGCCGCCGAAGACTGCGACGCTGGTCGCGAGCGGCCGGCCGTCGAACCAGGCTTTGATCGCTTCCTCGAGGATGTGGAAAGCCATCAGCACGATTGTGAACATGAGGGCGTTCCCAAGAACGATGTAGATGCGGGGGTATTTCCGCAGTCCCGCCTCGAGGTGGAGCGCCTGGGCGATCAGGATCACCTTGCCGAACACGAGGGCGTTGACGATGGCCAAAGTCTGCTGCCAGACGCTGATTCCGTTCTCTTCCAGGATCATTCGCCGATAGAAGCTGAATAGGGCGAAGAACACCCAAAGATAGAGCGTGATGATCGCATATTGTCGCAGCTCGTCGAGCGCACGAGCCTTGAGGCTCGGCTTTTCCGAGGCGCCGGCGGTGGCGGGCGCTGCTCCCGTCATGTTCTGCATGGCAAACTTCCCTTGGCTGCCCTCGAACGGACTCGGTCGACCACGACTGCCGCTTCGCAACGGCGCCTGGACGGCGATAGGTTCGTCTTTACCACTTTTCTCCGCTCTCGGGGGAATGCGGACGAGGAAAGCCCCGACGCTAGGGCCGTGATGCAGATCACAACCGCTGCCGCGATGATCTCTCAGGGTTGGATGGTTGAGAGCCAGGCGGATAGATTGCGTCCGGGCGTCGAACGAAACTTCTCCCCGAGGAGAAGTCTTCGAATATCGGGAGGTTGGAAATGACGATACGTTACGCTGTGACACTCTTCGCCCTCGCGTTTTGCTCGGTTTTCTTGGCCCGCCCGGATCTGGCCCGGGCCAATGACGACATGCCTCTTGACCAGGTCGGCGGGGTCTGCGTCCCGGACAGCGCGACAATCCGCGCCGGCGGCTACGAAACCCGCGGGTTTGGCGTCGGCTTTAGCGGGGCTAGCACCGGATCAATCCGGTTTCTGTGTCCGATCACTGTGACCGCAAACATGCTCGGCACGAAAATAGGCCTTATCTTCATGAGCGTCATCGACGGGGACGGCATGAATACCGGCGCGCGAGTTCGCGCTTTTCTTCGTCACGCCGGGATCGGAACGAACGTCGCGATCACCGACGCGACTTGCGATTCGAACACCTCGAACACAACCGGGCCGCAAAACATGGCCTGCTTCTTTCACCCAGAGACGATCCAGATCAACGTGTTCTACTGGTGGGACGTTTTGATCGAGCGCACCGATCCAAAGGTGAATGTCGAATTCCTCGGTGTTGGACTGCGCGGCGCCGCCAGTTGAGACGCCTCCCGGCCGCCCCCGCCATTCTAAATGCAGTCGCGCCGGCAAAGACAGCGGAGGACGCTTAGAGAAACCGCTGTAAGCAGCGCGAGTCCGCCGCGACGAATTTTCGCGCATTTCCTTTCGGAAAACCGAAAATCAGGCTATGCTCGAAATCGTCATGAGCTATGCCAGGAAAATCCCCCGCGCGAGAGCGGATTGCACCGGAATCGTACGTTTTTTATTGGGGCAAGCAGCCGCGCAAAAGCTTTTTTGCCCGGGGGGGTCGCGATAGCCCTTTGGAACAGCTCATTTCGGACAAGGAAATCAAAGGAAATCCAAGCTTTTTCCTTGGAAAAATTTGGTTGGAGCTTGTGCTGGCTTGGCTCGATTTTGAAAAATTTTGCCCCAGCTTGGAAGCCATTCAAGCGTCAACGTCCGCAGCGATAACAGTCGCTGTCGGTAGATTATCATCGGCCTTGCTCCATCTCCGTCGCGCGAAGGTGGACGATGGCGAGGCCGAAGAGGGCGAGCGCGAGCGCCTGGTGCGCCAGCGCCAGCTCGATCGGCGCAAGCGAGAGGAGCGTCGCGACGCCGAGCCCGACCTGAAGGAGGGCTGCTGCGGCCAGGACGACAGCGCGGCTGGCGACCGGCGCGCCGGGCGCGGCGCGGGACGCGGCGACGGCCTGCAGGACCGCGAAGGCGACGATCGCATAGGCGAGCAGGCGATGGTCGAACTGCGACGTCGCCGGGTCGTTGAGGATCGCTTGCAGCCAGCCCGGCTTGAACGCTTCGCCGGGAATGAAGCTCGATCCCATGAGCGGCCAGGTGTTGTAGATGAGGCCGGCGCGCAGGCCGGCGACCAGGGCGCCGAGGCCGAGCTGGCAGAACACCGCCGCGGCGAACAGGCGGGCGGAAATCACCAAGCCCCGGCCCGCGGCGGCGCCCGGGCGCGGCCGTTCGCCAAGTCCGGCCGCGGCGTAGATCAGCGCGCCGAACGTCGCCGCGGCGATCATCAGGTGCAGCGCCAGCCGCTGCTGCGCCACCTCGGTGCGCTCGCTCAGGCCCGAGGACACCATCCACCAGCCGACGATCGGCTCGAGCGCCAGCAACCCCGTCGCGACCGCGACCTGCCGGCCGAGCGCGCCCTTGAGCTGGCCCTGCCGCCAGAACCAGAGGCCAGGAATGATGAAGGCCGCGCCGACCACGCGCGCGAGCAGGCGATGGCCCCATTCCCACCAGAAGATGGTCTTGAAGCCATCGAGAGTCATGTCCGGATTGAGCGTGGCGAATTGCGGGATTTGCTTATAGCGGTCGAACTCGGCCTGCCACTCCGCGCCGCTCATGGGAGGGATCACACCGGTGACCGGCTTCCATTGGGTGATCGAGAGGCCGGACTCGGTGAGCCGCGTCGCGCCGCCGACCAGAACCATGAGGAAAACGAGACCGGCCACCGCAATCAGCCAGAAGCGAACGGCGGCCCGAAGCTCGAAGCTTGTGGTTCGGGCGGCGGCGGGCGCGCTGCGGGTCAGGGCCATCGGAACGGGACGTCGGCTCTCTTGGAACTCGAGCCCAGGCTTTTGACGCAAACGCGTCGACGGCGCAACGCTGCTGAGACGCGCCGTGACTGCGGCCGGTCGAAAATCCGCTAGATAATCACGCGGCGGTAGAGATGCCAGGTCGCGTGGCCAAGGACCGGGAAGATCACCAGGAGCGCAACGAAAAGGGTGGCGAACGAAATCGCGAGCGCGGCGCCGATCACGATCGCCCATCGCAGCATCGGGCGCGGATTGGCCAGGACGGCGCGCAGGCTGGTGGTCATCGCGGTGACGAAATCGACCTCGCGATCGACGACGAGAGGCGGCGCGATGGCGGTGATGGAAAAGACGAACAGCGCAATGATCGCGCCGAGTCCGTTTCCGACCAGCAGGAACGCCATCCCGTAGGCGGAGGTGAAAATGCTGGCGAACATCTGCGGGAAGGATGGAATGTCGACGCCATAGAACGCGAGGAAGACAAAGACGGCGAGATCGAGCCAGATGATCAGGGTGAAGAGACTGACGAGCGCCAGCCACCCAAGCTCCTTCCCCGTTCGGCTCCAGACCGAGCCGAGAATCGCCGACCAGAACAGGGGCTCAGCGCCTTCGAGACGGCGCGAAATCTCATATGTCCCCGCCGCGCCGAACGGCGCGAACAGCGCAAAACCCATGATGAACGGATAGGCGAGATAAGGATAATCCGCCGCGAAAGCCGCCCAGACGATGATGAGGCCGCCGATCGCGTAGAAGGCGCCGAAGAACATGCCGTATCGCGGCGCGCGTCCGAAGTCCTGCATCCCCCTGGTGATGCAGTCGATGACATCCGCGACTTCGATCTTGCGGATTTCGAATTGCGGCGCCCTGCCGGCGTCGACGGCCTGCTGATTCGCGGGGCGCGGCCCTGCGCCAACCACAACGGCCATCACATCGCTCCCCTGGTCGCGGCCTCTTGCCGGGCGGCTACGGAGTGGACCACGTTCCGAGCCGGGGATCAACAAAATCGATCGCGGCATCGGCGCCTTTGACGCAGATCTTAGAGCCGCCTTGCGGTTGGCGCATCGCCGATCTGCGGCGAAAACCATTGCCGATCGGCCCGCGCTGTGTCATGAGCGCGCTTCCCCGACAACCAGTAGTCTAGGAATGCAATGTCTTTCTTGAACGGCAATAAATTCGCTGACCGCCAGGCCGCTGCCGCCAACGCGCGCAAGGCGATGGCGGAAAAATTCCTCGCCAACTCGAAATATGATCCGGCTGACCCGGCGGTCATCGAGCGCGAGGCCAAGCGCAAGGCGATTCTCGAAGCCCGGGTCGTCCGCGACGCCGAGCGCGCCAAGCGCAAGGCGGAAGAAGCGGCGACTGAAGCCGAGCGGCGCGCGGCCGAGGAGGCCGCCCGGCAGGAGCAATTGAGGCTTGAAGCCGTTGCACGCGAGGCTGAGGCCCAGCGCCAGCGCGAATTGGACGAGCAGGTCGAGTACGAGCGCAAGCTCGAGCGAGACGCCCGCTACGCCGCGCGCAAGGAGCGAAAGAAGAAGAGGAAATCGGCCTCTGAGCGATACGGCTAAGCCGTCCGCGCTTCGTTGATCCCCGGCCGCGATTCGGGCACAAGCCCGGTCGCGATCAGGATCGAAGGAAGGCGGAGCGAGGACAAAATGACGAAGCCGCTTCGCTTGGGCGTCGCCGGTCTCGGCCTGGTCGGGACCAGCCTTGTTCGACTTCTTGAGAGGCAACGGGCCGGGTTCGTCGCACGAGCGGGACGCGAATTCGCGGTCCTCGCCTATAGCGCGCGCCGCAAGGGCGACCGCGGCGTCGATCTTGGCGACGCCGTCTACTTCGCCAGCGCAGCGGACCTTGCCGCCTCCGCCGAAATCGACGTATTCGTCGAATTGATCGGCGGAGCCGACGGAGTCGCGTTTGAGGCGGCCAAAGCTGCGCTCGCCCGCGGGATACCGGTCGTTTCGGCCAATAAGGCGATGCTCGCGGCGCATGGGTTCGAGCTCGCGGCCCTTGCCGAGCGATCAGGGGCGCAGTTGCATTTCGAGGCGGCGGTCGGCGGCGGCATTCCCGTCATCAAGACCCTGCGCGAGAGCCTGGCTGGAAACGCAATTCAGCGGGTTTCCGGCATTCTCAATGGCACTTGCAACTACATCCTCTCGCGCATGGAGAGCGAGAACCTGCCGTTCGAGGTCTGCCTCGCCGAGGCTCAAAGGCTCGGCTACGCCGAAGCGGATCCGACGTTTGACGTCGGCGGCTTCGACACCGCGCATAAGCTCGCCATTCTTGCCTCGATTGCCTTTGGGGCCAGGATCGACGCCGGGGCGGTTTCGGTCGAGGGCATCGAGACGATCACGCTCGCCGACTTGAGCGCCGCCGACGAACTCGGATTTCGCGTCAAGCTCCTGGGCGTCGCCGAGCGGACCCCGCACGGCGTTGAGCAGCGCGTGCATCCGACGATGGTGGCCAAGAGCGCTCCGCTCGCCCAGACCATGGGCGTGCTCAACGCGGTCTCGATCGACGGCGACGCGATCGGGGAGCTGACGCTGGTCGGGCCGGGAGCGGGCGGCGATGCGACCGCGTCGGCTGTCGCGGCCGACATTGTCGACATCGCGCGCGGCATTCGGGTGCCGGCGTTCGGCCGGCCGGCCGCCTCGCTTGTTGAGGCGGACCGGGTGCCGATGCAGCGGCACGAGGGTGGTTATTACGTGCGCCTCGCGGTCGTTGACCGTCCGGGCGCCATGGGGGCCATCGCCGCGCGGATGGGCGAGCAGCTGATCTCGCTTGAGGCGATCATGCAAAAGCGCGCCACAAGGGAAGTGGCCGCGGCAGGCGTCGTCCCGGTCGTCCTCATGACCCACGGAACGACCGAATCGTCAATTCGCGACGCCCTCAAGCATACTGTCGAGGACGGCGTGGTGCGCGAGAAGCCGCAGGTCATTCGCATCGAGCGCGAGGCGGTGTGAGTCCTGATCCTCGATGATCGCTGCAGTCGACACGGGCGAAGCCGAAGATCGCCGCATGCGCATCCTCGCGATCGGACTCATGTGCGCCACCATGATTTGCTTCACCGGCCAGGACACGTGCGCCAAATGGCTGAGCGCGTCTTTGCCGATCGCACAGATCGTTTGGGCGCGTTACGTTGGGGCGTCGCTGATCGCGCTCGTCGCGTCGCGATCTCTGTCGCGGCCAGCCATGCTACGTTCGAGGCGCCCTCGACTACAGCTGTTGCGCTCCGTTTTGCTATTTTGTTCGACGACCGCGAACGTGCTCGCCGTCCGCGAGCTCCAGCTGTCGGAGACTGCGACAATCTCATTTCTCACGCCGGTCTTCGTGGCTCTTCTGGCGGGACCTGTGCTGGGTGAAAGAGTGAGCGCGGAACGCATGATCGCAATCGCGCTCGGATTTCTCGGCGTGGTGATCGCTACGCGGCCAGGAGCAGGGACGTTTCAGCCGATCGTTCTGGTCGCGGTCGCCGGGGTTGTTTGCAATTCGGGATACGTGCTGGCCACTCGCAAACTCGCCGGGTCGGACTCCGCCCAGACGACGCTCGCCTGGACCCAAATCGCCGGCATCGTGTTTTTGACTCCGATATTGCCATGGATCTGGCGGCAGCCCCAGTCGGCGATCGATTGGGTGATCATGGCGGGAATGGGCGTTTTCGCGGCCACCAGCCACGGAATGCTGATCGTCGCCCATCGGTTTGCCCCAGCGCCGACCTTGACCCCGTTCACCTACACTCAGCTCATCTGGATGATCGTTTCAGGCGTCCTCGTTTTTGGCGATTGGCCGTCGGCCGCGACATTGATCGGCGCCTCCCTCGTCGTGGCGTGCGGCGTCTATCTCGCGCTTCGCGAGAGGCGGGCGCGGCGCCCTCGAAGCCAGCGACCGACCTCGATTGACGAAACGTCTTGATCGGCGCCAAGCGGAAGGCTGGCGCGTTAGCCCGCGCGCAAGGGCAGATGAGACATGTCGAATCGAAATAGCCCGCCATCGATCGACGGCCTGCTTGAAACATCCGTCTATGCGCGCGATCTCCAGCGCACCGCAGCGTTCTATCGCGATCTGTTTGGATTCAGGACGCTGGTCGATTCGCCGCGCCTCGTGGCCTTTGACGTCGCCGCGCGCAGTGTGCTGCTGGTGTTTCAGGCCGGCTCGACCGAGGATGACGTTGTTGACGCGCGAGGCAGAATCCCGGGCCACGACGGGCGCGGGCGTCTGCACCTGGCGCTCTCGATAGCCTCAGAGGATCTCGACGCCTGGCGCAATCGGCTCGTCGAACGCGGCGTGGAGGTTGTTGGCGAATATCACTGGCCGCGCGGGGGAACGAGCCTCTATATCCGCGATCCGGACGACGCCTTGGTGGAATTGGCGACGCCCGGCCTTTGGTGGTGAGGCGAAAACCGTTGCTTCCGGCGGAGCCGGATCACCCGGGCGGCTTGACAATTTCCGTGAGCACCGAGGCCAGCGGGTCGGGATGGATATAGACAGGGCCGGTAAAGGGATGATCGATCGACAGGATGACCACGAGGCCCGTGGTCACCAGAACAGACAGCACGCCGGTCATCGAAACCTGCGCGACCGGATTCTCGCTGCCGAAGAAGAGCGTGAATCCCACGGTCAAGAGCGCGCCCATGAAGAGAGCGATCCAGATGACATTGGGCACTAGCCCGGTCGCAAGATGCAGCCTGACCCTGCGAGCCGCCGTCACCTCGTCGACCAGACGGAAGATTTCGGCCATCGAGGCGGTCCCCATTGATCCACTACGATTGAGCGCGATCGCGGCCTGATAGAGCGTGTCGAGCGCGTGATCGGTCGCGGGACTTTCCCCCTCCCGCCCCATTGCCGGCCATTCGTCGTCGATCGCGGCTGTGAGATATTTGCTGAGCGCCGCCTGCATGGCGACGGTCTCGGGTTCCTTACCCTCGGTAAAGTGGTGGAGGGCCGCGATTGCGCCAGCTTCTTCCGTGACCGCGTTCTGGGCGTCGCTGAACTTCTCCCATACGGCAATGACGACGAAGGCCAGCAGCACCGCATAGATCACGCCCACGGTCGCAAATTTGAATCCGGCGATCTCGTTGTTCCTGGCGAGCTTGTCGACGCCGGCCCATTTTCGGATCAAGACCTGCGCCGCCATCGCGACCGCGGTCGGGATGATGACGATCAGCAAGATCAATTGCCAAAGCGGAAGGCTCGACAGGAAATAGGACACGCGCATCTCCGAGCGGCGCAGAACCGGGCCATTGTTATTCTCGCGCGAATCATAACACCTGGACCCCGGGGGCGCAGTGGAGATCGAAAAGGCGAGGCTTGTCTACCTCCGGCTATTTCCTTGACGTCCAGAGCTCGGCGCTCGGGCGGCCGTGGCGATCGCGGCTCGACCCGGAAGGCGAATTGCGCGCGCTCGCCATTGCGCAAATCGGCGGACAGGACGAACTGATCGCCCGCGTGCTCGCCGGGCGCGGCGTCGGGCCTGAGGCGGCTCAGCGCCATCTCGATCCGACATTGCGCGATCTGATGCCGGACCCTTTTTGCCTGCGTGACATGGAGGCGGCGACCGAGCGCCTCAGGCGGGCGGTCGAATGCGGCGAGCGCGTCGCCATCTTCGGCGACTACGACGTCGACGGCGCCTGCAGCGCGGCGCTCCTCAGCGAATATCTGACCGCCTGCGGCTGCGAGACGATTGTCCACATCCCCGACCGGGTGACCGAGGGCTACGGCCCCAGCGCGGAGGCGATAGCGGACTTCGCCGCCAAAGGGGCCAAGCTTGTCGTGACGGTCGATTGCGGAGCGGTCAGCCGCGAGCCGTTCGAGTTCGCGAGCCGGCTCGGCCTCGACGTGATCGTGTTCGATCATCACCAGGCCCCGGAGACGCTGCCGCAGACGCTGGCGCTGGTCGATCCCAACCGCGAGGACGATCTTTCCGGACTGGGCCATCTCTGCGCCGCAGGCGTCGTCTATATGGCGCTCGTCGCGCTGAACCGCGCGCTGCGTGAAGCGGGCTTCTGGAACGCACGCCAGGCCCCGGACCTGATCGCCGCGCTCGATCTTGTGGCGCTGGCGACTGTCGCCGACGTCGTGCCGCTGATCGGCCTCAACCGCGCCTTTGTCGTCAAAGGGCTCGCGGTCATGCGCCAGCGGCGCCGTCCGGGGCTTGCGGCGCTATTCGACGTCGCCGGCGCGGACGGCCCGCCGCGGCCCTATCATCTGGGCTTTCTCATCGGCCCGCGCATCAACGCCGGCGGACGCATCGGCGACGCGGCCCTCGGCGTCCGGCTCCTGACCGCGGCCGACGACCTCGAAGCGCGCCCGATCGCGGTCGAGCTCGACCGGCTGAACCGCATCCGCCAGCAGATCGAGATCGCGGCGCTGGCCGAGGCCGAGCCGGGCACGTTCTACCTCACCGATTTTCTCGTCCGCCATTTCG
>PLUH01000211.1 GCA_003164825.1 Hyphomicrobiales bacterium
GTTCGATCGGACCCTGTTTTGGAGCTAAGCCACTGAAAACTCTTAATTGTCGATTTGGATTTCGTTGCGCTGGGCTTGGATTTTGTTGCGTCGAGCTTGGTTTTCGTTGCGGTCGGCTTGGATTTTGCGCAATCCCCGAGCTCGTCGGTCAGGGCGGCGCGAACCAGAAGGATGCGACCTTAACCAAGCGTACGGCGTTCATCCCGGCCGCGGGGCGCATTCACGTCGAGTTCAGCCGAAAAAAGCATCATTTTGCCCCAGCTGGAAAACTGGAGGACACCATGACCTGGCGCATTCTCTCAGGCGGCGCGATCGCCGCCCTCGCCGGCGCGGCGATGCTCGCCGCTGCGAGCGGCCCCTCGCCCGCCTTCACCCTTGATTCGCCGTCGCTCGAGCCTCAGGTCGCGGCCGACAGCATCGAGCCCGNNCGGCTGGGGATGGCATGGCGGCTGGCATCGCTGGGGCTGGCATCGCCCGGTCTACGGCTTTTATGGCGGACCCGTGCGCCATTGCTGGATCGGCCGGTGGGGTTACCGTCACTGCGTCTGGTGACGGTGGCCTTTAAGCGCGCGCCGCGGCTCGGCGCGCTCAGGCCTGCATCTTCGCCACCAGCGCCTCGGAAATCTCGACGTTGGCGGTGACGTTCTGAACGTCTTCGTTGTCCTCGAGCGCATCGATCAGGCGGAGAATCCGTTCGCCCGCCTCGTCGTCGACCGCGACCGTGGTCTGCGGCCGCCAGACGATCGCCGCCTTCTCGGGCTCGCCGAATTTCGCCTCGAGCGCCTTCTGCGCCTCGCGCAACGCCTCGACCGAGGTGATCACCTCGTGCTCCTCCGCCCCTGACACGACGTCGTCCGCGCCGGCCTCGATCGCCGCTTCGAGCATCGCCTCATCGTCGGCGGCCTTGCGGTCGAAGACGATGAGCCCGACCCGGTCGAACATGAACGACACCGCGCCGGTCTCGGCCAGCGCGCCGCCGGCCTTGGCGAAGGAGGAGCGCACTTCGCCCGCCGTGCGGTTGCGGTTGTCGGTCAAGGCTTCGACGATCACCGCCACCCCGCCGGGCGCATAGCCCTCGTAGCGCACTTCGTCGTAGTTCTCGCCGTCAGCCCCGGCCGCCTTCTTGATCGCCCGCTCGATATTGTCCTTGGGCATGTTCTCCGCCCTGGCGGCGATGACGGCGGCTCTGAGACGGGCGTTCATCGCCGGATCGGGCAGGCCGAGCTTGGCCGCGACCGTGATTTCGCGCGCGAGCTTGGAGAAGAGCTTGGAGCGGATCGCGTCCTGCTTGCCCTTCTTGTGCATGATGTTCTTGAACTGACTATGACCGGCCATAGATCGCCTCGATGAACGCGCAATTGCGCGGGATGCTTTAGATGAAATCGGCCTCCTATACGCCGCGCCCGGCGGCGAGGGAAGGGAATCGGGAACGGTCGAGAATCATGCAGCGCGCCGCCATCGCTGTCGCTCCGGGGGTCGACCATTTCCCGGGTTTTCTCGACCGCGCCGCCCAGGAGGCGCTGCGCGACGACGTCAGGGCGATCCTCACCGAAGCGCCGCTCTTTCGCCCGCGCATGCCGCGCACCGGCAAGCCGTTTTCGGTTGAGATGAGCAATTGCGGTCCGCTCGGCTGGGTCTCGGACGAGACCGGTTACCGCTATCAGCCGACCCATCCCGAGACCGGGCGGCCCTGGCCGGCGATCCCGCCGCGTCTCCTCGCAGCCTTCGCCGCGATCGCGCCGGCAGCGCCGGCGCCGGAGGCTTGCCTCATCAATTTTTACGCTGCCGGCGCGCGCATGGGCCTCCACCAGGACCGCGACGAGCAGGAATTCTCCGCCCCCGTCGTCTCGCTCTCGCTCGGCGATGCGGCGCTGTTCCGGGTCGGCGGGCTTGAGCGCAACGCGCCGACCCGCTCCTTCCGCCTCGCCTCCGGCGACGCGATGGCCCTTGCTGGCGAGGGCCGTCTCGCCTTCCACGGCGTCGACCGGATCATCGCCGGCTCCTCGACCCTGATCCCCCAGGGCGGCAGGATCAATCTGACGCTTCGGCGGGTGACCAGGGCGGCCTGACCGCTATTTCCCGCTCGGCGCCGGCGCCTCCCTCGGCGCCGCTTTCGGGCCGCCCTTGGAGACGCCGACCATCGCCGGACGCAGCACCCGATCGCCGATCGTCCAGCCGCTCTGGACCACTTGGGAGACCGTGCCGGCGGGAACTGTCTCGTCGGGCGCCTCGAAGATCGCCTGGTGAAGATTGGGGTCGAATTTCTGGCCCTTGGGATCAAGCCGCTTGACCCCGTGGCGGCCAAGGACCGCCTCGAGGTCGCGCGCGGTTAATTCGACGCCCTCGATCATCGACCGGATCGCAGGATCGGCGCTCGCGCGGGCCTCCGCCGGCAGATGCTCGAGCGCGCGCGACAGATTGTCGACCACGGTCAGCATTTCGCGGGCGAAGCTCGACACCCCGTAAGTCTTGGCGTCGGAGACCTCGCGCTCGGTGCGCCGGCGCAAATTCTCCATCTCCGCCAGGGTGCGGAGCACGCGGTCCTTCAACTGGCCGTTTTCGGCGTTCAGCGCCTCGATGACGGCGGCGGCGTCCCGATCGCCGCTCTCGGCCCGAGCGGTATCGCCTTCCTGCGCGGACGGCTCCGCGCCGCGTTCGGCGTTGGCATCATTCATGGTTTCATCAGCCCCATCAAAATTCGCGACGGATATCAGGGCTGACGAGCCAAAAATCAAGCGCAGGGAGGAGCGAAAATCCTCCTGCTCTTGACGCCCGTCAATTTGCGCCGAAATCCGCCAGCAGCCGCCGCTTGATCGCCGCCTGCCGGGCCGGCGCGTTGATCTTCTGCCCGGTCAGATCGCTGATATAGAAAGAATCCACCGCCTTTTCGCCGAAGGTGACAATATGGGCCGAGCCGATGTTGAGATTAAGGCTCGACAGCGTGGCGGTCAGATCCCGCAGCAGGCCGGGCCGATCGAGACCCGAAACCTCGACCACCGTGTAGCGGCGCGACAGATTGTTGTCGACCGTCACTTCGGGCTCGATCGCGAAGGCGCCGCGCCGCACATCGCGCGGCTGCCTCGGCGACGCCATTTCGGACAGCCGGACCTCGCCGCGCAGGGTCTTCTCGATATTGGCGGCGATGCGCTGGCCGCGGCGCAACTCGTCCTCATCGCGCTCGAACGCGCGCGAGACAAAAATGGTGTCGAGCGCCAGGCCGTCCGTGGTGGTGAAAATCTGCGCGTCGACGATGTTGCCCCCCGCGGCGGCGCAAGCGCCGGCGATGCCGGTCAGGAGCCGCGGGTGGTCGGGCGCGACCACGGTGACCGCGGTGACGCCATGAAACGCGTCAGTCGTGACCTCGGTCGCCAGCGAGCGGGTCTCGGCGGCCATCGCGTGCAGCAGTTTGGCGTGGGCTATCTGTCGCGCCGGCTCAACCTTCAGCCAGTAGGCCGGATAATGACGCTGGGCGTAGGCGTCGAATTCCGGATCGGACCAACCCGGAAGCGAGCGGCGCAATGTCTCCTGCGCCGCTTTGACCCGCCCCTTGCGGTCGATGACCGAATGGCCGCCCCCGAGCACGACTTCGGTCTCCCAGTAGAGAGTGCGCAGAAGCTGGCCTTTCCAGCCGTTCCATACCCCCGGCCCCACCGCTCGGATGTCGGCGACGGTCAGCGTGAGAAGCATCTTGAGGCGCTCTTGGGTCTGCACGATCGCCGACAGCGCTTCCGCCGTCCGCGGGTCGAGCAGGTCGCGCCCTTGCGCCATGTTGGACATGACCAGATGCTGCTCGATCAGCCACGCGACGCGGTCGGTGTTGGCGGGCGAAAGGCCGAGCCGCGGGCCGAGCTTGCGCGCGACCTCGGCCCCGGCAAGCGAGTGATCGACCCCGCGTCCCTTGGCGATGTCATGCAGGAAGGTCGCGAGATAGAGCTCGGTGCGATGGGCGATCTGCGGCATGATCTTGGTGGCGAGCGGCAGATCTTCCGCCAGCCGCCCGGCTTCGACCCCGCTAAGCTCGCCGACGGCGCGAATGAGATGCTCGTCGACCGTATAATGGTGGTACATCGAGAATTGCATCATGCCGACGACGCGGCCGAAATCGGGAATGAACCGGCCGAGCACCCCAGCCTCGTTCATCCGCCGGAGTGCGATTTCCGGCGCGTTGCGGGAGGTGAGGATGTCGAGAAACAGCCGGTTGGCTTCTTGATCCTCGCGCAGGCGGGCGTCGATGCGCTTCAAGGATTGGGTGACGAGCCGGGTCGCGTTGGGATGGATCGGCAGATTCGACCGGTCGGCGATCCAGAACAGCCGGATCAGATTGACCGGATCGCGCTCGAAGGCGTCGTCGCTTATGACGTTGACGCGATCGTTGTCGACCTTGAAGTCCTCGGCGTCGGCGATCGCGCGCGTCCGCCGGCGCAGGCGTCCGACCAGACGCCCGAACGCCGGAGTGCGCTTGGTCTGGCGCTCCTCGAGCGCGGCGCAGACGATCGCGGTCAGGTCGCCGACGTCTTTGGCGATCAGGAAATAGTGCTTCATGAACCGTTCGACGTCGATGAGCCCCGCCCGGGTCGAATAGCCGAGCTGGCGGGCGATCGGCCTCTGAACATCAAAGCTCAGGCGCTCCTCAGCGCGGCCGGCGAGGAAATGCAGCCGGCAGCGCACGCTCCAGAGGAACTCCTCGCAGCGGCGGAACAGCGCGAATTCCCTCGGCGAGAACAGCCCGGCGGCGACGAGCTCATGCGCATTGCGAACGCGGTAGACGTATTTGGAGATCCAGAAGAGCGTGTTGAGGTCGCGCAACCCCCCCTTGCCCTCTTTGACGTTGGGCTCGACCAGATAGCGCGACGCGCCCGCCCGTCTGACGCGCGCTTCGCGTTCCGCGAGCTTCGCGGCGACGAATTCTGGCGCCGTCTTGGCGACGATCTCGGCGTCGAACCGCTTCTGAAGCGTCTCGAACAGGCCCTTGTCGCCGACGATGAACCGCGCCTCGATGAGCGTGGTGCGGATGGTCATGTCGGCGCGCGCCTGCTTCAGGCATTCATCGACCGTGCGCGTCGCGTGGCCGACCTTCTGCTTGAGGTCCCACAGTACATAGAGCAGCGACTCGACCACCCTCTCGACGCCTGGCGGCGGCTTGTCGGGCAGGAGGAACAGGAGGTCGATGTCCGAAAAGGGCGCGAGCATGCCGCGCCCGTAACCGCCGACGGCGACAATGGTCGGAAGCGATTGGCTAGGCTGCGCCGGGGCGAGCCAGCGGGCGGACATTTCGAGCGCGACGCGCAAAAGGTCGTCNNCTTGCGCGCTTCGTCGCGTCCGGAGGCCAGCGCCGCCTGCAGCATCTCGATCGCGGCGCGGCGGAACGCCGCGGGGTCGCCGGAAAGCCGCTCATGCAAAAGGGTGAGCTTTTCCAGAAGCTTGGCGCGCTCGACGCCCTTCGACGGCGGGGGCGGCGCGCGCGGCGCGCGGGAGCGGCGTTCGAGCGCCGGGGAATGGGCGTATGACATCGAACGTATATCCCCCCTCGGCCCGGCGGCCGCAAGGCCAGCCGGCGCCACGAGACATGTTATTTCCTGGTAACCTTGGCCTCGATCGTGTCCCAGATCGCCGCCGCGAGGTCAGGCCCGCCAAGACGCTTGACCGCGCGGATTCCGGTCGGCGAGGTGACATTGATCTCCGTCAGATAGCCGTCGATGACATCGATGCCGACGAACAGAAGGCCGCGCTTCCTCAACTCGGGCCCGATCGTCGAGCAAATCGCGCGTTCCCTTTCGGTAAGGTCGGTTTCCTTCGCCGCGCCACCGCGCACCATGTTCGAGCGGATGTCGTCGCCCGTCGGCACGCGATTGATCACGCCCTTCGCCTCGCCGTCGACCAGGATGATCCGCTTGTCTCCTTTCGCCACCGCCGGCAGGAACTTCTGGATCACCCAGGGCTCGCGAAAGGTGGCGCTGAACAGGTCGAACAGCGAGCCGAAATTCGGGTCTTGGACGCCGACCTTGAACACCGCCGCGCCGCCGAAGCCGTAGAGCGGCTTCATCACCACTTCGCCGTGCTGGGTGCGGAACGCCTCGATCGCCGCCCGGTCGCGGGCGATCAGGGTCGGCGGCATCAGCTCGGGGAAATCCATCACGAACAGCTTCTCCGGCGCGTTGCGCACGCCGCTCGGATCGTTGACGACCAGCGTCTTCGGTTGGATGCGCTCGAGAATGTGGGTCGTTGCGATATAGGCGAGATCGAACGGCGGGTCTTGCCGGAGAAGCAGGACGTCGACGGTCGAGAGGTCGGTGAGGCTCGCTTCGCCCAGTCGCGCATGATCGCCCTCGACGTCCTTGACGGCGAGAGGCTCCGCCATCGCCTCGACGCGCCTACCGTTGAGCCGCAGACGATCGGGCGTGTAATGCAGCAGCTTATGGCCGCGCGCCTGAGCTTCGAGGAGCAGCGCAAAAGTCGAATCGCCGGCGATGCGGATGCGCTCGATCGGGTCCATCTGCACGGCGACGGTCAGGGGCATGGGCGTCCGGTCGAAGCGAGGTTCGCTTTGGGGGAATCAGTCAATCTCCAGCCTATACGCGGACGGCGTGTGACGGGGAAGGCGTCCGGGCGCGACGAATATGGCGTCGCCCCGAAGGGTCAGGCCCGCCGCCCAGGGGTTCCGCGCCAGCCACACCCGCGCCGCGCGCGCGATTCGCCGCCGCTTGGTCGCGCTGATCGAGATCGCCGCGACCTCCATGTCCGCACGCGCCTTGACCTCGACGAAGGCGATCGCGCCGCCTCTTTTGGCGATGAGGTCGATTTCGCCGCCGGAGACGACAAACCGGCGCGCGAGAATCCTATAGCCCTTGAGGCGAAGCATGAGCGCGGCGATCGATTCCGCCTTGAGACCAAAAAGATGGGCGCCGCGCCGGCGTTTGGTCCGCTCAGGGGGGCCCGCGCCGCTCACCGCGCGGCGCCGGCGAGCGCGAGCGCGCGCGCATAGACCTGCCGTCTCGGCAGGCCGTGCTTGGCGGCGACCGCCGCCGCCGCGTCCCTGACCGAGAGGTTGGCCAGCAACTCGGCGATCTCCCGGTCGAGCACGTCGTCGGCGATCGGCGCGCGCGCCTCAGCCGCGCCGACGACGATCACGATCTCGCCCCGCGGCGCCTCTTGTCGCTCGTATTCGGCGGCGAGCGCGTCGAGCGCGCCGCGCCTCAGCTCCTCATGCAGCTTGGTCAGTTCGCGCGCGACCGCGGCGGGCCGCGGCCCAAGCTCGAGCGCGAGGTCGGCGAGGGTCTCGGCCAGGCGCCCCGGCGCTTCGTAGAAGATGAGCGTGCCGGGCACGGCGGCGAGCGCGTTGATGCGCTCCCGCCGCGCCGCGCGCTTGGGCGGTAGGAACCCTTCGAAGAAGAAACGGTCGGTCGGCAGAGCCGCGACGCAAAGCGCGGCGAGCGCCGCGGACGGGCCCGGCGCGGCGGTGACGGCGAAGCCCTGGGCGACCGCTTCCGCGACCAGCCTATAGCCGGGATCGGAAATGAGCGGCGTTCCGGCGTCGGAAATGAGCGCCAACGCTTGCCCATCGGCGATCCGTCGCAGCGCGCGCGGGCGCGCCTCGGCGGCGTTGTGCTCGTGGTAGGGCGAGAGCGGCGTCTCAATCCCGTAACGCGCGAGCAACGTGCGCGAGACGCGGGTGTCCTCGGCCAGGATCAAGTCGGCGCCGGCCAGGATCGCCAGAGCCCGCAAGGTCACGTCGGCGAGGTTGCCAATTGGCGTCGCCACGATATAGAGCCCGGCGTTCAGCGGCGCTGCGGGGACCGGCGCGCCGCCGACGACAAAGCTTCGGTTCAATCGGGCGATCCCGGCGCCTTCGCTCAGCGGAGCCTTTATCGTGGTCATTTTCGCAAGACTTCCCACCGATGGCCCGGGCGGCCGAATTGTCGACGACATAGCCAAGCGCAGGTGAAAATGCCACAATTTCCGCCGACTGCCGGCGAATCGTCTCTGTCGCGCGCCGACAAGCGAACCGATGACGCGAGGCGCCTCCGGCTCTCGACGGGACTGGGGCGAGAGGTGGCGATGAGATTTTCCGCTCAAAAGCCGGAAGAGGGAGGGAGCGTCACGCGGCGAGCGTTGCTTGGCGGCGGGTTGGCGTTTGCGGTCGCAGGGTGCAATTCGAGCGGCGTCGATTTTGGCGCAGGCGGGCCGGGGGTTTCAGCTCCGCCGCCCGCCGGCGCACCGCTGGTCGGCGAGACGCTCGGCTCCGGGCCGGTTCGCGTCGGCATGATTCTGCCGCTGACGCAAAACGGCGGGCCAAGCCCGATCGGCGTCTCGATGCGCAACGCGGCCCAATTGGCGGTCGACGATTTCGGTGGTCCTTACATCACGCTGATGGTTCAAGACGACCATTCGAGCTCGGACGGCGCCGCCCAAGCCGCTCAATCGGAACTCGGCGCGGGGGCCCAACTCATCCTCGGGCCGGTGTTCGCCAACGACGTGCGAGCGGCATCGGCGGCGGCAAAATCGGCCGGCCGGCCGATGATCGCCTTTTCGACCGACGCGAGCGTCGCTGCCCCGGGCGTTTATCTGCTGTCGTTCCTGATCGAAACCTATGTCGACCGGATCGTCCAGTACTCCGTCTCGAGCGGCAAGAAGTCGTTCGCGATCATGGCGCCGCAAAACGATTACGGCAACGTCGCGACCGACCGGTTCCAGCAGACCGCTGCCGGCGTGAACGCGCAAATCGTCGTCACCGCCCGCTACTCCGCGGGCCAGATGGCGACCGCGGCGCAACAGGTCGCGGCGGTGCAAGGCCAGGTTGACGCCCTGTTCATTCCCGAGCAGGCCGACGCGATGCAGGCGGTCGCCAACGCTTTGTCTTCGAACAGCGTCAAGACTCAACTTTTGGGAACCGGCGTCTGGAACGACGCCAGGGTGCTCAAGATACCGCAAATGCAGGGCGCCTGGTTTTCGGCGCCCGACAATTCCGGTTTCAATGCGTTCGCACAGCGCTACAAAGCCAAATTCAACAGCGAACCGGCGCGCCTCGCCACCCTCTCCTATGACGCGGCGACGCTGGCCGCCGCGCTCGCCCGGAATGGCGGGCCGGACCCCTACAACGAAAGAGCGCTGACCAACGTATCGGGCTTCAGCGGCGCCGATGGCGTCTTCCGCTTCCGCCCCGACGGAACCAACGAGCGCGGCCTCGCGGTGATCGAGATCGACGGCGGCGCCGCCAAGGTGATCAGTCCCGCGCCGCGCAGCTTTGTCGCCGGGTGACCGGGAGCGGCGACAGTTGCGTAATGATTCACGGCGCCCGGCGGCCGGAAAAGGAGCCGCGCCGACGGTCAACGCCATGAGAGCCTAAAGCATGCTCGGCAGCACCCGATCGGGCGGCCGGTGGCCGTCGACGAAAGTCCGGATGTTGATGATGACCTTTTCGCCCATGTCGGCGCGGCCCTCGTGCGTCGCCGAGCCCATATGCGGCAACAGCGTCACCATGCCGGCCTTGGCGAGCGCGATCAGTTTCTCGTTGACCGCGGGCGCGTGCTCGAAGACGTCGAGCCCGGCGTTAGCGAGTTCGCCCGCTTCGAGCATCCGGATGAGCGCGTTCTCGTCGACGATCTCGCCGCGCGCGGTGTTGATGAGAATGGCGTCCGGCCGGAGATGCTTGAGCCGGCGGGCCGACAGGAGATGATAGGTGCCTGGCGTATGCGGGCAGTTGATCGAGACGAAATCCATTCGCGCCAGCATCTGGTCGAGCGAATCCCAGTAGGTCGCCTCGAGCGATTCCTCGATTTGCGCCGCGACCCGGCGCCGATTGTGATAGTGGATGGACATCCCGAACGCGCGCGCCCGCCGCGCGAGCGCCTGGCCGATGCGTCCCATGCCCACGATGCCGAGACGCTTGCCGGTGATCCGGCGCCCCAGCATCCAGGTCGGCGACCACCCGGCCCACCGCCCCTCCGGGATGATGCGCGAGCCCTCCACCAGCCGCCTCGCTGTTGACAGAATCAGCGCCATTGTCATGTCGGCGGTGTCCTCCGTGAGCACGCCGGGGGTGTTGGTGACGGTGATGCCGCGGCGGAGCGCGCTGGTGACGTCGATATGATCGACCCCATTGCCGAAATTGGCGATCAGCCGCATCTGCTCTCCCGCTTGCGCGATCATCGCCGAATTGATGTGGTCGGTGATGGTCGGCACGAGCACGTCGGCCTCACGCATCGCCTCGACGATCTCGGCTTGGGACATAGCCTTGTCTTCGAGGTTGAGCCGGGCGTCGAACAGTTCGCGCATCCGGGTCTCGACCAGCTCGGGCAACCGCCGGGTGACCACCACGAGGGGTCTTTTCTTGGTCATGAGCGCCGCCCTTATCGCCCGCGCGGCGCTGTCGCCGCCGCCCCACTTTCAGCCATCCGGTTCCGCGCCTTCAAACAGTTTACGCCTCGTTAACGACAGACGACGCAAATGGTTGAGCCAGGGCGCCGCCCGCGGGTCCATGTCCGCCGGCTTGGCGGCCTCTCTAGCAGAAGAGCGGGCAAAGACAAGGATGGCCGGTCCGCCGTCGAGGAAGTCGGTATGAGACGAGACAGGCATCCCATTCTCATGCTTTTGGTCGCCCGCCGCGCCATTCTTGCGATGGCGCTTGCATTGTTTCTGGCTCCAGGTCTGGCGCTCGCCGATCCGATCGGACCGGTCACCAAGCTGCCCCTGCCGCGCTTCGCCAGCCTGAAGACCGATCGCGTCAACCTGCGCGAAGGCCCGTCGAAGGACCACGCGACCAAATGGGTCTATCAGCGGGCGGGACTTCCGGTCGAAATCACGGCCGAGTTCGAAATATGGCGCAAGGTCCGCGATTCGGAAGGCGTCGAGGGATGGGTCCTTCACTCATTGCTGTCCGGCCGGCGAACCGCGCTGGTGACGCCCAACAAGAAGGGAGAGAACTCGAAAATCTACGTCCGCCCGTCCGCATCGGACGAATTGGCCGCGACGCTTCAGGCAGGCGTAATCGTCAACATCCGCAATTGCGACGGCTCCTGGTGTCTGGTCGACGGCGATGGGTTCAAGGGGTATGTTGAACAGGTGAAATTGTGGGGCGTGTACCCCGACGAAAGGATCGAATGAGGGGCGGCTGGCTGACGACGCGGCAATGGTGGGCCGGGCAGGACTCGAACCTGCAACCAGACCGTTATGAGCGGCCGGCTCTGACCATTGAGCTACCGGCCCGACTTGGGGCGCGCCGCGACGGGTAAAGCGCAAAAAGCGCGCGGTGGCAATCATGAGGTCGTCGCGTCGGCGCCCTCGCCCTGCTGGAGGTCGTACAATTCCTTCGTCATTTTCTTGCGAAAATCAGAATTCGTGCTATAACTTCCCATTCGCGGATCGAGCGGGCGTCTTGCGAGGCGCCGGGCAGGAAAAAGGGGACAGGAACTTCTTTTATTTTTTCAGCCGTAACTGATGAAATGTCGGGGTTCTGACGAACAAAGCCAAGCAGATCCAAGCCAGTTTTAATTGGTTTTGTTTGGCCCGGCTTGGTTTTGCTCGGTCGATTTTGCCTCGGGCCGAACCGACGACCTCGCTTGAATCGCCTCGACGGCGGTTGCGTCAAAGGAGTGACACTCAAAGCCGAAGACACAAATGACCACGGTGGAACCCAAAGGGCGTCGTTTGGACGAGATTGGCGCGCCCAGTGTTGTGTAACATTGGCTCCGGCCTCTCGCCGGCCCTAACTTCGCCACGCTATTTGGGTTCCTCGGCGAGGCTAGGCGGTCGAACAAGGAACATATGTCGGCGTTTGACACTGAACCGATCGCGGCGAACATCGCCGATGCGGACTCGGCGGCGGCTCTTTCCGCTCGCGCGGCGACGCGCCGGATTGGCGTGGCCCCGCCTCGCGACCGTGAGCAGGCCTTCGCCACAGCCAGGCAACGCTCGGCGCGCGTCAGACGGCTTCGCCGTGCGATCTTGATCGGCGGCCTCGGGACGGTCGCCGCGATGTTCTTGACCGCCTTTTTCAACCCTTTCGCGACCAGACTGGGTTCGCTAGGCTTTTCCCCGCTCTCCGTGGAGGGAACCAAGATCGTCATGGATCACCCGAAGCTTGCCGGATTTCGCAACGACGGACAGGCTTATCTCATGACGGCCAAGCGAGCCCTCCAGGACATCAAGCAGCCCACCGTCATGGAGCTGGAGAAAGTCGAGGGCGAAATTGGCGCGGCTAACGGCGAATCGACCCATGTGACCGCCGACTCAGGCGTTTACGACAGCCTCGGCGAGCACATGGAACTGTCCAACAATGTGCGAATCACCAATGGTCGCACCAACGTGCTGTTGCGAAGCGCCAAGTTCGACTTCAAGTCCGGAGCTTTTCGAAGCGACGAGCCGGTCGAAGTGCGGGTCAGCGACGGCACGACCATAGTCTCCGACCGCGCTTTCGCTATTGACCATGGTCAGGAACTGACGTTCGACGGTCATGTCAAGACCAGGATCGTTCCGCAGACCGATCAGCAACCGGCGGCGGATGCAAAAAGGACCAATCCATGAAGTTGCGGCCTAGCCTTTCCGGCCGGCTGGCGGCGCTGGCCGTGGCGCTGCTGTGCGCGAGCGGGGCGAGCGCTGCGAGCGCCCCGAGCGCTACGGGCGGCGACAAGCCCGCGAGCCCCAGCGACTCGGCCGCAATCTTCCCTGGAACAAATTCGAAGGAGCCGATCTCGATCGACGCGGACAAGCTCGTCTACTACGACAAGGAACACAAAGCGGTCTACAGCGGTAACGTCGTCGTCATTCAGGGCGACACGAAAATGACCTGCACGGCGATGACGGTCTTTCTCGACCACGCTCCAACGCAGGGAGCTGACCACGCCCCAGCGCAGGGAGCCAAACCAACGACGGACGGCCAATCCGGCCCCTCGGCCGACTCGGGCGTCAAGCGCCTGGAGGCGACCGGGCCGGTGACTGTCATCTCCAAGACCCAGGTCGCTACGGGGGACAACGGCAGCTACGACAAGGGCGAAGGCAAAGTGTGGCTGATCGGCCACGTCACGCTCAGCGACGGCCAAAACGTCACCAAAGGCGACAAGCTGACCTATGATCTCAAGACCGCCGAGGCGACGGTCGACACCAGCGCCAAGTCGAGCCGGGTCCACGGACAGTTCGTCCCCAAATCGAGCGGCGACGCCACGAAGCCGGGCGGCGACGCTGCGAAATCGAGCGGCGACGCGGCGAAGACGAAATAGGAGCCGGTCATTGCCGATCTATCGCCGGCCTTCTCCTCCCTTCGCGACGAGCGAGCGCCAGTGAGCGACGACACGGTGCGTGAGCGCATAAGCGCGCCTCCTCGCTGGCGCAAATGGCTGCGCGGCGGCGACAGTGCGGGATCGGCGGTCAGTTCTCCGGCGGTCACTTCTTGGGTCGCGGCTGGCGGGCAGGGCGTTCTCGCCGTCCATCGCCTCGGCAAGGGCTATCGCGGCCGCATGGTGGTGCAGGACGTGAGCCTGTCGGTGCGGCGAGGCGAAGCCGTCGGATTGCTGGGGCCGAACGGCGCCGGCAAGACGACCGTCTTCTATATGATCACCGGGCTCGTCAAACCCGACAAGGGCAAAATCGAGCTCGATGGCCACGACGTCACCGGGCTGCCGATGTTTCAAAGGGCGCGGCTCGGAGTCGGCTATCTGCCGCAAGAAGCCTCGATCTTCCGCGGCCTCAATGTCGAGAACAACATCCGCGCGGTGCTTGAGGTCAACGAACCGAACCGCAAAGCGCGCGAAGCGATGCTGGAATCGCTGCTCGACGAATTTGATATCGCCCGCGTGCGCTCCGCGCCGTCCATTTCATTGTCCGGCGGCGAGCGGCGACGGTGCGAGATCGCCCGTGCGCTCGCCGGCAAGCCGTCGTTCATGCTCCTGGACGAGCCGTTTGCGGGCATCGACCCGATCGCAGTCGGCGACATTCAGGACCTCGTGCGCCACCTTAAGGGACGCGGCATCGGGGTGCTGATAACCGATCACAATGTCCGCGAGACCCTCGGGCTGATCGATCGCGCCTATATCATCCATAGCGGCCAGGTCCTGACTGAAGGCCCGCCGGAGGACATCATCGCTCACCCTGACGTGCGGCGCTTCTATCTCGGCGAGGACTTCCGCATGTAGCGGCAGGGGTGAGACGCCGGCGATGCAAGCGGCTCAAAGCGTCACTCGTCCTCGCCGAACCGGTCGGAGACCAGAGCGGCGAGCGCGTCCAACGCCTCTCGCGCTTCCGCTCCCGAGGCCGATACTGTGATCGTTGATCCGGGGCCTGCGCCAAGCGTCAGGATGCCCATGATCGAATCGCCGCCGACTGTCTCGCCGCAGCGCGTGACCTTGACGTCGGCGTCAAACCGGTCGACGCACTGCACAAACTTGGCGGTGGCGCGAGCGTGCAACCCCTTTCGGTTGACAATAAGCAACTCGCGCGACAACGCGCCGGCGAACTCCGGCAGCGCCGGGCATTCTTCTTCGGAGCCGGTCTGGGTCATTTCCCAGCCAGCACCTTGCTGGCGATGGTGATGTACTTGCGGCCAGCATCGCGCGCCTCCACGACGGCATGGTCGAGATCGGCGCTTTCGCGCATTGTCGCAAGCTTGATCAACATCGGCAGGTTGACGCCGCAGATCACTTCGACCCGACCCCCGTCCATAACGGAAATCGCCAGATTCGACGGAGTGCCGCCGAACATGTCGGTAAGAATGACTACGCCGCCGCCATCCTGGACGCGCGCCGCCGCGCTCAGAATGTCCGAGCGTCGCTGCTCCATGTCGTCTTCGGGACCGATCGTAATCGTCTCGAGCCGAGTCTGGGGCCCAACGACATGCTCAAGCGCTGCCCGAAATCCGGTGGCGAGCTGGCCGTGGGTCACGAGGACCATTCCGATCATCAATTATCCATCAGTCGATCGGCTCACCCTTTCGGCGCCAATCAAGCCGGCGGCGAAATCTCAAGACGTCCATTTTTGTGCACTGCGGCGCAATGTTCAAGCGAAATTCGTATTCGACCGGAGTTCTCGGCCGCCAAGACAGCCAATCGCTCTTCGACCGCCAGCGCCTGATCGCAAACGCTCAGGCCGGAATCAAGCGCCAGACGGGGCAACCTGACCCCGGCGACGATCACGCCGTCGTGATCATCGGGCATTCGCGGCCATTGACCTCGGCGCTCGCTGAGTTCAACCGCCAGATGCACGATCGCCGCCCGCTCGTGCCGGACCTCCATAAGGCCCGCCATCCGGCGCTCGATGATTCCGGCCATATTAGCGGCTCCCGAGGCGACGAGCCGGCCGTCCGCCTTGCGGACGTAAATGCGGTCGTCGCCGATCAGGGCGCCAAACGCTCCGGCGCCGCTCGCGCGCGCCATGAGCGCCAGCGCCAGCGCGCTCTTGCCGGAACCCGAAGGTCCAAGGATCAAGACACAGCTCTCGCCATGGATTACGGCCGTCGCATGCAGGCCGGCGCCTCCCGCCACAGCGGCGCCGCTCATGCCGCGAACGCCGGCAGTTCGACGACAAAGCGCGCGCCCGCGCCGTGCCTTGCCGGCTCGTCGGGATTGTCGTGTTCCGGTCCTGCGACTCGAACGCCCGCGGAATGCGCCGGCCGGTTGCACGCCCAGATCCGCCCGCCATGGGCCTCCACGATCTGACGCGAAATCGAGAGCCCAAGGCCCGAGTTCTGGCCGAAGCCTTGATTCGGCCGATCGGTATAAAAGCGCTCGAAAATGCGTTCGAGCGCGTGCGGCGGGATCCCGGGACCGTCATCATCGACGGTGATGACAACGCGGTCGAAGGGCGCCTCTCCTTCCGGCTCGGTCCGAGCAGACGCCCGCTCGAGCGCGACTCGCACGACGCCGCCGGGTTCGGAAAAGGAGCAGGCGTTGTCAATGAGATTGGTGACAACCTGTGCGAGACGGGAATCGTGCCCGAGGACAAAATAGTCCGCGCTGGCGTTCCTGCCCCGCCTGACCGGGACTGACAACTCGACCCGGGCGCCATTGCTGCGAGGAGAATCCTCCGCCATCGCCACGACCGCCCGCAGAAGGGCGGCGACGTCGACCGGGCCCGCCTCGTCTCGCGCGAGCTCCGCGTCGAGGCGGGAGGCGTCGGAGATATCGCTGATCAGCCGATCGAGCCGCCGCACGTCGTGTTGCATGACGGCGATCAGCCGTTCGCGCGAGTGTCCGGCGTTCACCCGCGGCAGCGTCTCGAGCGCGCTGCGCAGCGACGTCAGCGGATTCTTCAATTCGTGCGCGACATCGGCGGCGAAACTCTCGATCGCGTCAAGACGATTGTACAGCGCCTGGGTCATATCGCGGAGCGCGCGGGACAAATGACCGATCTCGTCCGATCGCGCGGTGAAATCGGGAATCTGCTGTCGCGCCCGGATGCCGCGCCGCACGCGTTCGGCGGCGTCGGCGAGCCGGCGCACCGGTTCGGCGATCGTATTGGCGAGCGAGAGCGACAACAGCAGCATCACGACGGCGAGTACCAGGAAGAAACGCAGCTGAGCCAAGCGCGCCGACGTGATCACCCGGTCAATGTCGCCACCCTGGGTCGAGAGTTGAAGCGCGCCGCGGGTCGCCATCATGCGCTGGATCGGCACGCCAACCGACACGATCGTCTCGCCCTCGTCGTTGACGCGCACCAGAGATTGCGTTTTGCCCTGCAGCGCGCCGGCGACCTCCGGCATCGTCTTGCCATTGGTGGCCCACGGGTCGTCGGCCCGCGGCGCGACTGAGGTGAGGAAAAAGCCGCGCAGGCGGGCGATGACCCGATCGGCAAAGCCGCTCCGATCCGACGCATCCGGCAAGTCCGAGCGCACGACGGCGCCGCGGGCCGAGAACGATCGCGAGTCGAGCAGGAGCCGGCCGTCGCTATCGTAAATGCGGGCGCGCGTATGGGTCGGAGTGACAAGCCGACGCAGGAAGGGCCCAACCAGCGCCGGATTGATGGAGAACTGGGTCGCATCCTCATCGCTTTGCGACGGCGCCACGCTTTCGCCGGGCGCCAATTGCAGGAGCTTGTCCGGATCGATGGTGATCGAATCGGTGTCCCCGGTCGCCGAAGCCGAGATCGCCGCGGCGATAATGTCGGCCTGGATGGTGAGGCTTTGAATCCGCGCCTCGATCAGATCGGCGCGAAACTGGTCGAGCAGCAGGAAGCCGACCACCAGCACCACTAGCCCGCCCAGATTGAGGACGACGATCCGACGGGTGAGCGACGACGAGAACCGGGCCGTCAGGAAGCGCCAGGCGACGCGCGCCCGCAAACGCAGCCACCGACGGCTCCCGCGCGCCGGCTGAGCGGCGAGGCGACGATCGAGCTGCGTTTCGGCGCTCATGGCCGGCGGGCGAGCCGCCTATCCTTCCTTGAATCGGTAGCCGACGCCGTAGAGCGTTTCGATCATTTCGAAATCGGGCTCGACCACCTTGAATTTCTTGCGCAAGCGCTTGATGTGGCTGTCGATGGTCCGGTCGTCGACATAGACCTGATCATCGTAGGCAGCGTCCATCAAGGCGTTACGGCTCTTGACCACGCCGGGCCTCGTCGCCAGTGCTTGCAGGATCAGGAACTCGGTGACCGTCAATGTCACCGCCGTATTGTCCCAGGTGCACGTATGGCGCTCGGGGTCCATCTTCAAACGGCCGCGCTCAAGAATCTTGGCTTCGGTCTCCTTCTGTGTCGCCGCATCCTTAGGGTTCGAGCGCCGAAGGATCGCCTTCACCCGCTCGACCAATAGGCGCTGCGAGAACGGTTTGCGAATGAAATCGTCGGCGCCCATCTTGAGGCCGAACAATTCGTCGATCTCCTCATCCTTCGAAGTCAGGAAGATGACCGGCAGATCGGACTTCTGCCTCAGACGCCGCAGGAGCTCCATTCCGTCCATGCGCGGCATCTTGATATCGAATATCGCGAGATCGGGCGGATTGGCCTTCAGGCCCTCGAGCGCGCTCGCGCCGTCGGTATAAGTCTGCACCCGGTATCCCTCCGCCTCGAGCGACAGAGACACGGACGTCAGTATGTTGCGGTCGTCGTCGACCAGCGCGATCGTGGGCATGAAGCTCCCGCTTTGATTGTGATCCTGTCGCCGCTTGGCTGGCTGGCTCAAAGAAAAAACCATTGATCGCCTGAATGTGTTCCAACGAGGGCGACCTCTCGGCCGGCCGACCCGAGATGGGGCGTCCGGGCGAATTGTGCAAGATTACCATGAAGTTGGATAGATTGGCCAGCGATCGGAGCGCGGCCGCCGCCCTGGCCGCCGAACGGCGCCCTTGACCCGTTCGACGCTCCGGGCTTCTTGTTGTCGCGATCCGCTCCGAGTCTCAAGGCCGCCATGGCGAACGCCTCTGCCGATCCGGACAAGGCCCATGCCGAGGCGGTCGCCGACGCCAAACGGCTGATGCGGCTCGCCCGAACCGGCGCGCTGGCGACGCTGGAGGCGGACGGCGGCAGTCCCCTGACCACATTGGTCGGCGTCGCCAGCGATTTCGACGGCGCGCCGCTGTTCCTGATGTCGACACTGTCGCGCCACACCAGGAACCTGGCTCGCGATCCGCGCGCCTCCCTCCTGCTGACCGGCGCCCGCGACCGCGGCGACCCGCTGAACCATCCCCGCGTCACGCTTGGCGGGCGGGTCGATCTCGACCCGGCGGGCCGCGCCAAGTCGCGGTATTTGCAGCGCAATCGGAAGGCGGCTCTGTATGCGGGGTTTGCCGATTTCGGCATGTTCCGGCTGCGAATCGAGAGCGTTCATTTCAATGGCGGGTTCGGCCGCGCCGGCGCGCTCACACCCGCCGACGTCCTCGCTTCGCGCGCCGGCGAGGCAGCGCTGACGGAAGCCGAGGAGCGGCTCCTCGCAGAAGTCAATGCGCTCTGCGAGGCGGCGCTCGCGCGGCTCGCGGGACACAAAGCCTCCCCCCGGGTCCTGAAGCCCGGGGGCTGGCGTGCGATCGGTCTCGACGGCGAAGGCCTCGACCTCGCCTCCGGCGGCCGCGCCGCGCGGGTCCAGTTCAGCGTCCCGGCGACGGATGAGGCGTCGTGGCGGGGCCAGCTCCAAGAGGCCGCAGCGCGCGGATAACCGGCGCCGCCGGTTGCAACGGAATCCAAATCAGTCGCGACAAGATCCAAGGCGGGCGCAACAAAATCCAAGCCAGCCGCAAC
>PLUH01000320.1:0-697 GCA_003164825.1 Hyphomicrobiales bacterium
CTCGCCTGGACGCGCACGCTGGCGTTCCTGCGCAAGCACCTGGGGTGAGCGCCGCGGGCCGGTCCGTCAATGGACCGCCCGCTTGATCCGTGTTAGGCGTCGGCCTCGCGCCAGTTGCGGCGGGCGCGCGCCCGCCGACGCGGCTCCGAGGGAGGTCGGCGATGACGGTCGCATCATCGGGCATGAACGCGGCGGAGGCCGTCGATCATGCGGCGCTCGCCGAAGCGATGCCCCTCGATGAGATCAATGTCAGCGATCCCAAGCTCTATCAGCAGGACGTGTGGCAGCCGTATTTTCGCCGCCTGCGGCGGGAGGCGCCCGTGCATTACTGCAGGGAAAGCCCGCTCGGCCCATTCTGGTCGCTGACCAAGCACAAGGACATTATCGCCCTCGAGGTCGATCATAAGACGTTCTCGTCGAGCTCGACGCTCGGCGGCATAACCTTGCGCGATCAACCGGCCGACCTCGAGCTGCCGATGTTCATCGCCATGGACCCGCCGAAGCACGACGTTCAGCGCAAGGTGGTCCAGCCGATCGTCTCGCCGGACAATCTCGCCAATTTCGAAGGGCTGATTAGAAGCCGCGTCCGCGCGGTGCTCGACGGCCTGCCGCGCGGCGAAACCTTCAACTGGGTGGACAAAGTCTCGATCGAGCTCACCGCGCAGATGCTGGCGACCCTGTTCGACTTCCCGTTCGA
>PLUH01000320.1:791-4780 GCA_003164825.1 Hyphomicrobiales bacterium
ATCGTCGGCGGCAACGACACCACCCGCAATTCGATGACCGGCGGCCTCCTGTTCCTCAGCCAGAACCCGGATGAGTTGAAGAAGCTCCGCGCCAAGCCCGAGCTCATCGATTCGATGGCCCCGGAAATCATCCGCTACCAGACGCCGCTCGCCTATATGCGCCGCACCGCCCTCGCCGACGTCGAGTTCGGCGGCCAGCTGATCCGCAAGGGCGACAAGGTCGCGATGTGGTACATTTCCGGCAACCGNNGACCGCTTCATCATCGACCGCCTCCGCCCGCGACAGCACCTCTCGTTCGGCTTCGGCATCCACCGCTGCGTCGGCAAGAATCTGGCCGAAATGCAACTCAGGATCCTGTGGGAGGAAATCCTCGACCGCCTGCCGGCAATCGAGGTCGTCGGCGAGCCGAAGCGCGTGTTCTCGGCCTTTGTGCACGGCATCAGCGAACTCATGGTGCGCATCCCTGCGTAGGCGCGCCGCGGTTGGACGGAATCCGTCGTACGTGGACGGCCCCGGTGGGCAAGCGGTTTTTTGACGTTGTGAGCGGAGTGGTCGGCTGCGGTCATACGTCCGGCCTGTTGGCGCGGCGCGCTTGGCCGCTGGCGTCCTGATTCCGAAGTATTGTGCATTTGACCCCAGCCTCCTCGTCCTGAGGAGCGCCGCAGGCGCGTCTCGAAGGACGCTCCAGAGCGCAACGGCGGCGCTACTGCATGCTGGATCATCCTTCGAGACGCCGCGCTGCGCGCGGCCCTCAGGATGAGGTCGGCGCTTTGCCGCGGCGGCTGACAGCCCCGGTTAATCGAACGAACTTCGAATCCAGGACACTGGCGTATTTCAGTAATATAAGGGCCTCGCGCCGCTAAAGAACGCGATCAGATCGTCCATTCGTATACTTGTTCAGTGCGCCGGGCCCATGCGTCGCGGACATGGCCCCAATAGGCCAATCGCGCGATTCGGGCGAGATTGCGAACAGGCCCTGTTCAGTCGATAATTCTCCCTGTTCGCGGGACAAAATTCTCCCTGATCTCGGACGAATTTCTCGCTGTTTGGGCTCAAGAATTGTGGCAAGGCCCGTGCCGATGAACGCATGCGACGAGAGCATGACGCCCCCGTTTTGCCATGATCGCGACGGGGCCGCCGCCGATCCGCCATGGACCGCAATGACGTCGGCGCTGGGCGCCTTACTTCAGCGCCTGCGCCGGGATGACGCCGGTCGCGAAAGCGACTGCAGCCGCGTGAGTGAGATTCATGCAACGCAGTTTGTGGCGGGCCCCATCCAGATGCGTTTTGACGCTGCCGAAGGCCAAGCCGAGTATCTCCGCCGTCTCCTGATAGGTCTTTCCGCGCGCCGCCCAAAGCAGACATTGCTCTTCGCGGATCGACAACTGAACCGGAACGGGTGGCAGTTTGAAATTGATATTCGCAGCCGAATCAATAAGAACCGACAGCAGCTGGAGCCCTCGCATATTGCTCGTCTTGTAGATTTCCCAGTCGTCGTCTGCGAGGTCGCTGGTGAAGGAAACGAGCGCGAACACCCCGCGCCGATTCCTGAGCGGAATGGAAAGGCCGTTGCGCCCGACGCTATGATTCAAGGCGTCGGCGAAGAATGCTTTAGTCGACGGGTCGTCAAACGGCAGAGTTGCCCAGTCGAATGGTTGAACGGCTCGCCGGCCGTAAGAAATTACCGGATCGTTAACGATATATTTCTTGACGAAGTAACGATGCTGCCATAGCCTCGAATAGGTGACGACAGCGACCAGCAGACAGATATCAGCGCTCTTGTCGGGCGACAGGCGCAGATATGCAATGTGGCAAAGACCAATTTCGGCCGCGATCGCTTTCAAGGTCTCCGCGAGATCCTGCTCAACCGCGCCGAGAATCGTGTCGGTCAGTCTTGACGTGGCGGATTCGAAACTGGCCGCAGTTCTCAACGCGATGCTATGAACGGACATCGAAAATCCCCAGCATCACTTCATCTCGCGCGTGCGCCACCATGTAGCCGGCTTGGGGATCTATTCTGCCTGAGACGTGAGTGCACAATTCAAGCAATTCGACGCATATGGAGTACAACCTGCGCGCCTCGCAAGCCGACAGATTCAATTCTCCAACGTGTGTCTTTGATTCTTCAGGCTCCGGGGCGCGCTTTTTCGATTTCTTGGCCAATCGGCCCTCCCATACTTGATTCCCCTCTCAAAACATAGTGTGATGACGTAAGGGCAGAATGACAATGAACAGACTTGTAGACAACAGAACGTGAACATCGCGCCCCGCCGCCGGAAAGTGGGCGCCCGACAGGATTGCGCGTCGCTCAGAGCCCGCCGCCTCTCCTAAGCGAACGCAAGCTCTCTCGCGCCCGGAGCGAGAACCGAGTTCTCGATTCCCGCCGCGGCGCGGAAGGCCTTCAGCGGACGCTCGCCGGTGTCGAAAAGACCGGCGTAGCTCATGGTCCCGCCGATTCGTTGGGGCGTGCCAATGATCTGGGGATTGCATCCCGCGGCTCTCAGGACGCGGAAAATCCTGGCGTCGAATACGGACACGATCTGGGTCAGCCCGGCGGCGACCGCGACTTCGCCGATGCCCAATATGAGTTCGCTCAGAGCATAATTCACGCCGCTCTTGCCTCGATCCGGCTGTCCGGGCGATGTTGTTGCGCAGATTCGTGAACTTTCCCATATGGTGGCGCTCTCAATGAAGTCTCCATCAAGCAACTGCGCAAAAACATCGCGCAACATGTTTGGACCAGTGGTCGGCAGAAGTCTCAGAGAGCCCCAGTATTCTTCGGTATCCGGATCGACAGATACGAGATACAGTGGGTTCGCATCATCGAAGCGGTCTCGCTCATAGCCGTCTTTCACCACGACCTCCCAGCCGAGCCGGTCCGAAAAGGCTTCCGCCCTATTGCGGAACATCGAGTCGATTTCTTTTGGAAAAAATGACGCATATGAACCCTCGATAAGCTTCAACATCGCCCAANNCACTCCTTCTTACATTCGAACGTCGCCGAAGCGGGCCACTCGCGCTGGGGTGGCGCTGACAACGGCTAGAATCAACCCAAGTCGCCGCACAATGTTCTTGTTTTGTTCATAGTGTGAAAAAGAGAAATCCAAGTCAAGATTCCGGCTCCCCGCCTTGCGGGCTTTCGAAAGGTTTGGTTAACCAGGAAAATGGAATGTGCTGCGCGCGGGGAGCGCGCTCACCACGCTCGCCGACGCAGCGGCAGCGGTTCTTGCTCATCGGGTTCGATCGCGAGCGGCCCGGCGCGCAGGCCCACCAGGTGGCAGATGGCGAACACCAGGTCGGCGCGGTTCATGGTGTAGAAGTGCAACTCCTCGACGCCGTGGTCGATGAGGTCGATCACCTGCTCGGCGCAGACGGCGGCGGCGACCAGGCGCCGCGTGGCGGGGTCGTCCTCGAGGCCCTCGAACCGGTCGGCGAGCCATTGCGGCACGCTCGCGCCAGTCCGGCGGGCGAAATTGGCGGTTTGCTTGAAATTCTGGACCGGAAAGATACCCGGCACGATCGGAACGTGGATCCCCGCCGCGGCGGCGACGTCGAGAAAGCGGAAATAGACGGAATTGTCGAAAAAGAACTGGGTGATCGCCCGCGTCGCCCCGGCGTCGACCTTCTGCCTGAGGATTTCGATGTCGTGCAGGAGGGTCGGGCTTTGGGGATGCTGCTCGGGATAGGTTCCGACCGAGACTTCGAAATCGGCGATCCGCCGGGCGTCGGCAACCAGATCGGCGGTCGATTGGTAGCCGTCGGGCGCGGCTTCGTAAGGGGCGTCGAACCCGGTCGGCGGATCGCCGCGAAGCGCCACGATGTGGCGGACGTCCGCCCCGCGATAGGCGCGCAGGGTCGCGCGAATTTCGTCCTTCGAGGCGCCGACGCAGGTCAGATGCGCCGCGGGCTTCATCGTCGTCTCGCGCGCCATGCGCTCAACCAGCGCATGGGTGCGTTCGCGGGTCGAGCCGCCGGCGCCGTAGGTGAC
>PLUH01000299.1 GCA_003164825.1 Hyphomicrobiales bacterium
TTCAGCGATCAGGAGATCATCAACAGGTTCCCAGTGGGATATTACCCGCTTCATCCGAATGTCTCGCTCAACTTCCAGATGAACCGATTCTGGGGATGGGTCGGCGATAAGCAGATGCTGGAGGAACTCCGGGCGGCAGGAACCCGCATCGCCAGCTACGACGACTGGGCTCGGGAGATGTTCGATCTCAGCGACAAGGCGCTGGCTGCTGGCCGCCGCCTGCCCGCCGCCTACTACGCCAAGATGGCGATCTTCTTCCTCGACCCGAGTGATCCGCGGGTCAAACCGGCATTCCAGCGTTTCCTGGACAACGTCCTGACGGAGAACGGCGTCACCCCGGAGGACCACCATCTGGTCCCCTACCAGCAGACGCATCTCTCGGCCTACCGGTTCGCACCAGTGCGGCCGCGCGGGACGATCGTCGTCTTCGGCGGCTACGACAGCTACATCTTGGAATGGCTGCCTGCGGCGCTCGCCCTCCGCGACGCGGGCCTGGACACCGTGATCTTCGACGGCCCCGGTCAGGGCACGGTACTGGACGCGGGCACGCCCATGACGCCGGACTGGCACCTGCCGGCGGCCGCCATCCTGGAGTATTTCAAACTGACCGACATCACTATGCTGGGATTCTCCCTCGGCGGCTGCCTGGTTATCCGCGCAGCCGCGCGCGAACCCAGAATCAGCCGCGTAATCGCCATGGACATCTGCACCAGCCTCTTCGAGGCGTTGACCAGGGGTTTCGGCGCCTCGGGCCTCTCCGTCATCGCGGCGAACTCTGCTAAGATTCCCGCGCCGCTGGTTAACGCGGCCGTCGCAGCAGCCGGAAAGACGGACCTGCTGACGGACTGGGAGATCGCCCAAGGCAAGCGTGTTATGGGCGTCAGCACACCGGCCGACCTGTTCCAGGCCTTGCGCGATTACCGCACCGACGATGTCTCGTCCCTGGTCACCCAGGATATCTTGCTGATGGCAGGCGCCAAAGATCACTACATGCCGCTGCAAATGCTACCCGATCAGTTGATGACGCTGACCGCAGCACATTCGGTCAGCGCCCGGGTCTTCACCGAAGCCGAGTCCGCCCAGAACCACTGCCAGATCGGCAACATGGGCCTGGCCCTCAAGGTGATCTTCGATTGGCTGGACGAGACCGGCGGCCGGACGGCCGAATCGGCCGACCGACAATAGGCCCGATGATCGGAGGGGCGTGCGCCCTTCGCGATGTTCGACCGCCAAAGGTCCACCAGAACGGCAGGAGTCCGCCGTTCCGCGCGACGTCTACCGAGCGTTTAGCTTTGACCGCTACCCCTTCAGCGCCCCGCGCACCGCGTCGCGCAGGATCGTCACGCCGAGGTCGATTTCGTCGTCGGTGACGGTCAGCGGCGGGGCGATGCGGAACACGCCTCCCATCCCCGGCAGGTTTACGATGTTCATCGAAAGACCGAGCTCCATCGCCTTGTCGGTGATGCGCGCGCCGAGCGCGGTATCGGGTTTCCTCGAGGTCTTGTCCTTGACGATCTCGACCCCGAGCAGGAGGCCGCGGCCGCGCACGTCGCCGATGCAATCGAATTCGTCACGCAATGACTCAAGCGCCTTCCTCAACCGCTGACCCGCCTCGGCCGCGCGCTTCTCCAGTTTCTCGCGAACGATCACGTCCAGCACCGCCAAACCGACGGCCGCCGGCAACGGGTCGGACACGTGGGTTGTATAGAACAGGAAGCCGCGCTCATGGCAGCGCTGCTCGATTTCCGCCGAGGTGAGAACCGCCGCCAGCGGCAGTCCGGCGCCCAAGGTCTTGGACAACGTGAGGAAGTCCGGAACGATTTCGTCGCGCGAAAACGCAAACATCTCGCCGGTCCGGCCGAGGCCGGTCTGCGCCTCGTCGACGATCAGCATCATGCCGCGCTTTTCGCAATGCCGCTTGAGCGCGGAGAGATAGCCCGGCGGCAGGTCCAGAATGCCGCCGGAGCTTAAGATAGGCTCGGCGATGAAGGCGGCGAGCGCCCCGGTCGATTGCCGGTCGACGAGGTCGAAGCCGTAGTCGAGCTCGGCCCGCCAATCGGTGCTCGACGGCGCTCCGAACGACGGGCGATAGAGGTTCGGCGCCATGATCGCCAGCCCGCCGACGCTGAGCGGCCCATAGCCGCGGCGCCCGGCGGCGTAGGTGGCCGCGGCGGCGCCTCCGGTCATCCCGTGCCATGACTGGGCGAAGCCGACGACCTCGTAGCCGCCGGTGGCGAGGCGCGCCATTTTGAGCGCCGCTTCGTTGGATTCGGCGCCGGTGCTCAAGAGCAAGACGCGGTCAAGGCCGGGGGGAGTGATGGCCTTCAAGGCTTCCGCCAGGGCTACGACCGGTTCGGACAGCATGCCGCTGAACAGATGGTCGAGCGTCGCGATCGAGCGCCGCACGGTTTCGACGATCGCGGGGTGCGAGTGACCGAGGATCGCGCTCATCTGGCCCGAGGTGAAGTCGAGCACGCGCCGGCCGCGCGCGTCATAGATGAACGATCCCTTGGCGGAAGCCGCGACGAAATCGGAAAACTTCCCGCCGTATCGGATCAGCGCCTGATCCGCGCGCTCTCGTATCTGATCGTCCATATCACGATGCCTGTTTTGGAGCCTCGGTTCCATGACTCTCAAGGTCGCCCACAAGCGCGGACCTCATCCTGAGGAGCGATGCGCAGCATCGCGTCTCGAAGGATCCTCCAGAGCGCAGCGGCGGCTGGTCGCATACTGGAGCGTCCCCTCGCCGGGCTCGGGGCAGGCTCTTCGAGGCCGCTTCGCGGCGCCTCAGGACGAGGGAGTTGATTGAACCCGCTCATTTTTGCTTGAACTTCGCCTTCAGCGCCTTGACGACGTTGGGCGGGGCGAAAGGGGAGGCGTCGCCGCCCATCGAGGCGATCTGGCGCACCAGCGTCGCGGTGATCGGCCTGACCGGCGAGGAGGCAGGCAGGAAGACGGTGCGGATTTCCGGCGCCATCGCGCCGTTCATGCCGGCCATCTGCATCTCGTAGTCGAAATCGGTCGAATCGCGCAGGCCTCTGACGATCAGCGTCGCCCCCGCCTTGCGCGCCGCCTCGACCGCAAGCCCGGTGAATTCGATGACCTCGAGCTTGCACCGGGCCTTGGCCATCATCGGCGCCGCCGCCTCGCGGATGAGTTTCAGCCGCTCCTCGACCGTGAACAGCCCGGCCTTGTTCGGATTGGAGCCGACGCCGATCACCAGCCGGTCGCACAGCGCCGCCGCATGCTCGATCACGTCGAGATGGCCGTTGGTCATCGGATCGAAAGAGCCGGAAAAGAAGCCGACGCGGGTCATCGCCAAGCGTTAGCCCGCCCCCGAGGCCGCGACAAGCGGACCCGAGGTTGAGTTGGATCCCAGGTCAGATAAAATCGTGAAGCCGCTCGACGCCCGACCGTCGCCGCGCCCTACAATCGCCTCACCTGACTTGGCAAGTCGCGCCAAGCCGCTTTTCCTAGAGACCGAAAGACTTTGAACATGCCGACCGCCAAGGCCAGCGTTCCCACCGCCAACGCCGCCAAATATATCCAGCAGCTTTGCAAACATTGGAGCCACCGACTCGAGGTCGACCTCTCGGACCGCAAAGGCGTGGTCAGGTTTCCGGATGCGGTCGCGACGCTCGAGGCGGGCGAGGATGCGCTTCTGGTCACGATCGAAGGCGAACAGAGCGAAACGGTCGAGCGCATGAAAGGCGTGGTCGCGAGCCACCTCGACCGCTTCGCGTTCCGCGAGGCGCCGCTGCCGTTCGACTGGTCAGGACCGAAGGCTGGGTGAAGATGCGCGAAGGAGACGCACGAAAATGAACGCTGAAGAAATGCGCTTGATCCAGGCGCCGCTCAAGGATCGCTATCGCGCCGACCCGAGGGCGGGACTGGTGACGCTGAGGGCGAAGGGCGCGCTCGACTCCGCCGCGATCGCCTGCAAGGTCGAGACCGGACGGGCGCTTGCGGTCGCCGGGCTTCACCCCGCGACCGGGGGAAGCGGCGCGGAGCTCTGCTCCGGCGACATGCTGCTCGAGGCNNGCGGGCGAGGTGACGGCGGAGGGCGATCTCGACTTTCGCGGCACGCTCGGCGTCGCAAAGGATGCGCCGGTCGGCTTCGCGGACATCCGGCTCAAATTCGAGCTCGACACCGACGCGCCGCAGGATCAGCTCGACACTTTGTTGAAGCTCACCGAGCGCTATTGCGTGGTGCTGCAGACGCTGAAGCATTCGCCGAAGACCGAAGCGAAGCTCGTCCGGACGTAGAGCGCCTTTCTTACAACGGCAACGCAGCCGTCATTGCGAGCAAAGCGAAGCAATCCAGGGCTACCGCCGCTGCCTTGCGATCTTGGATTGCTTCGTCGCCATAGCCCGTCGAAAGAC
>PLUH01000229.1:0-22363 GCA_003164825.1 Hyphomicrobiales bacterium
AGCAATATGTCGCAGGCAGCGTCATGCTCGTCACCGCATTGTCGCCGGTGATCGGCTATCAGAATGCGGCTCACATCGCGGAAAAGGCGATCGCCGACGGCATCACGCTAAGACAGGCGGCGCTCGCGTCCGGCAAAGTGACCGAGAAACTTTTCGACGAGACCATCGTCCCGCTGAAAATGGTCGGCGAAGGGCTGGCGGGGGCCTGACGTCCCCCGCGTTCGATCCGGAGAAGCGCCATGATCCGTTGCGTTCGCATCTGGACCGCAGAGGACGGCAATTCGAGCTTCGAGGAGGGGCATATCGATCTCTCCGGCGGCGCGCGGGGAGATGTCCTCAGCGCCATCGTGTCGACATCCAGCATCTCCTTCCGCGAGACCAAGGCCGGCGGCGCTTTCGCGTGGCACGACGCGCCTGTCCGTCAGTTCGTGCTGACGCTGAGCGGAACGCTGGAATTTACCACCCGGCGCGGCGATCGGTTCATGATTCATCCCGGCGACGTGCTGCTTGCGGAAGACACCGCTGGAAGCGGCCACAGCTGGCGCCTCGTGGACGATGAGCCCTGGCGGCGCGCCTATGTGATCCTTGCGCCCGCGGTCAAGGTCCCGTTCATATCCGCAACCGGATAGCCTGCCGACGTAGGAGTCCACATGACCGAAGCCGCCGCCATCGACGTCGTCCTGATCGGCGCCGGCATCATGAGCGCTACGCTCGGCACGTTCCTCAAGGAGTTGGAGCCTTCGCTCTCCATTTCGGTCTTGGAAGTCCTGTCGGACTGCGCTTTGGAGAGCTCCGGGTCCTGGAACAATGCCGGCACCGGGCACGCCGCCAATTGCGAACTGAACTATACGCCCCAGCGCCCGGATGGCAGCGTCGACATTTCCAAGGCCCTGGAAGTCAATACGGAGTTTGACCTCTCCCGTCAGCTCTGGGCTTACCTCGTGAGGAAGGGCGCCATTGCCGACCCAAGGGACTTCATCCATCCCTGCCCGCACATGAGCTTCGTCTGGGGCGAGACGAACGTCGCGTTCCTCAAGGCCCGCTTCAAGGCCATGTCGGCGAACCATTGCTATCGCGGCATGGAATATTCCGAGAGTCATGCTGAGATCGGCCAGTGGGCGCCGCTGATCATGGAGGGCCGCCCCGCGGACCAGCGGGTGGCCGCGACCCGCATCATCACCGGCACGGACGTTAGCTACGGCGCGCTCACCCACCTGCTTTTCGATCACCTTGCCAAGCAGCCCGGCGTCAATCTGAGCTATCGACATCACGTGCGGAACCTGAAGCGGACTGATGGCGGACGATGGCTCATCGAGGTCGAGGACCTTCAGGCCCGCACTGTGGGCGAGATCACCGCAAAGTTCGTCTTTATCGGCGCTGGCGGCGGCGCGCTGGAGCTGTTGCAGAAGTCCAATATTCCCGAGGGACACGGATACGGCGGCTTCCCGGTGAGCGGCATCTGGCTCCGATGCGACGCGCAAGAGGTCGTCGAGCGCCACGACGCCAAGGTCTACGGTAAGGCCGCCGAGGGCTCACCGCCGATGTCCGTGCCCCATCTCGACAGGCGGGTCATTGACGGCAAGATATCGTTGCTGTTCGGCCCATACGCCGGCTTCACCACGAGGTTCCTGAAGCACGACTCGCTGACCGACCTCTTCCGCTCGATCGAACCGGGGAACATCCGGCCCATGCTCGCCGTGGCGCGCGACAATGTGGATCTCTCGGAATATCTGATTGGCCAGGTGCTGCAGAGCAAGCAGCACCAGTTCGGCATCCTGCAGCAATTTTATGCGACCGCTAGTCGCGACGAATGGCGGCTCGCCGTGGCGGGGGACAGGGTGCAGATCATCAAACCGGACAAGGACCACGGAGGCGTGCTCGAATTCGGCACCGAGCTCGTCGGATCCGAGGATCGGTCCCTGGTCGCGCTGCTCGGCGCTTCGCCGGGCGCTTCGACGGCAGCCTTCATTGGGCTCGGCGTGCTCAGGAAGTGCTTCCCCGACCGTCTCACCGCCAGCGGATGGTTGCCGAAGCTGAAGGAGATCATCCCCGCCTACGGCGTCAACCTGATTGAGGACGCAGCGGCCTGCGACCGCATCCGGGCGGACACGGCGCCAGTTCTCAATCGCCAACATCTGATCGCTGCTCGCGCCGCCTGACGTCGTCGCCTATTCCCTTCGGCCGGACCCACCGATGGTCATTGATCGCGGCGCGTGGAGAGTTCGCTCACGCCGCGGACTGGCCCTCCTCACTCCATCCACCTTGGCGCCCGGCCAGGGCCGCGCTATAAGGATTGGGAAAAGCTTTTCTCACTTCGACGGCGAGAGCAGGCTTTTTCAACGATAACAAGGCATTCGTCATCTTTCCCGGGAGGAGCTCATGACCACACGGAGGACTTGCGGCGCGCTTGCCGCCATGCTGATCGCTTCGTCAGCCCTTGCGACGGCGGCTTACGCTGATGCGATGACGATGTGGGTGCGGGCCAGCGGCGCCAACGCCGCAGCGCATCTCGTCGATCTCTGGAACTCGACCCACCCCGACAAGATCGAGCTGACCACCATCCCCGACAACCAGATGGTCACCAAGCTCGCGACCGGCGTGCAGGCGGGCGACGTCCCCGACCTCGTGTCGTTCGATCTCATTTACATGCCCGATTTCATGAAGGCCGGCTTCCTTGTTGACCTCACGGCCGACCTCAAGGCCAATCCGAACTACGCTTCCGTCGCCCAGGCCTACAAGGACATCGCGACCTACGAGGGCAAGCTCTACGGCGCGGGGTTCACGCCGGACGTGTCGATCCTGGTGTGGAACAAGGATCTGTTCAAGAAGGCAGGGCTCGATCCCGACAAGCCGCCGCAGACGGTCGGCGAGATCCATGAGGACGCGAAGAAGATTCGCGCGCTTGGGTCCGACACCTACGGCTTCTATTTCTCGGGCGCCTGCCCGGGCTGCAACATTTTCGCGACATCGCCGATGATGGTCGCCGCGGGCTCGAAGATGCTGCCCGCCAATGGAAACGACGACGCGCTCACCGGCGACGGCGTCAAGGACGTGCTCGAAACGTTCAAGGAGATGTGGAGCGAGGGTCTCGTGCCCAAGAGCGCGCAGACCGACAACGGCGCGAACTTCACCGGCGAGTTCAAGACCGGCAAGATTGGCATTCAAGGAACCGGCGGCTTCCTGCTCTCCGAGCTCAAGAAGGACGTGCCGAACCTCAACTTCGGCGTCACTTTCCTGCCCGGCGTAAAGGAAGGCCAGGTGTCATCGTTTGTCGGCGGCGACGTCGTCGCGATCCCGGTCGGGTCCAAGCATGTTCCGCTCGCCAAGAAGTTCATCGCCTGGGAGCTGACCGACGAAGCCCAGCTCGAAGGGCTCGCCAAGAACAACATCGTGCCGTCGCGCCCCGCGCTTGCCGACAACAAATATTTCGCCGCCGATCCGCGCGTCGTCGTGACCGCCAAGGCGATTGGCGTGGGATACGTGCCGTGGGTCTTTCATTTCGCCGACATGGTGAACTCGGACTCGAGCCCGTGGATCAACATGTTCCAGCGCGCCATCTTTGACGGCGACGTCGACGGGGCGATCAAGGAGGGACGCGAAAAGATGAAGGAGATCGCAGGCCAATAGCAGCGCTCGCCCTCATCGATGCGACGAAGTCGAACCATTCCGCAATGGCCGGGCTGGCTCTTCATGGCGCCAGCCCTCCTGTTCGTCGCGGTCTTCGTTCTGATCCCGCTCGGCCAGCTCGTCGCCACGTCGCTGAGCGACCGGTCGCTGCTTGGCGGCGGCAAGTTCATCGGCTTCGCCAATTATTGGCGGATCTGGAACGACTCGAGCTTCTGGCGGGCGCTCGAGTTCACCGCCAAATACACGCTCGTGCTGACGCCGATCTTGATCGGCCTCGGCTTTGCGCTCGCGTTGCTCACGGTCGACAACACGCCGCTCAAGCGGCTGACCCGCACCATCGTTTTCCTCCCCGTGGTGATCGGCCTGTCGAGTTCGAGCCTGCTGTGGTTCTGGCTGCTCGACGAACAGGTCGGACTCCTCAACAAGCTGCTCGTCGACCTGCACCTGATCGGCGAGCCGATCGTCTGGTTCGCCACCGCCGATCTCGCGTTTTGGGCGGTCGTGATCTCGATCACTTGGAAAGTCGTCGGCTTCGGCATGGTGCTGTTCATAGCGGGAATCCAGTCGATCAATCCCGACATCCTCGAGGCCGCGCTGATGGACGGCGCGAGTTATTGGGGGCGCGTCCGTCTCATCATTCTGCCGCTGACCCGCCGGGTGTTGCTTCTGACGACGCTGGTCAGCGCGATCGGCTCGATGCTGGCCTTCGACCAGTTCTACATCATGACCTCCGGCGGACCGCGAGGACAGACGTTCACCGCCGTCTATTGGATCTACCAGAACTCGTTCATCTCGTTCAAACTCGGCTATGGCGCGGCGCTGTCGATCGTTCTCACGTTCATCATCCTCGTTTTCGCGACGATGCAGATTGCGCTCACCGCCCGGAGCGCCGAGACATGACCGTGGCCGCGCTGACGAGCGGGACCGAGCGGGCGATTTCCACCCCGCGCGGCGGGCGCGCGCCTCCCGGCGCCTACCTCGCAATCGCCGCCTGCGTCGCGGTGATCGCGATCATGGCCGCGCCGATGGCGCTCTCGTTCCTCGCCTCGATCAAGACGGCGGCCGACGCTTCGGCCGTCCCGCCCCATTATCTGCCGCAGGCGCTAAGCTTCGAGAACTACGCCAAGGTCATTCATTTCCAGGCGGGCCTCGCGGCCTATCTGAGCAATTCCGGGCTGGTCGCCCTGATGACGATCGCGGCCTGCATCGTGCTCGCGGCGCCCGCCGGCTACGGCCTCGCGCGCTTTGCGATGCGCGGCAAGGAGGTCGCGTTTCTCGGTCTGCTCGCGCCGATCATGATCCCTTATCAGGCGCTGCTGACCCCGCTCTATCTCGACTTCGCCAGGGTCGGGCTGGTCAATAGCCATCTCGGGCTCGCGATCGTGCACACGATCCTGCAATTGCCTTTCTCGATCTTCCTCATGCGCAACAGCTTCGAGGCGATCCCGCGCGAGATCGAGGAGGCGGCGATGGTTGACGGCTGCTCGGCCTGGAAGCGCTTCACCCGCGTCTTTCTGCCCCTCGCCGTCCCCGCGATCGTGACGGTGGCGCTGTTTGCGTTCATCAATTCGTGGAACGAGTTCCTCGCCGCGCTCATCTTCATGAACCGGGAGACCTCCTTCACCGTGCCGATCCTCCTGGTCAGCGTGCGCATCGGCAATCACGGCGCGGTCGATTGGGGCGCCCTGCAGGCGAGCGTCGTCATATCGATCATCCCCTGTCTTGCTGTCTATCTCGCCTTGCAGCGCTACTACGTCTCCGGCCTACTCTCGGGCGCGGTCAAATGAGCGACGCCGCGGACGACGCGATTGCGGGTGGCGATCAGCGGCGGGGGAGTCTCGCGCTCACCATTCGCGACGTCGCGCGCCTCGCGGGCGTTTCCATCGGCACCGCCTCGAAGGCGCTGAACGCCAACGGACGCTTGAGCGCAGAGACGCGCGGAAGAGTTCTTCGCGTCGCAAGTGAGATCGGCTATCGGCCGAATGATCTGGCGCAGAGCCTGCACCGGGCGCGCTCGATGACGGTCGGCATCCTATCCAACGATAGCTTCGGCCGGTTCGCGTTTCCCATCGTCGAGGCGCTGGAGCGGCGCCTGTCCGATCACGGCATCGCGGTCTTCATGTGCAACGCCACCGACGATCCCGTGCGCGAGCGGCGGCATATCGAGCAATTGCTGGGCAAGCGCGTCGATGGCCTCGTCGTCACCGCTCGCCGCGCGGACAAGCGCGAGCCGATCGAGCCTGTCGCGCGCGGATTGCCGGTCGTCTATGTCTACTCGCGGGTCGAAAGCCCCGACGCCTTGTGCCTGCTTCCGGACGACAAGGGCGGAGCGGCGCTCGCGGTGACGCATCTCGCCGCGCTCGGCCGCAAGCGCATCGCCCATATCACCGGGCCGGAGCGCTTCGAGGCCGTGCGCTTGCGCGAGGAAGGGTATCGCGACGCGCTCGCGCGAGCCGGGCTTGTCGCTGAGGCCGAAGAATGTCTGGCGGGCGATTGGTCGGAAGCCTGGGGGCGCGAGGCGACCCGGCGCCTCTTCAAGCGTCGGCGGCCGCCGGACGCGCTCTTTTGCGGTAACGACCAGATCGCCCGAGGGGCGATCGACGCACTGCGCGACCTGGGCCGCTCCGTCCCCGCCGAGGTCGCGGTGGTGGGCTTCGACAATTGGGAGGTCATGGCCAAGGGCGCCCGGCCGCCGCTGACCAGCGTCGACATGAATCTGGACGCGCTCGGCCGCGCGGCAGGCGAATGTCTGCTCGATATGATGTCGGGCCGCGCTGTCGCCGGCGTGAGGCGGCTGCCATGTTCCTTGGTGGTGAGAGAGTCGTGCGGCGCGCACGCCAGGAGCAGCGCCGCGGGAGAACTGAACGCATGACTCGCCGCCGCTATTCCCCCGTTCCGTTCGCGCAGGTGAAGCTGACCAGCCCTTTCTGGCGCGAGCGCCTCGAGACGGTGCTGACGCGCACCATTCCAAGTCAGCACGCCAAGCTTGCGGAAGTCGGCGCGCTTGAATCGCTCAAGCTGCCGCAGCCGCCGCCCCCGCTCAGAATCCCGCGCAACAGCCACGGCCTCAGCACCCAGATCTTCTGGGACTCCGATGTCGGCAAGTGGATCGAGGCGGCGAGCTACGCCCTCGCCCATCGGCGCGACGCCGACATCGAAGCGAAGATCGACGCCATCGTCGACGATCTCGCGCGCGCCCAGTCGCCCGACGGCTATCTCAACTCATGGTACAACGGTCGCGAGCCGGAGAAGCGCTGGACCAACCTGCGCGACAACCATGAGCTCTACAACGCCGGGCACCTGCTCGAAGGCGCCATCGCCTACTTCCGCGCCACCGGACGGCGCAAAATGCTCGACGTCATGGAGCGGTGCGTCGAGCACATCGCCACAATGTTCGGCCGCGGTCCCGGACAGAAGCGCGGCTATCCAGGACATCAGGAGATCGAACTCGCGCTCGTCAAGCTCTACCGTCTGACCGGCGACCGCCGGCGCCTCGATCTCGCCGCCTATTTCATCGACGAGCGCGGCCATCAGCCGCACTATTACACCGAGGAGGCGCTGGCGCGGGGCGACGATCCGGCGAGCTACTGGGCCGGGACTTACGAGTATAACCAGTCGCACATCCCCGTTCGCGAGCAGACCCGGATGGTCGGGCACGCCGTGCGCGCCATGTATATGGCCTCGGCCATGGCCGACCTTGCGCTCGAGCTTGGCGATGAGAATCTGAAGCGCGCGTGCGAGGCGCTGTGGCGCGACGTCACCACGGCGCAGATGTACGTGACCGCGGGTCTTGGGCCGAAAGACACCAACGAGGGCTTTACCGAGCCCTATGACCTGCCCAACGAAACCGCATACGCCGAGACCTGCGCCTCGGTCGCGCTCATCTTCTGGGCTCATCGGATGCTGCATCTTGATCTCGACGGCCGTTACGCCGACGTGCTGGAGCTTGCGCTTTTCAATGGCGCGCTGACCGGGCTTGCGCGCGACGGGGTGCATTATTTCTACGCCAATCCGCTCGAGAGCCGCGGCGGGCGCCGGCGCTGGGCCTGGCATGTCTGCCCCTGCTGCACGATGAATGTGTCGCGCCTGGTGGCGTCGGTCGCCGGCTATGCGCTCTCGGTGAGCGAGGACGGCGTCGCCTTCCACCTCTACGGCGGGTTCGAAACGACAGTCACATTGGCCGGCGTGAAAGTCGCGCTGCGGGAGACTAGCGACTATCCGTGGTCCTGCGAGGTCAGGATCGACATCGATCCGGAAGCGCCGGCGACTTTCGATCTCAAGCTCCGCATTCCCGAATGGGCGAAAGGCGCGATTGCCGCGGTCAACGGAGAGAAGGTCGCGCTCGCGCCCGTCAACGGCTACGCCACCATCCACCGGCCGTGGCGCAAGGGCGAAACGGTGACGCTCGATCTCAAGATGCCGGCCGAGCGCATATACGCCCATCCGAACGTGCGCATGGACGTCGGGCGCGCGGCGCTGAGGCGCGGTCCGCTGATCTATTGCGTCGAGGAGGCCGACAATCCCGGCGGGCCAGTCCAGACCTTGGCGCTGCCGCGCTCGGCGCCGCTCGACGCCGGATGGCGGACGGATCTGTTCGGCGGCGTCATGACGCTCAAGGCGAGCGCGAAACGGCTTGTTCCCGGCAAGGGCGCCGGCGCGCTCTATTCGACCGAGCCGCCCGCGGCCGAGGATGCCGCGCTCGTCGCGCTGCCCTATCATCTCTGGGCCAATCGCGGGCCGGGCTCAATGCAGGTCTGGGTCGCGGAGCTTGATGGCTGAGCGCCGGCCGACGCGACCCAACGGGGCGCCGCTCAACGTCGCGAAGGCACGCCGAGCGCGTCCCGAAGCGCGATAAGGTCGGTCACATACGCCTCGCGATCTCGAAGAACAGCCAGCCGCCGAGCGCGATGCCGAGCGCCCAGCCGACGAATGGATATAGGGTCGCGAACATCGGACGAGCCCCCATCTTTCGGCCTCCAACCCGCCGTCATCAGGCTGCGGGGGCGCGAGTCGAATCGTCGCCGCTTCGGATCCTCCAGAAGTGTGAATTCGATCATAGCGGCGTGCCCAAGCCCACGATCATTCCCTGACCCACCTGAACCAGCATCGTTTGGATGAAATCGGGGGCGAGAAACCGCGCGCAAGCCTGGCCGTCGGCGACCAGCGCAACCATCACGGCGCCGCCCGAACTCGCCATGACCGCATGATCGCCGGGAGGAAGCTTTTGTGAAACCGGCGGAATCGCGACATAAAGCGCGCGGACGAATTGGAATTGCTCAGGCGTGAGGTCGGTCACCGTGGACACCGACTTGATCGCGGAGACGGGCACGCACTCAGGGGCGTCTGAATTCAACCATTTGTCGAACGCGCCCGCGTTGTCGCCGGCGAAGACCGGAGTGGACGCAAAGCAAATCACCGTGAGCGCGGCCGCGACGAGTCGTTTCATGATTTCCCTCCTCCGATCTGATCGCCTTGGGAAATGTTCGATAGGCGGAGGTTACGCGCAGCCCTTCGCTTGCTCTATTGGGCGTGCGGATCGCCGCCATGTCTTTGCGGACGAGAGCTATGGCGCCTTAGTTCAGCTTTGAGCGCAGAAAAGGTTCTCCGCCTCATCCTGCTCGTGGCTGTATCGGTCGACCGGCTTGCTCGCCGTCAAGCCGCAACGATGGGCCGCGGCTAGGCATTATTCCGCCGAATGGGCGGGCGCCGTGAACTGGAAGATTGCGCCGCGGGGTTCGTTGGCGGTCGCCCACAATTGTCCGCCGTGCGCCTCGATGATCGAGCGGCAGATCGAGAGCCCAAGCCCCAAGCCGTTGGGTTTGCTGGTGTAGAAGGCCTCAAAGAGGCGCTCCGCGGCCCCCGGCGCCAGTCCCGGACCGGTGTCTTGCACCGCCACATGCACACCCTCCGGCTCGGCCCGCTCGGTGCTGAGCAGCAATTCTCGCCGCGCGTTGTTCTGTCCGCTCATCGCCTCGATGGCGTTGACGACCAGATTGAGGATCACTTGCTGCAGTTGCACTCGGTCGCCCATGAGCGTCGGCAACTCGTCGGCGAGTTGGGTCTGCACCGAGACGCCGTTCTTCGTTGCTTCGGCGCGGGTGAGCTCGATCACCTCTCGGATCGCGTCGTTGATCGACACGCGGTCGTCCCGCGGCGGCGCTTTTTTGATCAGCGCACGGATGCGGCTAATGACCGCGCCCGCCCGATTGCCGTTCTCGACGATACGACCAAGCGCCAGCCTGACTTCGTCGAGATTCGGGCGCTCAGCGCCGAGCCAGCGCAGCGCAGCATGAGCATTTGTGACAGAGGCGGTGATCGGCTGGTTCACTTCATGAGCGATCGAGGCGGTGAGCTGCCCCATGGTGGCGACGCGGTTGGCGTGCGCAAGCTCGGCCTGCACCTCGGCGTACCGCAATTCACTCTCGCGCGCTCCGGCTTCCGCTTGCTTGCGCTCGGTGAGATCCAACACGAAGGCGACGAGCTGCTCGCGTTCTTCGTCAAACGCCGCCACACCCACCAGTGCGGGGACGCGGGCGCCGTCCTTGCGGAAATACTCCTTCTCGAACGGCTGGATGGTCCCAGTCCTTTCGAGCTCCAGCAGGGCTGCTTCGGCGCGCTCGCGCGATCCCGGCGTTGTCAGATCCGTCCAAACCACCCGGCCCGCGACGAGATCCTCATGGTCGTATCCCACGATCTTCAGGAACGCATCATTGGCCTCGATGATGCCGCCATCGGGCCTTGTGATGCAGATGCCGATGATGTTGGCGTCGACCAGGCGCCGGATCCTGGCTTCGCGCTGTTCGAGATCGCGGTAGAGGCGGGCATTCTCCAGAGTGATCGCCGCCTGCGAGGCAAGGAGTTTGAGCACCGCGGCGCGGGCCGGCGCGAAGGCCCGCGCGGCGAGGTTGTTTTCGAGATACAGCGCGCCGATAAGCTTGGCCTGGTTAATCAAGGGCAGGCAAAGAATCGAGCGCGCTTGTTGCTCCCTGATGTAGCGGTCGTCGGCGAAGGGGGATTGGTTCGCCGCGTCGTCGAGAATGACGCTTTCCCGGGAGCGCAGAACATAGTGAAGGACCGTCTCCGGCAGCATGGAGGCGGTCACAGGCGCATCGCACAGCTCCACCACGACCTTGTCGCCAGAGGTCGTGGCTTCGGCCACGATACGGAGTTCCGCATCTTGCGACAGAATCAACAGACCTCGCTCGGCGCCGGCCTGCTCAATCGCGGTGCGCATGAGCGTGTCGAGCATTTTTTCCAGTACGATCTCGCTCGATACGGCCTGCGACACCTTGATCACGGTGGCGAGATCAAGGCGTTCCACGGATGTCGCGATAGTGTCCGTCGGACTGGGCGCGAGCTCCTCCGTCCTCAGGTGGGGATACAGCTCATCGAGCTGCCGCACCTTGCCTTCGGCTCCCCAGCGGAGGTAGGCGTAGCGAGCGCTACGCAAATAATGATCGGCGATCTCTTCGAACTTGCGCGCCCGGTAGAAGTCGGAAGCGCGCTCATAGGCGATCGCCTCATTGTGCGTGAAGCCGTTAGAACGGGCTGACCGGATGGCCTGCTCATAGAGACTCTCGGCATCGAGCGGGCGGCCGTCCAGGCGGGCGATCTCGGCGCCGATCAACGCGGCGCGGTTCTCGAAATTCTCCGGGCAGTTCCCGGCCCAGACTTGGAGCTGCTCATGGTGCGCAGCCAGACCGTCCAGATTCCTCCGTCGTTCGTCGGCTGGCGCCGAATCGCAGGCCGCGGCGCGGGAGAGGGCGCCGTAAAAGTGATATTCGGCTTCCTCGAAGAACGAGGACGAGGTCCAGAGCAGCCGTTGCGCCTTCGATGCGGCGTTCATCGCCGCCGGATAGTCGCGGGCAATATAGCGCGCCTGCAATTTCCGGATCCAGTACCAGCAGGCGGCGATCGCCAGGACCGGGTTGCTGGACAAATGGTCTTCGGTGAGAAGCTCGTTGAATTGCCCGTCGTCAAAGCAACCGAATTTCAGCGTCAAACCGCGCAGCGTCCGAATCAACGCGAGTTGCGTGGTGATGATGTCAATGACGAGGCCGAACCGCACCTTCCGGGCGAACGCGAGGCCATGTTCGGCTTCGCCTTGCACCGCCGGCAGCGGCTCGCCGGCGAAGAGCAGATCAGAGTTCAGATTATTGCACGCGAAGGCTGCAGACGCGACGTCTCCGACCCGGTTCGCCACCTCGAACGTGCGATGCAGCAGATCACGGCAAGTCCGTACGTGGTTCATCCAGCGGACGGTGAAAATCGCAAAGGAAAGAGAGGTCCGCGCCTCGAAGCGCTTTAGTCCGCGTCGTTCGACGAGTTCGTAGCCGAGCTGGCCGAATTGAAATCCGGCCTGATAGTGGCCGAAACGCGATCCGGCGATGGGGCCGAGCAGGGCATAGGCGATACAGGAGGCATCGCAGTTGCCCCGCTCCAGGCTGAGACTGACCGCGTTGAGTATCGCCAGGGAAGCCAGGTTCGCATCGGTGAAGCGGGCTGGCGAGAAGACCTTGCCCAAAACCTCGACAGTGGCGAGGGACGCCGGGTCGTCCATCAGCGGCAAATCGATGAGATCCTCGATTCTCCGGCTCCCGAGCAGTGACCAGATACGCTGGTATTCGCTTCGCACCTCCTCCTCTTTCGGGTGGGGGGACCACTCGATACCGATATTCCGGAGGTAGTCGAGACAAACAGCGACCGCGCGGTCGCTCCGATCAAGGGTCGTGCAGACATCCATGTGCAGGCACGCGACGGACGCGTGTTCGACCGTAGTCGTCGCCCGATTTGACAGCGTCGCCAATCGCTCGTCGGCGACCGATAACTCGCCGGTCAAAAATTCGCATCCGGCGCGATTCAGCTCCAGCGCAAAGATCAGCTCATGCTGGCGCTCCCAGCTATTCCCCGCCAATAGCGCGGCGCCGGCATTGAGATAGGCCAGCGCCGAGGCATATGCAGTCGAGGCCTTTGCGCGCTTACCCGCGATCAGGTTGAGCTCGGCGAGCTGGTCGCGTTCCTCTTGCCCGGAGATCAGCGCGGCGCCGCGGTTGAGCTGACCCACGATTTCGAAAATCGCCTCGTCGCGTTTCTCGGCGGGCGTCTCCACCGCCAGCAGGCGTCCGATCAAGAGATGAACCTCGGCCCGTCCCTCCTGCGGGATCATGGAGTACGCAGCTTCCTGCACCCGGTCGTGGCTGAACCTGTAGGCGCCGTCCAGCCGCTCGATCAATTCCTGGCGAACGGCCGGCCATAAAACCGCGTGGACCTCATCCTCCGATAGCTCGAGAACCGTCGAGAGCCTCGCGAACTCGGCAACGTTGCCGAGACAGGCGAGCTGCTGCAGCGCGCGCTGCGTTTCGGCCGGCAGGCGGGTCAGCTTGCCGACCATGAGGTCGACGACATTGTCGGCGTAACCCTTGGCGTGAATGCGATCGAGATCCCAGGACCAGCGCGCCGCGTCATGGTCGAAGCGGAGCAGGCCCTCTTCGGCGAGCGCGTGAACGAACTGAATAACGAAGAACGGATTCCCGGCGGTTTTCTCTTGCACCAGATGCGCCAGCGGCGCGGCGCGCCGGGGTTCGCAGCGAAGCGCGTCGGCGATCAACTGCCCGACGTCGTCGCGGCCGAGCGGCGCAAGCGTGATCTCCTCGATCCTTGCGCCTGCGTTTCTGATTGTTTCGAGCTTGCGCATCAGGGGATGCGCGGCGTCGACCTCATTGTCCCGATAGGCGCCGATCAGCATCAGGGACCGCAGATCCGACCGGGTCAGCAGATCGTCGATGAGGTCGAGCGTCGCCGCGTCGAGCCACTGCAGGTCGTCGAGAAACAACGCCAGCGGGTGGTCCGGCCGGGCGAAGACGCCGATGAAGCGCCGGAACACCAGCTGGAAGCGGCTTTGCGCCTGCTGCGGCTCGAGTTCCGGGACCGGCGGCTGGTCGCCGATGATGAGCTTCAACTCCGGGACGAGGTCGACGATGAGCCGTCCATTCGCCTCGAGCGCCTCAAGAAACGCGCCGCGCCAGGTCGCCAGCTCGGCGTCGCTCTTGCCCAGAAGCGAGCGGATGAGGCTCTGGAACGCCTGGGCGAGCGTCGAATAGGGGATGTCGCGCTTGTACTGATCGAACTTGCCGGACGCGAACAGGCCGCGCGGAACGAGCGCCTTGTGCAATTCGTTGACGACTGAGGACTTGCCGATGCCCGAATAGCCGGAGACCAGAACCAGCTCCGGCCATCCGCCCTTGACGATGCGGTCGAAGGAGGCGAGCAGGATCTCGACCTGGCGCTTTCTCCCATAAAGCCTCTCGGGGATCATGAGCCGATCGGGGGCATCGTGCTCGCCGAGCGGAAAATCGTCGATGCGTCGTTCGCTCTCCCACGCCGCAAGGCAGCGCTTGAGGTCGCTCTCGAGGCCCGCCGCGGTCTGATAGCGGTCCTCGGCCGCCTTGGCGAGCAGCTTCATGACGATCCGCGAAAGCGGGGCCGGGACGGTCTCGATCCGCTCGTCCGGCGGCGCTGGCCGCCGCGCGATATGGCAATGGACCCACTCCATCGGATCGGTCGCGGCGAACGGCAGCGAGCCGGTCAGCATCTGATAGAACGTGACACCGAGCGAATAGAGATCGCTGCGCGAATCGATCGAGCGGTTCATCCGTCCGGTCTGCTCGGGCGCCATATAAGCGAGGGCGCCGGAGATGGTTTCGGGCGGCTCGAGCGTCTGACGTTGCCGTGGCAGCCGCGAGGCGATGCCGAAGCCGGTGAGCCTCGCCTCGCCGTCGGCGCAGTTGACGAAGATATGCGCCGGTTTGACATCCTTGTGGACAAACCCGCGCCGGTGAGCCTTGCCCAAGGCGCCGGCGATGCCGATCGCCAGCCGCAAAAAGCCGCCCGCCTCCATCGGCGCGCCGATGAGCGACGCGAGCGGTTCGCCGCCCGGATCCTCGAGCGCCAGCATGGTCTGGCCGTGTTCGCGGACGAGCTCAATCGGCCGCGCCGCCCAGGCCGCGTCCAGCTCCTCTTTGAATTCGTAATGACGGGCGAGGCGGTCGAGGATGGCGGGCGAAGGGCGCTCGCCGGCCGGCGCCATAATCAGCACGGCGCGCTTTTCGCCCGAGGCGGAAAGGCGCGACGCCCGATACAAGACGCGCTCGCCGTCGTCCCACAAGACGTGGAGGCTCTCGTCATCGGCGCTCAACCGTGAGGAGGAGACCATCTCCAAGACTCCGTCGTCACTCCCGTGGCCGCAAATTTTGCTGAAGAGGCGACATGAGCTTGGATTGGTGCGCCGTTCTCGGACCCACGGCAAGGATTAGCGAACCTACACCTTTGTATAGCGGACTCGGCGGCGTCGAAGCTCCGCGGCGCGCCTTCGCATGCCGGGGAGACGAGTAGCGTACGAACCCAGTCATCGAGCCCCGCGGAGCGGACGCCGATATAGCCCAGCGCGGTCAATTTGGTGATCGATTCAATTGCTCCCTCTCCGTGAGCATGTCTCCACCGGCGGCGGTTCAGGCGGCCTCGGCGACGACCGGGTTGCGGAGCACGCCGATTCCGCTGATCTCCACTTCGGCGACGTCGCCCGGGCGCATGAAGAGCGGCGGGTTGCGCCTCCAGCCCACGCCGCCGCACGTCCCGGACACGATCACGTCGCCGGGCAGCAGCGGCAGGATGATGGAGATATAGGCGATCAGCTCGGCGACCGGCGTGATCATGAGGTCGGTCGTGGTGTGCTGGACGATCTGGCCATTCAGCCGCGTCTCCAGCGTAAGCCGCGAGGGATCAGGAATCTCGTCCGCGGTCACGAGCCAGGGGCCGAAACCGCCGGTGCCGGCGAAGCTCTTGCCCGCAAGGAACTGGCTGGTGTGGCGCTGCCAGTCACGGATGCTGCCTTCGTTGTAGCAGGAATACCCCGCCACATGCTCAAGCGCGCGCTCGGCCGGGATGTGGCGCCCACCGTTGCCGATCACCACCGCGAGCTCGCCTTCGTAGTCGAACTCGTCCGACACTTTGGGCTTCACCAGCGGCCGCAGATGGCCGACCTGGCTGCCGGCGAACCTTGCGAACAGCGTCGGCTTCTCGGTCACCGTTCGGCCGGTCTCTTCGACATGGGCGCGATAGTTGAGGCCGACGCAGATGATCTTGTCGGGGTCGGGGATTACGGGGGCCAGTTCGAGCCCCTCGAGCTCGATGTCGGGCGCGGCGTCACGCGCAACGCGCTGGGCTTCGGCCAAGGCGCCCGCGGCGAGCAGCGCCCGCAACGTCGCCCGGCGGTCGCCGAGGCGCGAGCCGAGGTCGATCACCCCGCCGCCCTTCACCACGCCGTAGCTGGGGCGGCCTTGAGAGACGAAAGAGACGAGCTTCACGAGTTCCTCCGGCGGTTGCGCAATGAGCGGCTGTTCAGATGGCGGCGAGCGTGTTCAGGTCCTGGATCGAGCGGGCGGCGCCGAGCACGGCCCGGAGGCGCCGGCGCCGCGCGAGCGCCAGCCGCGGGCAGCCAGACTTGCGGCTCGGGCGCGTCGTCGGGCGCCACCATGACCTTGCGATCGGCGAGGCGCTTGAGGTCTCCGGCGGCAGGCTCGCAATGAAGTCGGGCCGCAGCAGGGCGGCGAACCGCTAGCCGACCCAATCATCCAGCCTTGCGCCCTCGGCGAGATGAGGTTCAGGAGCGATCTATATCCCCTCAAAGCGCTCTCGCACCCGGCCTTCGTGAGCAACCGGGCTAAGCTCATCGAGAAGCCGGCGCGCGTCTTTCAAGTCGGGCGTGTCAAACCCTTCCGTGAACCAGTCGTACACATTTTTGAGCACTTTCAGGCCTTCCGGTGATCTGCCCTGGCTCGACAGAAGACGCGCCAAACTGGTTGCGGCCCTCAACTCCCAAGCTTTCGCCTGCTGACCGCGAGCGACCTCCAAACTCTTCTGGAAACTTGCTTCGGCGGCGGCGAGCGCGCCGGCGCCGCCTCGTCGCAGCAACAGCTCTCCCTTGAACCGGTGCGTTTCCGCTTCATAGTAGCGCTCCTCCGTCTCCTCGACGTGCGACAACGCCTCTTCGATGGCTGCCAAACCTTCGTCGATTCGACCAATCTTCGCCAAGAGTTCGCCTCTCAGTCCGAGAAGCCAAGACAGCCCCAGCCTCGCTCCGGTCGCGCGGTAGCCATGCAGCCCTTTTTCATACATGCGAAATCCAAGTTCACTTTCGCCTCGTTGGTCCAACAGCCAACCCTTGAGGATAGAACCCAGCGTCCACCAGTAAGGAAATCCGTGCGCGGTTGCGTGGGCAATGTTCTTGTCGGCCCACTCTTCAGCAAGGTCGACCTCGCGCCGCACCTGATAAAGCAACCCGTGCATGCCCTGGGCCTGGGCCAATGTAAGGGGCATCGACAGGGTTTGCGCGAGGGACACAGCCTCATTGCTGCACGCCAGCGCGCGATCCGCGTAGCCAAGAATCGACAGGGTCCTTGCGAGATAGGCGAAACTCGCCGCTCTCGAGTGACCGGCGTACTGAAAGGTCTTCAGTGGTCCCTCTCCGACTACGTGAGCCAAGCCCTCCGTGAAATGCGCCTCGGACGTTCGAAATTCGCCGAGGTAGATCGATATCTGGCCCACAATCGTTCGGCCTTCGATCAAATATTCGTTGTTCTCGCTGCCGAAACTCAATAAGCGCTGTCCGAGTCTTAGAGCCCTCTTATAATCAGCGCGCACGTTATAGCATGTTGATTCCCCTCTAAGCGCCGCAATAAGATGAAAATCATCGCCAATCCGTTCGCTGAGCTCTCGTGCTCTTCCGTAAGCTTGCGCTGCATCGTCAGATGCATACCCCTTGGTTGCTTGAAGCGAGACGCCAAGGGCTAACCGCAAGGGCGCCTCTTGCTTCGCGCGTTCGAGGCTATCTGGCAGAGATTCGACGAGGCGGATCGCGGCGCGAATGTTGTTTATCGCTTCAGCATGTGCAGAGCGCTGTATCGCCTGCTGTCCCGCTCGCCCCAGATATTCGACGGCTTTGCCGACGTTGTCACTGTGCGAGTAATGATGCGCGAGACGGCTGAGTTCGTCGCCGACGTTGTCGTCGAGCTTTGCCTCCAGCGCTTCACCGACGCGCTCGTGCAACAGTTTTCGACGTTCGATTAGCAGCGAGTTGTAAGCAACCTCCTGAGTTAGAGCGTGCTTGAATATGTAATCGTTCTCGACTAACCCTTGCTGCCTATAGATGAACTCCGCGGATTCAAGTTCCACCAGGATCAAGTCCAATTCAGACTTTAATCCGGAAGCGACTTCGCGGACGAGGCCAATTGGCGATTTGCGTCCAATCACGGCCAGGGTCTGGAGTAATTCTTTCTGCCTCGCGGAGAGTCGATCGATACGCTCGGCGAGTATGCCTTGAACCGTCGCCGGCATCCGCAGGTCGCTCAGAGGCTTGATGAGCGTGATCGCTCCGGTCCGCTGAAGCGCGCCCTCTTCGAACAGAGCACGGATCGTTTCCTCGATGAAGAACGGATTGCCGTTCGTCCTATCGATGATCAGACTTTTCAGCGGGCGCAGTTCAGCAGCGTCCCCAAGCAACGCAGAGAGCAGTTTCTCGGCGTCGTCGCCGGTCAACGGTTCAAGCCTGTGCTCCAGATAGTGGCTTTTCGCACTCCACTCATGCCGGTACTCGGGGCGATACGTCACCAGCAANNCGGCTGCCTGAGACTCTCGGCCAGGATGATTTGCCTGATCCCCTCGAGCGTTCGTTGGCGCTTGATCCGCGGGTCCATCATCTGCAAGGGGTCCGGCCCCTCAATGACGCCGAGCAATCCCAGAAGATACGGCAGCGAGTCGCCCAAAGCCGGGTCGAGCGCCGCTAAGGAAGCCCCGATCTTCTGGCGCCGCGTCGCCGCGTCGTCACCGTCCGTGACGCCGAAATAGCTGTGCAGCAATTCGATTACCGGCAACCAAGCCGTCGCCTTGCCATGCGACATCGAGTGAGCCTCGAGAACCTTGCATTCAGGCGGCAGCGTCTTGCTGAACTCGAAAAGGAGCCGAGACTTGCCGGTGCCTGCCTCCGAGACTGACGCGACGATTTGCCCTTCCCCGCGCATCGCCAGTTCGAGCGGGCGCCGCATTCGCTGCAACTCCCCCTCTCGTCCGACGAATTTGTTCAGCCCACGCCGCATCGACACTTGGAATCTTCGCAAGGTCCCAAGCCCATTGACTTCGTAGGCGTCGATCGGATCGCTGATGCCTTTGACTGTCGCCGACCCCAGCGGCCGCAGTTCGAAATAACCCTCGATCAGCCGACGCGTCCGCTCACTCACGGCAATCGAACCGACGGGCGCCAATGTCTGCAGCCGAGCAGCGAGATTGGCCGTGTGCCCGATCGAGCTATACTCGAGCCTTCCCCCCGTCTCGACCGCGCGCATGACCACTTCGCCGCTATTGATTCCGATCCGCACTTCGATGGTCGGCTTACCCAGTTTCGCGAGCCGGTCGGCATGCTCGCGCAGCTTCTTCTGCATCTCGAGCGCCGCGTAGACCCCGCGCTGCGGATGGTCTTCGTAAGCGATCGGCGCCCCGAACACCGCATAGATGCCGTCGCCGGTTGAATGCACAACATAGCCTTCATAGCTGCGCACCGCCCGAACCATAATCCGCAGCGCCGGATCAATGATGGCGCGCGCCTCTTCCGGATCGAGGTCCGCCATCAATTCCGTCGAACCTTTGATGTCGGCGAACAGCGCGGTGACCATCTTCCGCTCTCCGTCGATCGTCTGGTCGGCGATCGAGGATTTGTCGATTTGCGCAGCGGCGTTGTCGTCGGTCGTTGCCCCCGATCGGGACAATCCGTCCTCTAATTTCGCCGCGCACTGGCCACAGAATTTCGCCGCGGCTGAATTTTCAAAGCCGCATTTCGCGCATGTTCGCTTGAGCGCGGCGCCACATTCGTTGCAAAACTTGAGCCCGTCGGGGTTGTCAGCCTTGCAGTTGGAACAGCGCATCAGTCATCTCGGTAACGGCGCAATTAGCGCAAGCCTACCCACGTCGAACGGCAAGTGGCGACGTCATTGCATGCGGACGTCCTGCGGCATAGCGCGATTTACGGAGAGGTCAACGAATTCCGCTAGCTGAACGCCGTGATCGATCGCGATCAGCTCGGCAGCGCGTTCGCCGATCATGATGCTCGCCGCGTTGGTGTTTCCGCTGACGATGTTGGGCATGACGCTCGCATCCGCCACTCGCAGCTTTCGCACGCCTTCGACCCGCAGTCGCGCGTCGACGACACCGCCCATCCGGCAAGTGCACGTCGGATGCCACAGGGTGATCGCGAAGTACCGGGCAAGATCCTCGAGAAGCGCATCGCTCGCTTTGCCGCCTTCATATCCATGTTTTTCGGCCAGAAATGGAGGCGCCCACCACGCCCCGATGCCCTGTTTCTCCGGCCATTGCGCCGCGATCTCGAGCGACCGCTTCAGTGCAGCCACCATGACTTTCATATCGCGTTGGTCCGCAAAGTAGTTCATGTGGATGGCGGGATTCTCGCCGTAATCAGCGCTCCTGAGAACGATCTCGCCTTCGCTATGCGGCTGTATGATCGTCGGCAGCAGAATGATATTTTTGCTTTCGTTGCCAAGGCGCGTCGAGGCCGAATCAAAGCACCGATCGATGTCCAGGTTCACTTTGCTCGACCAGGTCGGCGCGTCGTAGCCGCAGGGAATGCAACCGATCTGAGCGTCGTGACCACGGCGGTCGCCGAGCCCCGTGGAGAAGAATGCCGCCGCATCGTACAAGGCGGACGACGCAAGACCTTGACCGGTCCTTTGCCACTCGTCGGCTGAGCTGGCCACGTCGGCCATGGTCACCCCTGCGGCGGAGTCGAGGAAGAACAAAGGGATCTGCAAGTGATCCTTCAAATGCTTGCCGACGTGGGGGGAATGAAGCCGGCACGGAACGCCCGCCTGCCTAAGCTCCTTCCGCGGCCCGACGCCGGACAGCATCAGGAGACGGGGTGAGCCAATCGCCCCCGCGCTCAGGATCACCTCGGTCTCCGCGGTCGCGATCTGGGGATCGCCGGTGGCGAATCGGTACTCCACACCCGTCGCCCGCAGGTGTCCGCGGGCGCCCTCGAGGACGACGCGAGTCGCGGTCGCTCCCGCAATGATCTTCAGGTTCGCGCGACTTGCAGCCGCGCCTTCCAGGAACGCATGATACGTGCTCGACCTTTTGCCATTTCTGGTCGTGATCTGCACGAGCGACACCATCCCGGCTGGACCCCCACGATCGCGGCCGTTGTAGTCGCCGAGCTTAATCCCTGTCGCCATGGCGGCCGTCACGAATTCCTGCGCGCCGGTCAGCAAAGGCGAGCGGACAGACACACCGAGAGGTCCCGCGCCGCTATGCGCCGAGGCGTCGATCGGGATCTCCGAACTCTGCGCGAGTCCTTCGCTCTTCTTGAAGAACGGGAGCACGTCGGCGTAGCTCCACCCGGCGGCGCCGCCTTCGGCCCATCGGTCGAAGTCTCCCGGATGACCGCGGACATACACCATATAGTTGATTCCGGAGGTGCCCCCCAGCATCTTGCCCTGAGCCAAGAAGACGGTGCGGTTGAAGAGACCGCGCCCCGCATGCTTTCCCGCGTCCGCCCTATACCTCCAATCCGTAGCTGCATCCCCCTGCATCGACGCGGCCGCGACGGGCATCAATTCGAGGGGCGGAGGCTGCGCGCCGGCTTCAATCAGCGCAACACGGCATGATGGATCCTCGGAAAGCCTTGCCGCGATGACCGCTCCGGCCGACCCGCCCCCGACAACAACGAAATCGAATGTCTCTGACATTTCGCTGAGCTCTTTATCGTTTCCGTCGAAGTTGATCGCCGCTTCCCTAGCCACGAAATCGCCGGGCTTGTTTTGCGCATTCTTTCAACAATCCGCCCTGTCGTCCACCGGCAGGCACTGTTTTTTCACTTCCTCTAGTGGAACACGTCGGGAAGAGCAGATATGGTTACTGGAGCGAGGAGCGCCGCAGACGCAGGCGCAATGAGGCGGCGCAGACAATGATATTCGCCGCCAAAGCCATTTCTGTCTCAGGCCGCGATCGAGGACCCGCAATCAGAGGGGAGCAAAATGGCCACGGCGTCTACCGCGATCAAAGTCGCCATTGTTGGGGGAGGCATAGCTGGTCTGACGGCGGCCCTGCGCCTCACGCAAAACGGTTGCAAAGTGACCGTGTACGAGAAGGACGCGAGAGTTGGGGGAAATCTCGGCGGCGATCTAGATCCGGATGGGAACTATCACGACGTCTATCCTCATATGTTCGGCGAATGGTACGACAATTTCTGGAAGCTTGTCGCGGATCTGGGCCGATCGCGCGAAACCTATTTCGAGCAGCGACCGACGTTCGGACTCCTCAAAGCCGGTGATTTTCCAAACCTCAGCCTTTTGACCAACAACGGATCGACGACGTCGGCCCTCGCTAATCTGACGTCAGGGATCATACCGGCGCCTGATATGTTCCTGGCGGCTTATTCGATACTTGATATTCTCTCCCAGAATTTTAGCGGCAAGGGCCTCACAAACGAACAAACCGTCAACGGCTTCTTGACTTCTCGGCCGTACGTCACGGAAAACATGCTCAAGATGCATGATATGATCATTACCAATATATGGGCGGTGAATAGTTATCTGACATCCGCGATCGCTTATCAGTCTTTTGCCAAATATCAATTTCGCCGTCCGACGCCGCAGTGTTGGGTTCTGAAAGGCGATTC
>PLUH01000229.1:22391-24041 GCA_003164825.1 Hyphomicrobiales bacterium
ATCGAATTTGTGTTTCGCACAACAATGCCGTATCGGACGTAGAAGTCGACAATTTGATTCTTGCGGTTCCGCCTGTTCGCCTGGCTCAGCTGGTGATGTCGGCGGAGACGGATGGGCCCCAATCTCGGGCGGCAGCCGGGGCCGCAGAAACTCCCGATAATGGCGATCCCATCGTCAGCGTTCTGCCGAACTTGTCGGAGCTTCGCCGTGTCCGCAGCGAGCCGATTCCCGTATACGATGTCGCCTTCAAGCGCCGGCTTGAGGACATTCCTAATTACTACGTCTCGTTGCTGGATTCGCTGTTTGAAATAACGTTCGTAGACGTTTCGCAGCGAATGTCGAAAAGCGATAACACGGTCTTGGCGGTCGCCGTCTCCGATTTTTATTCGCTGCCTGACGATAGCGATCAGCTTCTTGCCGACAATGTTGCGCCGGTTGCGAGTAATAATGTTGCGCTGGCGGCCGCCAGTGTTGCTCCGGTCGAACCAAAACCCAAGGTAATTCCCAGGGCGCTGCTCAGCGACGACGTAGATTATCTGAGCGTACAAGCGCAAGAGACCGCAAAGTTTCTTATTTTGAAGGAGCTTAATCGCTACGTTCCGTTCAAATTGGGCGAAAAATGGGGAGACCCAAAGAGCGATGTCGATTGGGTCAAATCCTTTTATCACTCAAACAAAGATCATCCGCTGTTCATCAATGAAGTTGGATGTCGCGACTGGACTCCAAAAGTATGGGACGCAAGATTGCCAAACGTCTATTTCGCCGGCGACTATGTCGACAATCCGATTACGATCGCCACAGTGGAAGCCGCGGTGGTGAGCGGACTCCAGGCGGCGAAGACACTTGCACGCAAGAATGACATCGACGCCCAAATTGAGATCACGCTGCCCGAGTCTTATCCCGAGAGCCTGATGGCTGTTTGGAAAATTGCGTTAGCGCCCTACGCCGCCGTCGCGAAATGCTGGTCCGACGCTAACGTCATGTTCAGTAGGGTGACGCATGGCGCGGGATTGCGCGAAGTCCTCGGTTTGCCGGGCAGCCCCGCCTCCATGTTTGCCGAAAACGCCATGAAGGCGTCGGAGGCCGTCATTGAATACTGGAAAGCGGTGCAAGCTGTTTACAACCTGAAGAGACGCTGAATGGCCGGTGATCGTCGAGGCGCGATTTGCGTTGGCGTTTCCGACCGGATTTCGAGCGCTCGAGAAACGCCCTCGCCGCCGCGGAGCGATAAACTCGGTCGTTCCGCGGCGCACTGCTACCCAGGCAACCATGGAGTTTTCGACTCGTAACCCCGTGGAACGTTCATACAAACTTGGAAACACTGGAAATGGCAGACAATGACGGTCAAGCGTTCGTCGGCGGCGCGGGGCAGGCGGACCCAATAGCACCGCTCCTCCGCAGTGTAGCCGATGCCTGGGGAATGGGGCTGCAAGCCTGGCAAGTCTTGGCGGGAATGGGAGCCAGCAGCCAGAGCGGCCACCCGGGCGCCGTACTCGCCGCCCTTGTGGGCGCAAAGCAGAACATAACCAAATCCTCCGAACCGGTCGCGTCGCGCGCCGCCGAGCCTGGCGGCGCAGAAGGCGTCGGCGACAGGGGCCGGCGCGTGGCGCACCAGCAGCGAGGCCTGCAGCGCGAGCGCGAGGTCCTCGA
>PLUH01000233.1 GCA_003164825.1 Hyphomicrobiales bacterium
CTGAATTCCTCCGCTTCGCGAGAGTCCCATAACAAGCAAACTTCGCTTTGGACTAATCGCCGCTGGAACAGGGTTCCGTCCGCGCCAGCAACGTCGCCGCCCGCTAAGTCGAGGTCAATCACACCCGATATCCCTGCGCCGGTGACCGACAGATCGAACACTGTGGCTACTGCGGCTTGAGCAGCGCCAAGGCCCGAAAGCACGCCGGCGCTCGCGAGAAGTCCCGCATACAGCAAATGTCTCATGGTAAACCCCCTGATCGCAACAAGATCGCCGTCACCAGGCAATCCTAAACAGCTTTTACTTAAAGGAACGCGCCGGAACAATCAAGTCATTTGTAGTATTTACGAATATTCTGCGTTTGTTATTGGGTGCAGATGGTTAACGTGTCCAGAGCGGCCTGCATAGCGCTGGGGGAAAAGCTGAAACGGTACGTACAGTTAGCAGGCGCCACGAAGGGCAAGACTCCCGGCGCCGGCGCCGCACCAAAGAAGAATCTGCCGGACCCCTCGACATTAGGGTCGCGCGGCCGCGAAACCACAGCGACACGCCCGCTGCGCGGATGGTAATCAGTCGTTAAGCCGGTCATCTGAGCCGAAATCGCCTCGCCGCGCCCTCAAATCGGCCGAAAAACGAAGTCGCTACGCCCCGATAGGTCCAGCAGGCCTGACCTGCGGTCATTTGGATCTTCACCGTCACGTCCTCGCTGCACGAACTCGCGTAGCCGGGGTGCACACCACGGATGTGGCAAGACGACGCATGGGATCGCACAATCGACTGGATGAGGACGGGTAAACACGAAGAATTGAACCCATGAACGTGCGCCGACCTAACTGCGCCAACCCCCGGGATTGCAGAGCCATTGCACGTCATCCACCGGTTGTGTCACCCCCGGCCAGCGCCGCGAGCCGCGCTTCTTCCTCGGCGCTGAGCGCGGGCGTCGACCGGGGCGCGCGGCGGCGGGCGAAGAGCGCGGCGGCGAGGCCGGCGCCGAGGACCAACGCCGGGCTCAGCCACAAGAGCATGGTCTCGGGCTTGAACGGCGGCTTGAGGAGAATGAAGTCGCCGTAGCGCGAGACGAGATAGGCGCGCACCGTCTCGTTGCTTTCGCCCTGCGCGATCCGCTGGCGGATCAGGATGCGGATGTCGCGCGCCAGCGGGGCGTCGGAATCGTCGATCGACTGGTTCTGGCAGACCAGGCAGCGCAATTCCTCCGACAGGGCGCGCGCGCGCGCTTCGAGCGCGGGGTTCTTCATCACTTCGTCCGGCTGGACGGCCCGCGCCGGAGCCGCGCCAAGCGCGAGGGTGACGAAAAGCGCGAAGTGAATGAGGCGCATGATCATTGTGCGGGCTGCGCAAGCGAGCCGCCGCCGGCCTTCGCCCGCACCGCGGCGCCGAAGCGAAGGCGCCGGTCGGCGAGCGACAGGCCCCCGCCGAGCGCCATCGCGGCGGCGCCGAGCCAGATCAGCGTCACCAAAGGCTTCCAGTAGAGGCGGGCGGGCACGTCGCCATCGGGCGTCGGGTCGGCGATCGCGACATAGACCTGACCGAAGTTCAGCGTCGCCAGCCCGGCCTCGGTCGTCGTCATTTGCCGGGCGGCGAATTGGCGGCGCGCCGGCGCGATCTCGGCGACGACGGCGGCGCCGGAGCGCACGGTCATCGACGTCGCCGCCTCCTTATAGTTCGGGCCCACCCGCTCGCCGACCCAGTCGAGAGTGATCGAATAGGGCCCGACGCGTTCGGGGACGCCCTTGTGCAGGGTCGCGATCGTCTCGGCGCCGAAGCCGAGCCCGGCCAGGCCGAGCAGCGTCACCCCGAGGCCGACATGGGCGAGCGCGGCGCCGTAGAACGACAAAGGCAGCCCGAGCGCGCGCTTCAATGCAACGGCGGGCGCGAGTCCCGGCCGCCGCACGCGCATGACGACCTCGATCAGCGTGCCGAGAATGACGAAGATCGCGAGGCCCGCCGCCAGGGGCGCGAACACCGACCCGCCGCTGAGCCACGCCGCGCCGAGGACCGCGGTCACCGCGCCGGCGACCAAGGCGACCGTCAGCCGCTCGGCGACCGCCAAGAGATCGCCGCGCTTCCAGGCGAGCGAGAACCCGAAGGGGGCGACGAAGCAGGCGGTCAACAGCAGCGCGCCGCAGGTCAGGTTGAAGAACGGCGCGCCGACGGTGATCTTCTCGCCGGTCAATTGCTCGAGCGCCAGCGGGTAGAGGGTGCCGAACAGCACGGTCGCGCACGATGTCGTCAAGAGGAGATTGTTGACGATGAGCGCGCCTTCGCGCGAGATCGGCGCGAACAGCCCGCCCTGCTTGAGCATCGGGGCGCGCCAGGCAAACAGCGCGAACGAGCCGAAAATGAACAGCGCCAGAATCGCGAGGATGAAGACGCCGCGGCGCGGATCGCTGGCGAAGGCGTGCACCGAGGTCAATACGCCCGAGCGCACGAGAAAGGTGCCGAGCAGCGAAAACGAGAAGGCGAGGATGGCGAGGAAGATCGTCCACACCTTGAGCGCGTCGCGCTTCTCCATCACCGCCACCGAATGGACGAAGGCTGTCCCCGCCAGCCACGGCATCAGGGAGGCGTTCTCGACCGGGTCCCAGAACCAGAAGCCGCCCCAGCCGAGCGTGTAATAGGCCCAGAACGAGCCGGCGGCGATGCCGAGGGTGAGAAAGCTCCACGCGACGAGGGTGAACGGCCTGACGAACCGCGCCCAGGCGGCGTCGATGCGGCCCTCGATCAGCGCCGCGGCGGCGAATGAATAGACGATCGAGAAGCCGACATAGCCGAGATAGAGCAGCGGCGGGTGGATCGCGAGGCCGGGGTCCTGGAGAATGGGATTGAGGTCGCGTCCCTCGAAGGGCGCGGGCATGAGGCGCTCGAACGGGTTCGAGGTCAGGAGAATGAAAGCCAGGAAGGCGACGCTGATCAGGCCCTGAACGGCGAGCGCGTCGGCGCGTAAGACGCGCGGAAGCGCGCGGCCAAACAGGGCGACGAGCGCGCCGAACACCGCCAGAATGAGGACCCACAGCAGCATCGAGCCTTCGTGGTTGCCCCACACGCCGGAGATCTTGTAGATCGCCGGCACCGCGCTGTGCGAATTCTCAGCGACGTTGAGGACCGAGAAATCCGAGGTCAGATGGGCGTTGACGAGCGCCGCGAAGGCGATCGCGATCAACAGGAGCTGGGTCAGCGCGGCGCTGCGGCCGACGCCCATCAGGCCGGCGTCGCCGACCCGGGCGCCCCAGAACGGCACCACCGTCTGGGCCAGCGCCGCGCCGAGCGCGAGGAAGAGGGCGAAATGGCCGATCTCGACGATCATGGCTTGGCGACGTCCTCCCCTTCCTGCCAGCGNNAGACCCTGGTAGGAGACGCTGACATTGTTGGCGCCGTCGGTGACCACGAACGCAACCGTCTCGCCGGCGGATTTGACGACCGAGCCGGACTTCACCAGGCCGCCGACGCGCAGCCGCGCGCCCGGCCTCAACCCCTTCTCGACGACTTCGGACGGGCTGTAGAAGAAGACGATGCTGTCGCTCAGCGCATAGAGCGCCAGGCCCGCCGCTCCGCCGACGACGGCAAGCGCGGCGGCGATCAGCGCAAGGCGGCGGCCGCGGCGGGTCAATTGGCGTCTCCGAGGCCAAGGTCGTGCGCGAGCGCGTCGAGGCTCGCGACCGCGTTCGGGTCGGGCGCGAGCGCCCTGCGGGCGTCGGCAAGCGCCGCCTTCGCCTTATCGGCCTCATGCAGCACCGCATAGGCGCGAATAAGGCGCGACCATTCGTCGACGCTGCCGCCGTTGCTGGCGAGACGCGTTGCGAGCCGGTTCACCATGCCCTCGATCATTGGCCGCTGGGCTTCGGGAATGGCGGCGGGAGCGCCCGCGCTTGCTTCCGCCGGCGCCGGCTCGCCCTTGAGCGCCGCCAGGCGCGCGCTCACCACGCCCCGCCACGGAGCTTCCGGCGGCGAATCGGCGAGAATCTGCTCGAAGGCGCGGATCGCTTCGGCCTTCTTGCCGTCCTGCTCGGCGCCGAGCGCGAGATAGAACCGCGCCTGCGGCTGGCCGGGCTGTTCGGCCAGCGCGCGATCGAACGCCTGGCGCGCCTCGTCGGTGACGACGCCGCCCGCCGCGGCGACCAGAGCCTCGCCGTAAGCGGCGCGGCGCAACGGGTCCTCGCCGACCAGACGGAGCGCCTCGGCATAGGCGTGCGCGGCGTCGGCGTAGCGCTCGAGGCGCATATAGACCGGCGCGATCACCGCCCAGCCCTTGCCGTCGTCGGGCTTGGCGATGAGCCGCGCCTCGACCGCCGCGACCGCCGCCTCGATCTCGCCATTGGTCTGCGGCGGCGCGGTGCGACTCGCCAGCGGCTCGTCGGGCATCCGGGGCTGGCCGAGGAGCGCGTAAAGCGGAAAGGCGATCGCCGGCAGCCCGACGGCGATCAGCGCCGCAGCGGCCAGCCGATTGCGCGGGGCCGCGGGCGGCGACGGCGACGGCCCCGACGCCGCGGCGATAAGGCGGCGCGCCGCTTCGGCGCGGGCGCTATCCGCCTCACCTTGCGGCAATAAGCCGCGCTCGACGTCGCGCCGGATTTCCTCGAGTTGCGCCTTATAGAACGCCGCTTCGTTCGCGGCGGCGTCCGCTTTCGCGCTCGACGACGGGCGAAGCAACGGCCAAAGCGCGGCGAGGACCGCGAAAGCAGCCATTCCCGCCAGGACGAACCACAACATCAATCAGCCTCGAGGCGCGGCCTTTGCGAATAGGCCCGCGGAAAAGTCCGCGCTCTGTTATCTCAAAGCAAAGTTGAGGTCTCGTCAAAACCTCAACTCGTCATTTTCCAGCTTCCGTCCGGCTGCTTGCAGCCGACGCCGCGGCCGCGATTCGGCCGGCCGGCGATATAGATGGTCTGGGAATAGGCGCGGCAGCCGTCGCCGGTCGCAGCGCCGGCCTCGACATAGCCGAACACGCCATGCGACCCCCGCCAGGAGCGCCGCTGACCCGAATCGAGCGCGGCGACCTGCGCCTCCCACGCCGTTTGGCGGTCGCCGTCGCTGAGCGACGCTCCGACCGGTCCCCCGAGCGCGCCGCCAAGCGCTGCACCGGTTGGAATCGCCGGGGCGGCCGGTTCCGCGGGAGCGGCTACCGCCGGCGGCGCGCCGCCCGAGCCGACGCTCGAACAGCCGGCCAGGCTGAGCGTCCCGAGCGCAAGGATGACAAGAAGCGTCCGCTGCATCGTTTCCTATCTCCCGCAAGGTCGTTTGCGCTTCGCCCGGTCGCGGAAATCGCGCTCACACGCATGGTAGCCTCAGAATCGCCCGCAAGCCCCCGAGCGGGCTTTCGTCGAGCTCGAGCGAGCCGCCGTAGATCGAAGCGAGATCGACGACGATCGACAGGCCGAGGCCGGAGCCGGGCCGCGACTCGTCGAGCCGCTTTCCGCGCTCGACCGCCGCGGCGCGCGCGCTTTTGTCGAGACCCGGGCCGTCGTCGTCGATCTGGGCGACGAGAAAGGGAGCGGGGTCCTGATCCCCGCCGGCCGCGCGCGCGGCGCGGATCGCGACCCGCTCGCGCGCCCACTTGCCCGCGTTGTCGAGCAGGTTGCCGATGAGATCGGTGAGATCCTGCGCTTCGCCGCGAAACCTGAGGTTCGGCTGCAATTCGACGTCGAAGGTCAAGGCCCGGTCGTCATGGAGCTTCTCATAGGTGCGGACAAGCCCCTCGACCACCGGCTTCACCTCCGTCGCCAGGCCGAATGTCCTGGCGCGGGCGGCGGCGCGCGCGCGGTCGAGATAGAACGTCACCTGCCGGCGCATGATCTCGGCCTGCTCACGGACCTTTTCCGACAAGACGGGACTCATCGCATCGGCCTCGTTCATCAGCACGCTCAGCGGGGTCTTGAGCGCATGGGCGAGGTTGCCGACCTGAGTCCGCGCGCGCTCGACGATCTCCCGGTTGGCGTCGATGAGCTGATTGACTTCGGTCGCCAGCGGCGCGACGTCCTGCGGAAACTCGCCGGCGATGCGCTCGGCCTCGCCGCGCCTAATCGCGGCCACCCCTTCCTGCAGCACCCGGAGCGGACGCAGGCCGAAGCGGACCGCTAGCGCCGTCGAGCCGATCAGCGCCAGCGCCAGGGTCAAGAACGTCGCCGCGAGCGCCCATTCGAAGCTGCCCTCCTGGCCCTCGATCACGTCGGCGTTGGCCGCGACCTGCACCAGGTAGCGCCCCTCGTCGCCGGCGTCGATCTCGCGCTCGATCATCCTCAGTTCGTGCCCGCCCGGCCCGACCACGTAGCCGCTGAGGACGGCGCCGGGATCGCCGACGGCGGTCAGATGCGGCAATTGGGTCGCGAACAGCGACTTCGAGGCCCGGATTTCCGGCGGATTCACGTCGGTGCGGGTGATCTGCCAGTACCAGCCCGAGAAGGCGAGCTCGAACTGCGGCGCGATGGCGGCCTGGGCGCCGGCTTTGGCCTCGTCGTTCGGAATCGCGACATTGGCGACCAGCGCCTTCAGGTAGACGCCGAGCTGGTCGTCGAAATTGGCTACCATCCAGCGGGCGTTGAGGGCGCTCAGGCCGAGGCCGGCGAGGACCAGGATCAGGGTGCTCCAGAACGCCGCCGAAAGAAAGAGGCGCGAGGCGATCGACCGCGCGCTGAGCGCCTTGAACATGAAAACCGCTTTATGGCACTTCCCGGACCGCTCCGCGCGCGGCGCTGGTCGCGAACGCGGCGTAAGCGCGCAGCGCCGTCGTGACCTGGCGCTTGCGTTTCTTGGCGGGCTTCCAGGCGCCTGCGCCCTTGGCCTCCATCGCCGCCCGGCGTTGACTGAGCGTCGCATCGTCGACGAGGACATCCATGGAGCGGGCGGGGATGTCGATCGCGATCTGGTCGCCCTCTTCGATCAGCGCGATCGCGCCGCCCTCGGCCGCTTCCGGCGAGACATGGCCGATCGACAGGCCCGAGGTGCCGCCGGAGAAGCGCCCGTCGGTGACGAGGGCACAAGCCTTGCCGAGGCCGCGCGACTTGAGATAGCTGGTCGGATAGAGCATCTCCTGCATGCCAGGACCCCCGCGCGGCCCTTCGTAGCGGATGACCACGACGTCGCCCGCGGCCACTCTTCCGCTCAGGATCCCCTGCACCGCGTCATCCTGGCTTTCGAAGATGCGCGCCGGGCCAGTGAACTTGAGATTGCCCGCATCGACCCCCGCCGTCTTCACGATCGAGCCGTCGAGGGCGATGTTGCCGTAGAGCACGGCGAGGCCGCCATCCATGGAGAAGGCGTGCCCGGCGTCGCGGATGACGCCCTTGGCGCGATCATCGTCGAGCGAGGGATAGCGCGCCGACTGGCTGAACGCGACCTGGGTCGGAACGCCGCCGGGGCCGGCGAGGAAGAATTCGCGCGTCGCGTTGCTTTTTGCGCGCATGATGTCGTTGCGCGACAGCGCATGCTCGAGCGACTCGGCGTGCACCATCCGGACCTCGCGATTGAGGAGGCCGGCGCGATCGAGCTCGCCCAGGATGCCCATCACCCCGCCGGCGCGATGGACGTCCTCGACATGCACGTCCGGCACCGACGGCGCGACCTTGCACAGCACCGGCACCCGGCGCGACAGGCGGTCGATGTCGGCCATGGTGAAATCGACTTCGCCCTCGTGGGCGGCGGCGAGCAGATGCAGCACGGTGTTGGTCGAGCCGCCCATTGCGATGTCGAGAGTCATCGCGTTCTCGAACGCCTTGAACGTGGCGATCCCGCGCGGCAGCGCGCCCTCGTCGCCCTCCTCGTACCAGCGCCGCGCCAGATCGACGACAAGATGCCCCGCCTCGACGAACAGCCGCCTCCGGTCGGCGTGGGTCGCCACCACCGTGCCGTTGCCGGGCAGCGACAGGCCGAGCGCTTCGGTCAGGCAGTTCATCGAGTTGGCGGTGAACATGCCCGAGCACGAGCCGCAGGTCGGGCAGGCGGAGCGCTCGATCACCGCGACGTCGGCGTCGGAGACTTTGGAATCGGCCGCAGCCACCATCGCGTCGATGAGGTCGATGCTGCGCGTCCCGGTCGAGAGCTTGACCTTGCCGGCCTCCATCGGCCCGCCGGACACGAACACGGCGGGGATGTTGAGGCGCATCGCCGCCATCAGCATGCCGGGGGTGATCTTGTCGCAGTTCGAGATGCACACCAAAGCGTCGGCGCAATGGGCGTTGGCCATGTATTCGACGCTATCGGCGATGATCTCGCGCGAGGGCAGCGAGTAGAGCATGCCGTCGTGGCCCATCGCGATCCCGTCATCGACAGCGATGGTGTTGAACTCCTTGGCGACGCCGCCGGCGGCCTCGATTTCGCGCGCGACCAGTTGGCCGAGGTCCTTCAGGTGCACGTGGCCGGGCACGAACTGGGTGAAGGAATTGGCGACCGCGATGATCGGCTTGCCGAAATCCCCGTCGCGCATGCCGGTCGCGCGCAACAGGCCGCGCGCCCCCGCCATGTTGCGGCCGTGGGTCGAAGTGCGGGAGCGATAGGGAGGCATCGGACGCCTTTTAGACAAGGAAATGCGCCGGCCCTAAGGCGCCGGCAAGACGTCATAATCGCATTTTCGTGCGCCCGCCAGCAAGGGCGAGGGCGAACGGCGTGTCGTCAAGGCGGGGCGCGAGCCGGATGTGCTAGATACGCCGCAAAGCCCCGGAGCCGATGATGACAAGCGTTTCCAGAGCTGCGGCAATGCGCGGCGCCTCAATCATAGCCGGCATCAATGTTCTCGTGGCGAGCGGCTTTTTTGCTCGCCGGGCTGGTGAGTCCGCAGTCCGTTCTTCCGGGCGCCGGCACACCCGGGCGCGCTTCGCAAGTTTTCGCCCTATACGCGGCGGCCCGCACAATTCCCCTGGCTTTGTTTGCACTGGTGGCGATCTACGACGACCGCGAATCCAACTTGCCCGGGAAGCTCCGCGCCCGTACGGCTACCCGGACTTTTGTATACATAATACACATCGGGGTCAAGAGCCGGGTTGAAATACTCCTTTGCGGCCCAAATTTCGGCGAGATTTTCCCGTAATCCAGCTTTGTTCAGTTTCAGACGTAGTTGTATGCTAAGATGAATCGGCGACGGGTCCCGAAGCATGGTCCGATTCGGCTCGTTACCCGTTCCAAAGCGGCCTCGCCGAAACATGCCGGCAGTCCCGCCCGATCACCGCCGATCCGCGAACCGCTGCCCCAATCCGTCGCAGTGACGGTCGCCGATCCGTTTCACGAGAAGCGCGAGAGACCGCGCTCTCGCGCTGTTTTCGCCCGGCCCTGAGGTGTCCATGTCGCGAGCCAAAGTATTTGTGAGCTGGCCGGATTATTCGATCGACGACCCGGAAACCGGCGCTCGATTGGTCAAGGGCGGATTCGAGCCCGTGCTGTGGCCGCGGAGGGGCGCGCGCAGCGAACAAGAGCTGATCGGAATGCTGAAAGGATGCATCGCGGCCATCGCGTCTGCGGATCCTTTCACCGACCGGGTCATGCAGTCCAACCCGCAATTGCGAATTATCTCGCGCGTTGGCGTGGGGGTCGATTCCGTTGACATGGAGGCGGCGACCCGCCGTGACATTGCCGTGTCCGTAACTTCGGGCGCCAACGCCGAAACGGTCGCCGATCATACGCTCGGTTTTATCCTGGCGCTGCTTCGGAAGCTGGTGCCCCAGCACCTTTGTGCGAGCAACGGCCGATGGGAGCGGGTCGGCCCGATGACCGGGTCGGAATTGCCGGGAAAAACCGTTGGCCTCATCGGCGCGGGCGGTATCGGCAAAGTCGTGCTGCGCCGCCTCTTGGGCTTCGACGCGAAGGTCATCTATTTCGACCGATTCGTCCCGTTGCTGAATGGCGCGACCAAGGTCGCCACGCTGGCCGAACTGCTCGAGCGATCTGACATCGTTTCGATTCACATGCCGCTGGTTCCAAAGACCCATCACATTGTCGATGCGGCCGGAATCGCGAGAATGAAGTTCGGAGCGCTGCTCATCAACACGTCGCGCGGACCATTGGTCGATCAGGCGGCCCTGTTTGCGGCCCTCCGCGAGGGGCGTCTGGGCGGCGCAGGGCTCGACGTATTCGACGAGGAGCCGCCACCGGCAGGAACCTTCGACGGCGTGCCGAACCTGCTGCTTTCCTGCCACGTCGCCGGCGTCAGCCACGAATCGATCCGACGGATGACCGTCTCGGCGACCTCGAGCGCGTTGGCCATGCTGGCAGGGGAGACGCCCGACACCGTGCTCAATCCCGAAGTCCTTCGGCGAAAGCCGATCCGGCTGCCGGCCTGAC
>PLUH01000319.1 GCA_003164825.1 Hyphomicrobiales bacterium
CGCACCGGCAAATCACTCCAATTCCACTCGTCTGGGAGCGCGGGCCAAGAGAACCCGCCGGAAGACGGGCCGCCCGCGCCGACGGAGCCCGATAGCTCGTCGCCCCAGCCGCCGGTTACGCCGCCAAGCATCAGGACCGCACCGAGCGTCAAAGCCCCGCTCCGCCTCATACCACCCCTTTGCTTCAGAACGCATGAACACGTACGAACAACTTTTGGTCTCCGTTGATGTGCTCCGTCAGGCTCTCCGATTTTCAGCCAAGTCTCGCGTGAAGACGTCTCGAATGAACACGCAATCCCCCTCGCCCCCTGTTCGGCGTCGCGTTCGCGACGCCGCCCGCGCCCCGGTCCAGCACCGTTCATGAACCGCGGCCATCAGACACTCGTTCACCGCCTTGGCGACGGCCTTTGGAGCACGTGAATCCGACCCAGGCGCTCGCAGGCGTCGCGGTGAACGCGGATCAGTCATCCAATACTCATATTCGGCCTCCGGCGACAAGGCGACAAAAGCCACACTGCCGACAAAACGAACCGTTCGATGCCCGTCTGGACATGATTGTCTAGACGGACGCCGAACAGTTGGCTACCATGCATTGAATGGCTATTCCGTTAAGGCGCCCCGGGCATGAAATCGCAGTATCGCGTTGTCGTTATCGGGGGAGGCGTCGTTGGCGCCTCAGTTCTTTACCATCTGACCAAATACGGCTGGAGCGACGTGGCGCTGGTGGAACGCTCGGTCCTGACCGCAGGATCGTCCTGGCACGCTGCCGGCGGCTTCCACGCGCTCAACGCCAACCCCAACATGGCGATCCTGCAAGCCTACACGATCGACCTCCTGAAGGACGTCGAGGCCGAATCGGGCCAGTCGATCGGCATGCACATGACCGGCGGCATTCATGTCGCTTCTGCCCCGGAACGCTGGGAATGGCTTCAGTCGTCCTATCGCCGGTTCCAGGCGATCGGCATCGACGATGTGCGCCTGGTGACGCCGGAAGAGATCAAGGCCCGCTGCCCGATCATCAACGTCGAAGGCGTGCTTGGGGGCATGTGGGCCGACCGCGAGGGCTATGTCGACACTACGGGGACGGTCTGGGCTTACGCCGGCGCCGCCAAGAAGCGCGGCGCGGCCGTGATCGAGCACAATCGGGTGCTGGAACTGAACCAGCGCCCGGATTCGTCCTGGGACGTCGTCACCGAAGCGGGGACCATCAACGCCGAGCATGTTGTTAACGCCGGTGGCTTGTGGGCGAAGCAGGTCGGCCGGATGGTCGGGCTCGACCTCCCCTTGTCGCCGCTCGAGCACCACTACCTTCTGACCGAGACGATCCCCGAGATCGCGGCGTCCACGACCGAACTGCCGATGGTCGTCGACCTCGAGGGGTTCACCTACATGCGGCAGGACCAGAAGGGGATGCTGGTCGGCATCTACGAAACCCATCCCCAGCACTGGTCGATCGACGGCGCGCCGTGGGACTACGGCGTCGAGCTTCTGCAGGAGAACATCGATCGGATCGCCGACGAGCTCGAGCTCGTTCACCGCCGCTATCCGGTGTTGCAGACCGCCGGCGTGCGCAAATGGGTCAACGGCGCCTTCACCTTCTCGCCCGACGGCAATCCGCTCGTCGGCCCGATCGCGGACAAGCGCGGCTACTGGCTCGCCTGCGGCGTCATGGCCGGGTTTCTGCAGGGCGGCGGCGTCGGCAAGTCGCTCGCCGAATTGATGATCCATGGCGAGGCGTCGACCGACGTCTACGGCCTCGACATCGCCCGCTACGGCGCCTACGCGTCCAATCGCGAATTCATCAAACAGACGACCGGCGAGTTCTACGCCCGCCGTTTCGTGATGACCTATCCCAACGAGCAATTGCCCGCCGGCCGCCCGCTCAAGATGACGCCGGCCTATGACGCGATGACCGCCGCGGGCTGTCACTGGGGCAATTCCTGGGGACTCGAGGTTCCAATCTATTTCGCGCCGCCGGGATTCGAGGAGAAGCCGACCCTCAAGCGGTCGAACGCCTTCGATATCGTCGGCGCCGAATGCCGCATGCTGCGGGCGGGCGTCGGCCTGCTCGATATCGCCTCGTTCTCGCGCTACGAAGTGACCGGCCCGGAGGCCGAGCGCTGGCTCGACTGGATGACCGTCGCCCGGTTGCCGAAGCCCGGCCGCGCCAAGCTCGCGCCGATGCTGTCTGAGACCGGAAAGCTCAAGGGCGACCTCACAATCATCAACTGGGGCGACGGGACATTCTGGATCGAGGGCTCTTACTACCTCCGCCAGTGGCATATGCGCTGGTTCGCTGACCATGCGCGCGACGGGGTCAGCGTGCGCGATATTTCCGACGACGTGATCGGCTTCTCGCTGTCCGGCCCGAAATCGCGCGAGTTGCTCGCTCGCGTCACGCATCAGGACGTGTCGAACGCCGCCCTGCCGTTCATGGGCGCGACGGCGCTGGACGTCGGCCTGGTGCGGGCGAAGGTCGCGCGCCTGTCGGTGACCGGCGAACTCGGCTACGAAATCAACTGCCGCGCGCTCGAGCACGCCGGCCTGCGCCGGACCCTGCTCGAGGCCGGGCGCGAGCTCGGCGTCAGGGAATATGGCTACAACGCCCTGCTGTCGCTCAGGCTCGAAAAGAGTTTCGGCATCTGGTCCGCCGAGTTCACGCAGGCCTATACCCCGCGCATGACCGGCATGGACCGCTGGATCGCCTGGGACAAGGGCGAGTTCATCGGCCGAAAGGCGGCGCTCATGGAGAGCAAGGGTCCGCCGCCGGACCGGCAGCTGGTCACGCTCGAGGTCGACGCCGTCGACGCGGACGCGACCGGCTATGAGCCAGTCTGGCGTTCGGGGACCATGGCCGGCTTTGTGACCTCGGGCGGCTATGGCCATACCGTCGGCAAAAGCCTGGCGATGGCCCTGGTCGCGCCGGAAGCCGGAGAGGTCGGCTCGGAGCTCAGCGTCCACATCGTCGGCGCCGAGCGGAAGGCGCGGGTCATCGCGCCCTCGCCGTACGATCCCCTCGGCAAAGCGATGCGGGCATGACCAGCCAAGCGCCGGCGGCGAGCTGACCGATGACGGATTCCGCAGTCCCGCCCTTGGCTTCGGGCGCGCCGCCGGAACGGCCGGCGCAATTGGGGAACGTCAAGGCGACGCGCGACGACTGGCTCGATCTGGCGCTGAGCGTGCTTGCCGTCGACGGGGTCGCGCATGTCACGGTGCTCAACCTGAGCGGACGGCTCGGCGTGTCGCGGTCGAGCTTCTACTGGTACTTCAAGAATCGCGACGAGCTTCTCGACACCCTGCTCGACCGCTGGGACCGCCTCAACACCCGCTCGATCGTCGGCCAGGCGGACGAGTCGGCTGGGACCGTCAATGAGGCGGTTTGCAACGTCTTTCGCTGCTGGGTCAACCCCGCCATCTTCAGCCCGCGGCTCGATTTCGCCGTTCGGGAATGGGCGCGCCGCTCGGCCGGCGTGCGCAAGGCCCTCGATCGTTCCGATCGCGTCAGGACGGAGGCGCTCAAGGGCCTCTTCGTCCGCTTCGGCTATGACGACGAGGACGCGTTGGTGCGGGCTCGGGTGCTCTACTACATGCAGATCGGCTATTACGCGCTCGACCTCAACGAGCCGATCGAGGCGCGGCTCAATCTCACCCCGCATTATCTCAAGGCGTTCACCGGCGTCGCCGCGAGCGAAAGGGAAGTCGACGCCCTGCGCGCCTATGCGGCGCGCCACGCGCATGTCCCTGATTTCGGCTCTTCGCGAGGGCGCCCATGAGCGCGCGCTATTCCGCCTTTGCTCTCTTGCAACAGGGCTTCGCCGGCCAGAAAGGTTGGCCGGTAGCCTGGCGCAAGGCGAAGCCCAAGCCGGCGTATGATTTCGTCATCGTCGGCGGCGGCGGACATGGCCTCGCGACCGCCTATTACCTCGCCAAGACCCACAATCGCACCCGCGTCTGCGTGATCGAAAAGGGCTGGCTCGGCGGCGGCAACACCGGCCGCAACACGACGATCGTGCGGTCGAATTATTTCTATCCCGAATCGGTCGCTCTCTACGACCTCGCGCTGAGGCTCTACGAGGGCCTGTCGCGCGAGCTCAATTTCAATGTGATGCTGAGCCAGCGCGGCATCCTCAACGTGTCCCACACGCCAGCCCAGCTCGAGATCGCCGCCCGGGTCGCCAACGCCATGCAGCTCAACGGCGTCGACGCCGAACTCTGGGGTCCAAACGAAGTCCGCGAGCGCTTGCCGCTGATGACCCAATCGCTCGACTCCCGCTATCTGCCCAACGGCGGCGTCTGGCAGCGGCGCGGCGGCACGGCCCGCCACGACGCGGTCGCCTGGGGCT
>PLUH01000016.1 GCA_003164825.1 Hyphomicrobiales bacterium
AAAGGTCGTTCGGCGTTCCCCACAACGCGGGTTTGAGGAAGCTCGCGGAGAAACGCCATCCGATGTCATCGATTGAATAGCTTCGGATGTCCTGCGAAGTCACATACCAGGGCGGCGCGTAGAAGACGTCGGCCTGAAGACGCAACCGCTCGGCGCCGCCGAAAACGTTGCGGTCCTCCCAATAGACCTGGCCTGCAGGACCGTTGGTGGTCGAATATTTCGCCGACGCGCCGACGGCGTAGGGGAGCCGATCCTCGACGTTGACCGTATATGGCAGGCGCCCATAGGCGTCGAGCGACGTCCCCTCGGTAATCCGCACCCCACCCACCGCCGGGATCTGGCGGATTGTGTTCCGGGCGTCTTCGATCGCCTGCGGCGAATAGGGATCGCCGGGATAGATGTAAAGAAAGGAGCGTGCGATGGCCGGATCGAAGTCTTTCGGGCCATTCATTGTCGCTTGGCCAAATGGGGCGATAGGCCCCGGATCGACCGTGAACGTCACGTCCATCACATGGGCGGCGTGATCGACGACGGGCGCGACCGACGCGACCTTCGCGAGCGGCCGCCCCTCCGTGCGGAAATAGTCGACGATCCGAGCCTGCGCCGCGGGCATCTCGGCGGCCGCCGCGGGGTCCCCGGGCTTGAGGCGGACGATCCGCGCTGGCAGTTCGGTTTCCGAAAGCTCCCCGCCGTTCGGGCCGAGCACGCGGATCGAATGGAGAGTGAATAGCGGGCCTGGAGTGACGGCGATGGTCACCGGCGCGGCCGCTCGGTTGCGGTAGTTTTCGGCGGCATGGGCGAAGCCGGCAATGTCGCTTGACAGGATGCTGAGGCTGGCGCGGTCGACCGAGATCGAGATCGTCGCGTCATAATAGCCCGCCCCCCACATCGCGTCGATGATCGGACCGAAATCGCTTTGCGCGCGTCGGGCGAGCGCGTCGCCATCGGGGGGAGCATCGTTGCGCAGCATGTAAAGCGAGGAGGCGTCCTGGACCGCGCTCTTCAGTCCCTTGTCACCGCCAGCGACGTCGACCGTGACGGCATAGGAGATCGCTGTCCGCGAGACGGGCGGCGGGCTTTCGTCCCAACTCCAAAGTCCGAAGAAGTCGAAAGCCATGGCGCTATCCCAGTGGCTGCACGCGAACAAGGCCGCGACCAACACGACGATGAAACGCACTCTTACGCGATCGGGTAGGCAAGATACGACCATCCACTCGTACGCCTTTCCCCTGATTGCGCAGGACGTATCTGCAAAGCTGATCGTTAACGTATCGAACTATTTTGCGTGTCGAAAGTCGAAACCGCACAGCCGCAATGAGGCGCGGCGTCGCCGGGTGGGCGTCGCGACGCCAAACCGGCCGAGCGGGTTCCGGGACCTGAATGCCTGCCCGACGGGATCACAAATTGCACCCGACGACCGTGGCGGGCGTCACGCTCGCTAGTCAAGGAGCGCTACGCCTGCCGCCGCCGGGGAGCTCCCGCTTCGGGCGGTAATGCCCATTTCGGGCCGGCAATCGAATGATGGCTATGACCTGGACCGCGGTCCCTCCCAAGGCGACCCTCGGAGGCGCACTTCCGCCCATTTGCGACGTCCAAGGCCTCGACCCGCGATGTCCGCTCAACGTCGACTCCAGCCGTCCCCTGTGCGCAAAGAGCAGTCATTCGGGTTTTGGCTATTTCGCGGACGATGGCAATGCTCCAAAGATAGAATGAGCATTGAGGTTTTCATGATGATGACTGGGCGTCAGCCATTCGTCGGGGGAAACAATCCGATCGGGGATTGTGAACCGAGGACGCCATGATCAATGCATGGATCGTCTGTCCATCTGGGTCGACGCCATATCAGCCGCAATCTTCGTGAGCCAGTCAACCGCGCCTGGCGTAGTAACCCAGTCGAACCCCCATTCATCGACGTAGTGAGCAGCCTCGTCCTCGCCTCCGATCGTGAGGTAGCCGTTCATCGATGATTTCATTGCCTTCGCGCCAGCTAGAACGGCGGGGACGTGCCTGTTGGCCTTGCAAGCCTTCCTCGCCAGTTCCGCCGCCGTCTTATCTTCAGCTCCATTGTCCCTGAAGGAGATAAGCGCCCGCGTATATAGCCAGAGCCCCGTGCCATCCTCGTCGAACTGCTTGAGCAGTTGCCTAAGCGATTCGATATCCCGGCTTTTCATGAAACAACGGGCAAGAAGGTAACGGATGCCCTGATTGTCGCCTGGATTCAGCCTCAACATATCGCGATAATGACCGATCGCGGCTTCAACGTCCCCGAGCGCGTCGAGCGTCGCAGCTAGACCTGCCCGCGCGCGCATATAGGGCCTGGTTTCGAGGAAGCCCCAGAAATGCCCGGCATACTCATTGAACGCTTTGGTCCCAAGCGCCTGACTGCCCGCGTCGAGGCCCTTGCGGTAGTACTCCAACGCCTCCTTTGCAGATTTGGCCTTTTCTTCGGCGAGCAGAACATAGGCGTCCGCGCAGAGCGGCGAGATCGTGAGCGCCTTGTTTGCGAGGGCTATGCGTTTGCTCGGCTCGGCCTGATCCCATGCTTGGTACATGACGTCCTGAGCTTTGTCTCTGGCGCTCTTGGCCCGGGGCGCACCGATCGCCGACATGAAACTTTCCATCGCGCGCCGATCAGGAAGCTTCACCGCCGCGGACGCGCTCTTTGAGGATGGCGTAGCGGGGCCCTTCCGCGGTGGCTTCCTTGACGCCGGCATCTGTCCTCTCCTCACGAAGTTTCAGGAAAACCGTCGATGCAATCTCTGGCTCGTTCGGCGACCTGAAGACTCAGGCCGTCAGATAAAGCCGATTCGGATCGTCAAGGCCAGATCCCAAATAACGTCGAGCCGATGATCACGACAAGGACAGGCCCAGGAAGCCGCTCCGGCGCTCATTGCCCTCCCGGATGCCGGCAGGACGATCGCGGCCTGGAAGGCGGTAAAGGCTCAGTATGTCAATGAGCACCACGCCGATCCGCGCTTCTCGAATTTTGGGACCGGCCAAGGCGAACGGCGGCGTACTCCCACTGCGGTCCACCGCCGCGATCCGCGACGTCGGCTTGACGTCGACTCCTGCCGTTCAATAGGTCGCCGACGAACTCCGCTTCGGGTCGAGTCCGGCCAGCCGACAATCTCTCAAAACTCCCCGATTTTCGGCCTGAATCCGCGCGAGCAAAAGTCT
>PLUH01000014.1 GCA_003164825.1 Hyphomicrobiales bacterium
GTCCAAACGCCGCGCTTCCGGACGTGTTGATCAAGACCCCGCTCAGCGAGCTGCTCGCCGCGCTGAACGACTGAACGCCGTAGGCGCCCGTCCCCGTTGTCGTTATCGAGCTGTCGGTAATCGTTGTCGAACCACTATTGCCGGTCACGACGCCGCTCGAGCTGGCGCCGGACGTATTGACGGCCACATTGGTCAGCGTGGCCGTCCCGCCGCTGGCGTACGAACTTCCAGCCGCGTAGCCGTTATAAACCCCGTAAGCGTGAAAGCCGTCGACCGTGCTGATCGTGCCGCTGGTCGTCACCGTGACATTGGAGGCGGTCAGCGAGGACCCGACGCCGAACACAGAGAGCCCCTTCGACGCGTCGCCTGTCGTCGAGACCGAGCCGCCAGAGATCGTGACTGAGGCGCCGCCCTGGGCGATGACTCCGAGGGCTTCTAAGCCCGTGGTCGAAATCGTCGTCCCGCTCGAGGTCGTGATGCCCGATCCCGGGCCGCTCGCCAGAAGTCCCTCCGCGCCGTCGCCCGAAGTCGTCACCGACCCGCCGCTGATCGTCGTCACGCCGCCGCTCGCGGCGATGACGCCCTGAGCGTTAGGGCCCGATGTCGTGATCATGACGTCCGTCAGCTTCGTTATGCCGCCGCCGCTGGTGACCACGCCGTCCGCGTACATCCCCGTTGTCGTGATCGTCGAGTTGGTGATGGTCAGCGTGCCCCCTATGGGGTAGGTAGCGCCATACGGACCGTTGTAGGCGCCGTCAGCATAGTTGCTGAGGCTCGTGTCCACGTTGCCATGGGTCGTGATGCTCACGCCCGTCGCGTTGATGACGCCGCCGGCTCCGTTGATGATTATCCCCGCTGCACCGTCTCCGGTCGTTAGTATCGTCGTTCCGTTGAGGTTGATCGTGCCGCCGCCCACGACCGCGGCGCCAAACGAGCTGTCGCCGGCGCTAGTCGCCGAGCCGCCCGTTACTGTGATCTGACCGCCTTGAGTAGCGTAGATGGGGATACTGTAGTCCCCGAGGTTCTGGGTAGAGATAGTGAAGTTCTCGACGGCGATCGACGAGGCGACCGTTCCCTCCTCGGTCGAGCCCGAGCCTGTCGCATAGAGGCCGATGCTGCCCGCGCCGGTCGTCGTCACCGTGCCGGCATAGGGCGCCGTCACATTGAGGATGACCGAGCCGCCGGTGTCCGCCTGAACCGCGGGGGTGTCGTCCGCGGAGGTGGAGAACGAGACCGAGCCCCCGCCCGGCCAGGTGAGGACCGAGCCGGCCCCCGTCGCTTGTCCGGCGGGGACGGTTGTCGACGTGTAGGTTCCGAGGGCGTTGCAAGTCTCGCCGTCCGAGGCCACGATGTTGACGCCCGCGGTCCCAGTGCACATGGCGAACGCGGCGCCAGAGGACAAGGCGAGCGCCACAAAAGCGGCCAGGGCGCGAGGCGCCGCGCGCCATGTTCCGATCGTTCCTAATGGCCGCNNCGACGGGAACTTCCCTATGATCGCGCCTGCGAGCCTTGTGGACGAGGCCGCGTATCTGCTTCCCGTGCAGAGCGCGGCGTCCCCGGCGCAAAGCGAAGCAAAATCGACCGGCGTCGAGGTCAGGCCTGCCTCGTTGCCGGCGGCCGTTTTCGTGACCCGCGCGGTCTGACCGGCGTTGTTGAGATTAACGCAATCGCAACGCGGCCCGCCGAAGCCGCCTGTGGGCTTCGTGCAGTTGCGCACCTGCTCCTCGAAGGTGATTCCGGCTTTGCGCGGGNNCGCACCCCGGTCACGGCGGTCGGAGTCGAGATCCGATAGGCGTTCTTGTCGAGGGCGCCGGTGGTGAAGCGGAAAATGCCTCTGGCGAGATTGACCGACATCTCCTGCCCGTTCGTCTCGCCGACGTAGACGAAGCGGTCGAGAGTCACGTGCGATATCGGCCCGATCGCCAGATTCGTCGAATCGAGGAAGATCAGCTTCGCCTTCGAGTCCTCGCCAGTGCTGACGCCTTCGTTTCGAAAGACCGGGTCTCCGGAATTGAGCGGAGCTGCCGCACCGGCGAGTTCGCGCGAGACCTTGTTTTCCGCCAGCGCCGTGGAACCGATGTTCTGCTGCGCGTGAGCACCGCCGCACGCCGCGAATGCGCCGAGCCCAAAAATAATAATCAACAATCGGCGCGGGTAAAGCATTGCCCGCCTCGGCGATCTGAAATTCACCTAAGGTAGATTCACCTAGAAAACTAAGCTGCGCTGGCGGCTCCGTAAGGTCAAGCTTTTGACGCCGTTTCGCCCATAATTAGCATCAGTGTCACAATTTGGCCACACGCGAAGCAGCGCGCAATGCAGGTTTTGGCGGCCGAAGCCGCTGTTGGTGATGCCGGTCTTGTGCCCTTCGCTAACGGGAAGGGTCGTAATATCGAAGGGCAGATGGAAGCCCGATCTGCTTGCATTTTTTCGCCTCATCGATCTCGGCGCCGTCGGCACACTCAAAGTAGCGTGCCGGGTCGAAGCGATCGGGCTCCTTCCACAGCCGCGGATCCAAGCTTGCTCCATATCGGGCGTATTCATGTACGAGTGCCGCTCGTAGGGCATGCCGAATTGGGCGAACGGAGGAGAGCCGCCGAAGGACCACGCTCTTGTGTCCGTGATTGCGGAAATGCTGCCGCCGTTAGCCGAGATGCTTCATCCGGAAGCTCAAGCGGCGTTTAGCGATTTGCAGGCGCGCTGTCCGCCCATTGCGATGTCCAAGGCCGGTCGCTACGTCCGCTTACGTCGACTCCGGCCGGACGGTCGCTGACTTTCTATGTCGAAACCCTCGCCACGAGCATGCGCGCCGTTTCAGGATTAAGCCGGCAAACCCCGTCGCTGCGAATGACAAAATCCGCCGGATCGAAAACGTGATCTTTGACGAAATCCAACACCGCACGGTCGACCTTTGGCCGCTCTGTCTCCATCAGATCGAATATGAATTTCGACGCCCCGTCGCTGCCCTCATGCATAATGCCGATAGTCGGATCATAGCCTTCGGAAATGGCCTTGAATCAGGGCTTGAAGAAAGCGTTCAGTGCGGAAAGCGTTTCTTGTGGATTCTCCTCCGGAAG